>DATAPF010000512.1:0-38177 GCA_036265355.1 Kofleriaceae bacterium | reverse complement strand
GCACCACCTACGACGCCAACGGCCTGCCGCTGGTGGTCACCGATCCGGTGGGACGGAGCAATCACTACAACCGCGACGCCAAGGGCAACCTGCTGAGCCTGCAGGGCAGCGACGGCAGCGTCGTCGCCTCCTATACCTACGGCGCGCACGGCGAGTGGTTGACCGCCAGCGACCCCGACGGGCGAATCACCCACCGGAGCTATGACGCGTTCCTCAACCTCGCCAGCGAGACCACCCCCGACGGGGTGACCACCACGTACAGCTCGAGCCGGCTGGGGCGGCCGCTCAGCGCCACCACCCAGCTCGGCGAGGCGCGCCACTGGTCGTACGACGGTGCGCTCCGGTTCTCGCGCGTCGACCTGGAGAACGGCGGCAACTGGGCCCAGACGCTCGACAACGACGGGCGCATGGTCTCCATGGTCAACTCCGCGGGCGCCACCCCGCTGACGCTGGCCGCGTCGTGGACCGACGATGGCAGGCTCAACACCACCACCGTCAACGGCCAGGGCGACCAGACGGGGGTGTGCCCGGAAGCGGTGCCGACGACCCTGCCCACCTGCACCGCCTCGACGTTCGTCGGCTCCGGGAGCGGCGGCTCCGGCAGCGGCAGCGGCAGCGGCGGCGGCAGCGGCGGCTCCGGAAGCGGCGACGCCGGGATCCTCCAGTGCCAGCCGGCGGTGGTGCGATGACGCGCCCGACGCTGGCGCTCCTGGCGCTCCTGCTCACGCTCGGCCTGCACAGCACCCGCGCGCTGGCCTGCGCCGGCGACGGCACCGCTGCCAGCTGCCTGCGCGCGGAGCGGCGCTGCATGGAGGGCACCTTCGGCTGGTTCCGCTCCTGCAATTACAACTGCGGGGACTGTCCGGTCCGCCCGCCCAACTGGAACCCCGGGCCGCCCAACGTGGCGCCGATCTCGGCCGCGCCGGGCGCCATCCGCGACACCCTGGTCGCCGCCGGCAACGTGATCGTCCGGCCGTTCGTGAACTGCTACCAGTACCTGACCGGCGGGGGCGGCAGCGGCTGGGCCTGCGTGGAGGCGGCCGGCACGGTGGTGCTGGTGGTGGGCGGGGTGGCCTGCTCCGCGCTGGTCCCGGGCTGCGCGCCGGTGCTGCTCGGCATCGGCGCGGCCGCCGCCGTCGGGACCACCGGCAACTGCATGTACCAGTGCCTCGCCACCAGCGACGAGGCCAGCTGTCAGCGCGCGTGCGGCACGGCGGTGGTGGCGGGCGCCTCGCTGCTGGCGAGCGCCTACCCCAAGCTGCCCCCGGGCTCGAACCTCCGGCCCGGAAACTGGATCCGGCCCACCGCGCCCGCGGCCCCCACGCCGCCGCCGGCGCCGCCGCCGCCTCCTCCCACGCCGCCGACCAGCACCACCGCGCGGCCGCCGGAGCTTCCCCCGCCGCCGGAGGGCGGCCCCTGGGGCAGCCTCAATCCCCAGGGCGCTCACACCCGACCGGGGTGGCGCGCCGGCGACGTGGATCCGATCGTGCGCCCGCCGGGAGCCACCAGCGTTCCCTGCCAGACCTGCGGCGCGCCGCTGCCCCCCGCCACCCGCGGACCCGGCGGGCTGCGCACCGGCCCCATGGACATCGCCCACAACAACATGACGTTCGCCCAGCGGATGGCCTACTGGTGGTACTGGGTCCGATCGGGCGTGCTGCCCAACCCGACGCGCGCGCAGATCCAGAACATGGCGAACCAGCAGGTCGGCCCGTCCTGCATCCCGTGCAATCGCAGCCACGCGTTCGATCCGCCCTGGCAGTACCCGCCCCCGCCGCCCCACATGATCCCGGGAGGCCCACCCATGCCTGCCGGTGGCTGGCCGGTGCCACCCGGGGTGCAAGTCCCGGGCAGCGTGCCGCCGGGGACGTTCGTGCCGGCGCCGGTGCCGGCCGTGCCGGTTCCCTTGCCGCCACCGACGGTGACCGGGCCGGTCATCCTGCCTCCGGTCTCCCCGGTCGACCCGTTCAGGAACTGAGATAGGCTTCGACGGACATGGACTGGGCCGGCACCTACGTCGATCACTACGCGCGCCACCTGGGCAGAGAGCCGGGGGCGAGCCATTTCTTCGAGCCACCGGGGGGCGAGCCGCCGCTGCAGATCCTCACCTACGACCAGGTGTTCCCCGGGGTGCGCCTCTACGCCTCGCTCGGCCTGTTCCACTACGCCGGGGCGGTGGGGCGCCGCGTGGAGGTGGTGGCGCCGGTGGACGACGGCTTCGAGCACCTCCCGGAGGTGCTGGCCTTCACCCTGTTCCACCTGGTGGCGAGCCGGACGCCGATCGCACGCGGGCTCTCGGTGCAGCCGCACTACGAGCTGGTGTGCCCCGAGTTCGTGGCGCGGTTCCACAAGCCGGCGGTGTACTTCCAGCTGCCCTACGGCTTCCCCGACGGGTTCGCGGAGGTGGCGCCCGGCGCGCAGGTGTTCGGCGCGTTCTTCCTGACCGAGCGCGAGCACCAGCTGGCCCTCAACCCGGGGCCGGCGGCCCTCGAGCGCCTGTTCGAGGAGCGCCGCGTCGATCCCATGGCGCTGCTCCGCCCGTCGGCCGTCGGCGGGTGAAGGCGCGGGCCTGCGGACCTGCAGGCCCAGACCAGCGATCGCCGCGATCGCGCGCTGGAATCTCACGCGGGTCCATCGGTTTCGGCTGGCGCGCAGCTTGCTCGGCCGACGGCGTGACCTTCCCGCAATGCGATCTCGAACCTGACATCTCCGAGCTCACGGCGTTCGGTCGACTCGAGGGGCGATCGGCGGTGATGCGCCGGGTGTTCGGGCTTCTGGCCGTGGCAGCGCGCTCCGACGTGTCGATGCTGCTGCAAGGCGAGACCGGCACCGGCAAGGACGCGGCCGCCGCCGCCATCCACGCCGCCAGCGATCGGCGGGGCGGGCCGTTCCTCATCATCGACTGCGGCGCGATCCCGGCCCCGCTGCTGGAGAGCGAGCTGTTCGGGCACGAGAAGGGCGCATTCACCGGGGCGGCCGCCGCCCGGGTGGGGGCGTTCGAGGCCGCGCGCGGCGGCACGGTGCTGCTGGACGAGATCGGCGAGCTGCCGCTCGAGCTCCAGCCCAAGCTGCTGCGGGTGCTCGACCAGAAGCAATTCCGGCGCCTCGGGACCAACGAGTTCGAGCCCGCCGACGTGCGGGTCATCGCCGCCACCAACCGGGATCTGGCCCGGCACGTGGTGGCGGGGCAGTTTCGCGCTGACCTGTACTTCCGGCTGTCGGTGCTGAAGGTGGAGTTGCCGCCGTTGCGCGAGCGACCGGGCGACGTCGACCTCCTGGCGCGCCGGCTGCTGGTGGTGGCGGGGAGCTGCCCGGAGCGCCACCCTGCGCTGTTCAGCGACGAGTTCTTCCAGTCGCTGGCGCGCGCACCCTGGCCGGGCAACGTGCGCGAGCTCCGCAACTACCTCGAGTGCTGCGTGGTGTTTGGCAAGCGGCTGCCGCTGCCCGCCGCGTGGCCATCGCCCGAGCCCGCCGCCTCGATCGCCGTCGACATCGACGCCCCCTACGCGGTCGCGCGGGCGCGGTGCATCGCCGATTTCGAGCGGGTGTTCGCCGGCGCGGCGCTGCGGCGCTGCGGCGGCAACATCGCGCGGGCGGCCATGCAGACCGGGATCGATCGCGCCCACCTGTGGCGGATCGTCAAGCGAGCCAGGCTGGACTGAGGGCCCCCTGGTCAGTCGACCGGGATCGCGACCTGCACCGTGGTGCCGGCGTTCGGCGTGCTGGTCACGTCGATCGTGCCGCCGTGCGCCTCGACGATCCGGCGGGCGAGCGTGAGGCCGAGCCCGACGCCGCCGGTCTCGCGCGATCGGCTGCGCTCGCCGCGGAAGAACGCGGTGAAGATCCGGGGCAGGTCGTCGGTGGGGATGCCGATCCCGCGATCCGCGACCTCGAGGATCAGCTCGCCGGCGTCGCGCCGGGCCGCGAGCCGGATCGGCGAGCCGGCGTCGGGCGTGTACTTGTGGGCATTCTCCAGCAGGTTGTCGATCACGCGGCGCAGCAGCACGGGGTCGACGTTGATCGCCGGCAGGTCGTGGGGGACGTCGAGCTCCAGCGCGCGCTCGGGGTGGCGGGCGCGCAGCCGGTCGGCGGCCGCCGTGGCGATCTCGCCGGCCGGGATCCGGGCGCGGCGGAGCGGCAGCTGGGCGGGGGCCCGGGCCGACGCGAGCTCGAACCGCATCGCGGTCAGGATGTCGTCGACGATGGTCTCGAGCTCCGAGACGTCGACGGCGATCTCGGCGAGCGAGGCCCGCGCGGCCTCGGCGTCGCCCTCGCTGGCGAGATCGAGCGCGACGCCGATCCGGGTCAGCGGCGTGCGCAGCTCGTGCGCGACGTTGGCCAGCAGCTCCTTCTCGGTCGCGAGCAGCCCGGCGATCCGGTCGGCCATCTCGTCGAAGCGATGGCCGAGCTCGCCGATCTCGTCGGGCCGGTCGAGCTGGCTGCGCGCCTGGAGGTCGCCCGAGCCGAGCGCCCGGGCGGTCCGCGACAGCCGCTCGATCGGCCGCACGATCCAGCGCGCGGTGATCAGCGCGCCGATCACCAGGATCAGGAAGCCGCAGATCAGCGCCAGCAGCGGCCCGGTCAGCCCCGGAGGGCCGCCGGGATCACCCCGGGCGATCAGCACGCCGCGTGCGCCATGCACGGGAAACGGCAGGACGAGGTAGTGCCGCGCGATCATCCGCCGGGTGAGCATGGGGCGGTAGTCGAACGGCGGGCGGAAGTCGAGCGCGGACCCGAACGCTGCGTCCGGCCGATCGGGCCCCGACCCGGGAGGGCCCGGCGGACCCGCCGGACCGTGGTCGGGCAGATGATCGAGCCCGTGGTCCGGGTGGTCGAGCCCGTGGTCGGGCGGATGATCGAGCCCGTGGTCCGGATGGTCGAGCCCGTGGTCGGGTGGATGGTCGAGCCCGTGGTCCAGCGGGTGGTCGAGCCTGTGGTCCGGCGAGTGGTCGGCCGCGCCGTCCGACGCCGGTCCGGGCGGTCCCCACAGGCCCCGGTGTCCCCGGTGCGGCCGCGGTGGGATCGCGAGCGGCGGGTCGACGTTGCTCGCGATCAGCTGGTGGGCCTCGTCGTACAGCGAGACCTCGACGCGGGCGGCGCGCAGCTCGTCGAGCGCGTCGCTCAGCGGGGCCGGCGCGTCGACCAGGCTCTCCAGGTGGCGGAGCGCGGCCGGCGTCAGCTGGTCCTCGGGAGCGGCCTCCTCGTGGGGACCCTCGGCGATGAAGATCACCGCGGCGGTCACGGTGAGCAGCGCGAGCTGCACCACGCCGAGCGCGACCAGGCGCGACGCCAGCGAGCGGAACCGGCGCCGCTGGCGGGGCGGGCCGACCGCCGGGCCGGAGGTGGACGCGCGGTTGGTCGATGGAGGCATCATCGAGGCATCATCGGTGGAGCGTGTGGGCGGGTCAGGGCGCGGCGGTCTCGCCGGGCGTCAGCATGTAGCCGGCGCCGCGGACGGTCTTGAGCATGCGCGGGTTGCGCGGATCTTGCTCGATCTTGTGGCGCAGCCGCGACACCACGACGTCGATCGAGCGGTCGAACGCTTCGTCCGACGAGCCGTGCAGGAGCTGGAGCAGCTGCTCCCGGCCGAGCACGCGGCCGGTGCGCTGGGCCAGGGCGTGGAGCAGCGCGAACTCGCTCGTGGTCAGCGAGATCGGCCGGGTGTCGACCGTGACCTGCATCGTGGTGGCGTCGATCACGAGGGGGCCGATCACGATGCGCTCCGGCCGCGGGCCGGACTCGCCGCGCGCGCGCCGCGCCTGGGCGCGGATCCGGGCGAGCAGCTCGCGCGACTGGAACGGCTTGGGCACGTAGTCGTCGGCGCCGCCTTCCAGGCCGAGCACGCGATCGGCCTCTTCTGTGCGCGCCGTCACCATGATGATCGGGACGTCGGTGCGCGCCCGGAGCTGGCGGCAGACGTCGAGGCCGTCGCTGCCCGGCAGCATCAGGTCGAGCAGCACGACGTCGGGGCGGACGCGCAGCACGACCGGCATGACCTGGTCGCCGCGGCTGACGATGTGGACCTCGACGCGATGGCTGTTCAGGTACTGCGTGGTCAGCCGGGCGAGCCGCTCGTCGTCCTCGACGTACACCACGCGGATCTCGGGCTCGGCGGGCACACCGAAAGTATTTCACCGGCGGGCCGGGCGACGAGTGCCCGAAACATCCCGAAACACGCAGGCCTGCGCGCTGCGCGCCGGGGACCGGGGGTGCGCGATCCACGCCGATCTCGCGTTCGCGTTCGAGATCGTGAACGAAGCATTGCCAACCGGCCTGCCGTACAGTCACCGCCGTGCACCGGCGTGTCCTCTGTGCCCTGGTCGTCCTGTCGCCGGCGCGCGGGCACGCCGACGGCATCGCGATCGTCGGTGGCTCGCCGCGCGCGATCGGCCGCGCCGGAGCGGCCGTGGTCGGCGACGACGGCGGCGGTGCGCTGCTGATCAACCCCGCTGCAATGGCCCGGCGCGACACGCTGCGCGCCGAGCTCGGCGCGGCGGTGATCGAGGACGCCCCGGAGTGGCAGAGCGATTCGACCGGCTCGCCGCGCTCGGTCGGGCGCGCCGGCTCGCGGCTCGCCCCGCTCGGCGCCGCGATCGGCGCGATCGGCGACTGGGTGATCGGCATCGGCGCGATGACCGCCGCGGTGGTCGCGCGCTCGCTGCCCAAGCCGAGCGACGATCCGAAGGATCCGCTCGGCGCGATCTACGACTATCGCTACACCGGGATCGCCGGGTCGTACCGCCGCGACACGCTGGCGCTCGGCGTCGCGCGGCGGCTGGGCGACTCGCTGGCGCTCGGACTGTCGCTCGGCGCGGCGCGGGTCGCGCTGTCCGAGCGCCGCCGGGTGTGGGGCGTGCGGGCCCGGCACGACATGGCCACGCTGCCCGAGGCCGACGTCGACATCTCGCTGTCGGCGACCGATCCGCTGACCGAGAGCGCGGTCGCCGGCGTGCTGTACGCCCCGGCCGCGGCGCCGATCGAGCTCGGCGCGTCGGTCGGATGGACCCGCACGGTGCGGCTCGAGGGGACCGCCCGGGCGTTCGGGTCGCCGGCGGCGCTGGTCGGGGTCCACACCGACTCGCCGCACGCCGTGCTCCACGTCGCCCAGCCGGTCGCGGTACGCGCCGGCGGCCGCTACGTCGGCGACCGGATCGTCGCCGAGCTCGATGGCGACCTGTGGATCGCGGCGCGCGGCAGCGACACGGCGGCGTGGCAGACCCAGGGGATCAGCCTCGACGATCCGGGGCCGGCCGGGCAATCCATGCCCTCCACCGTCGAGCTCCGGAGCGTGCCGTCGCGGCTGTCGCAGCGCAGCCACTACGCGCTGCGCGCCGCGGTCGACGTCGCGATCATCCCCGGGTTTCTGTGGGCGACCGGCGGCTACGCGTACTCGACCCCCGGGACGCCGGCGGACAAGCTCTCGCCATCGCTCGGCGATCTCGGCGGCCACACCCTCGGCCTGGGGATCGAGGCCGCGACCAGCGGCGTCACGGCGACGATCGGCTGGTCGCGGACGTGGACGCCCGAGACGGCTCCGCCCAGCGACCTCCGGCTCGACAGCCCGTTTCCGTACAGCGACGGCCCGGTTCCACACGGCACGTACGGCGGATCGGTCGACCAGGTCGGCGTGCTGATCGAGGCCGAGATCGGCGGCCGATAAGGCTCAGCGCTTGGGCGGCGCGGCCTTGGGCTTCGGGCCCGGGTTCACGCCCGGCGCCGACCCCGGCCGCCCCGATTCGGCAGCCAGCTTCTTGTCGTCGCCGATCGAGTCGTCGAGCTCGATGAAGCCGCCGTACACCGCGCCGATCGCGCCGCCCAGCGTGACCGGCCAGGCGAAGATGTTGTAATCCGCCACATTGATCGCCGACGGGTTCCAGACCTTGGCGATCAGCGCGTAGAGCCCGCAGCCCACGCCGAACCCGACCGCGCCCCGGAGGATCGCGACCCAGGCCGTGGCGTTCTTGTCGCGCAGCAGCGACCAGATCGGCCGGCCGGCGATCAGACCGACCAGCGCGCCGACGACGCCATAGGTGAGCCACGGATTGGCGAGCTCCGTGGCTTCCTTCAGCGCGAACGCCCCGTAACCCAGGGCGCTGCCGATGACTGCACCCTTGAGAATGCCGACGACGAGCTTGAACACCTTACAAGTTTGACGATGAAGCGACGCATCGGCAAGCACGTTCTCGCCGCGCGGCCGATCAGGGCCGCGGGATGCTCTCGGTCCGGGGCTGCGCGCCCGCCGCCGTGCCGACCAGCGCACCATCGGCGCCTCGCTCGGCCCGGACGTTCTGGGTCTTGCCGACCGCGAGCTCGAACGACTTGACGCGGCCGTCCGGACCGCGCTCGATCCGGAAGGTCTGGCCGGCGCGCATCGTCTTGAAGTCGAACACACCGGACAGCGCGCGGATCACCTCGTCGGCCTCGGCGGCGGACAGGCCGCTCCGCTTGAGCACGCGGCCCAGCGTGTCGGACCGGCCGACCTTGCCATGGATCCCGCGGGAAGCGCTCCCGCCGGCCCCGTCGTCGGAGCCCCCGGGGGTCTCCGCTCCCGGCTCGCTGCGGGCGATCTCACGGGGAGCTGTGTCCCTCGCCCCGCCGGGGGCCGCCGCTCCCGGCTCGGTGGTCTGCAGCGGGTGCGACGGGACCATCGCGGTCGGGGTCGCACGATCGGCCGCGCGCTTGATCGCGCCGACCGAGGTCTGCTTGTCCCACACGAAGACATACAGGTTGACCACCACCAGGCCGGCCAGCACGAGCACGACCCAGCCCCCGGTCCTGCGGGCAGGAGATCTCCCGAGGTTTCCGATCGGCCGGACCGACCTTTTCTTGCGCGCTGTCCTGCGCCTCGTGACCATGCCGAAGGAGGCCAGCAATATCACGGGCCTTTGATGGGACCAAGGAAATGGCAACCTCTCCTACCCCGCGGCCCACAGGTGATCTGCCCGCGCGCGAACAACTAGAACTTTTCCCCGAGTCGGGGCAAGGTGCCGGCCGCATGGCCAAAAAGTCTTCCTCGAAGGGTGGCGAGGGCGCGTCACCGCGCGGCGGCGGCGGTGGTGGGGGTGCGGCTCCCGGCGATGTCGATGCCTCGCTGGAGACCGAGGCGCGGCGGCGCTACCTCAACTATGCGCTCAGCGTCATCACGTCCCGGGCACTCCCGGATGTCCGCGATGGCCTGAAGCCGGTGCAGCGCCGGATCCTGTACGCGATGCTGCATGACAACCACCTGAGACCCGACGCCAAGCATCGCAAGAGCGCGACCGTGGTCGGCGCCGTGCTGGGCCGCTATCATCCGCACGGCGACACGTCGGTGTACGACGCGATGGTGCGCATGGCCCAGGACTGGGCGATGCGCGCGACGATGATCGACGGCTCGGGCAACTGGGGGTCGCTCGATGGCGACGAGGCAGCGGCGATGCGCTACACCGAGTGCCGCCTCGCGCCCGCCGCGATGGAGCTGCTGCGCGAGCTCGACTTCGAGACCGTCGACATGCGCCCCAACTACGACGGCACGACCGAGGAGCCGGTCGTGCTGCCGGCGCGGTTCCCCAACCTCCTGGTCAACGGCTCGACCGGGATCGCGGTCGGCATGGCGACCAACATCCCACCCCACAACCTGGGCGAGGTCACCCACGCGCTGATCGCCCTGGCCGACAATCGCGACCTCGACCACGTCCAGCTGATGAAGCACATCAAGGGGCCGGACTTCCCGACCGGCGGCCAGCTGCTCAACAGCAAGACCGAGCTGCGCGAGATCTACAAGCTCGGTCACGGCACGATCCGGGTGCGCGGCGAGTACAAGCGCGAGGACCGAAAGCGCGGGGGCACCGACATCGTGATCACCTCGATCCCCTACGCGCTGACCAAGCGCGACGTGGTCGAGAAGATCGCCGAGGTGATCGTGTCGCGCAAGCTGCCCTACCTGCTCGACGTGCGCGACGAGTCGACCACCGACGTGCGCATCGTGCTGGAGATCAAGAAGGATGCCGACCCCGATCTGGTGATGGCGTACCTGTTCAAGCACACGCCGCTGCAGTCGAACTTCCACGTCAACATGACGTGCCTGGTCCCCCCCGGTCTTCTGGTTTCGGTGGACGACGACTCCGGACGCAAGCTGCCGGCCGACGCCCCGCCCCAGCCGCGCAAGATGGGGATCAAGGAGATGCTCGGCCACTTCCTCGACTTCCGGCTCGAGGTCGTCGAGCGGCGGTTCACGTACCAGCTCAAGCAGCTCGAGGCCCGGATCCACATCCTGCAGGGATTCGTCACGATCTTCGACGCGCTCGACCCGCTGATCAAGCTGATCCGGACGTCCGACGGCAAGGACGACGCCGCGGCCAAGATCATCAAGCAGTTCAAGCTCGACGAGGTGCAGACCGACGCGATCCTCGAGCTCAAGCTCTACAAGCTCGCCAAGCTCGAGATTCATGTCATCCGCGAGGAGCTCGCCCAGAAGACCGGCGAGGCCAAGAAGATCAAGGCGATCCTCAAGAGCGAGGACAAGCTGTGGACGGTGATCAAGGACGAGCTCCGGGCCACCGCCGCCGAGCTCGACACCAAGCGGCGGACTGACCCCACCGGCGCGGGCGAGGAGGTGACGTTCGACGCCGACGCGTTCATCGTCGACGAGGATGCCCACATCGTGGTGACCCGCGACGGCTGGATCAAGCGGGTGCGCGAGCTCAAGGACCCCAACCAGACCCGCGTCCGCGAGGGCGACGAGGTCACCCACGTGCTGCCCGGCTCGACCAAGGAGAAGGTGATCTTCTTCACCAACAAGGGCTCGGGCTACGTCATCAAGATCAACGACATCGCCGCGACCACCGGCTATGGGGACCCGGCGCAGAAGTACTTCAAGTTCGAAGACGGCGAGCGCATCGTGTCGGCGATGACGCTCGATCCGCGCGCGTTGGTCGCGCCGACCCTGCTCGCGCTGTCGCGCAACGGCTTCGGCCTGCGGTTCACGACGTCCGCGCACGCCGAGATCACCACCAAGGCCGGCCGGCGCTACGCCCGGCCGGGCGACGGCGACGAGATCATCGGCGTGGTCGCGTGCAACGACACCGACGTCGTGGTCACCGCGACCCGCGACGGCCACGTCCTGTTGTGCAAGGCCGACGAGATCGCCAAGCTCGAGGGCCCCGGCCGCGGCGTCACCGTGATCAAGACCGAGGACGACGACATCGTGATCGGCTTCCTCGCCGGCGCCAAGGGCGATCAGCTCGTGGTCGAGACCGAGAAGGGCGGCAAGCGGTTCGAGATCTCCGCCGATCCCAAGCAGGTCAAGGCCCGCGGCGGCAAGGGCCCCCAGATCATCAAGCGGGCCCAGCTCGTCGTGGTGCCGCCCCCGGTCAAGGTCCAGCCGCTCGCGAACGCCGAGGGCGGACAGGGAGTCAATTAGATGGCGACCAAGTACACCGGGGAAGAGATCCGCGTCCTGGAGGGACTCGAGCCCGTGCGCCAGACGCCGGGCATGTACATCGGCAACACCAGCAAGGACGGCTACCACCACCTGCTGTGGGAGATCGTCGATAACTCGATCGACGAGGTGATCAACAAGCACGCGAGCAAGGTCCAGGTCACGCTGCACAAGGACGGCCGGAGCGCGAGCGTCGAGGACAACGGCCGGGGCATCCCGGTCGACATGATGGCCAAGTACAAGAAGTCGGCCACCGAGGTGATCTTCACCACGCTGCACTCGGGCGCGAAGTTCGACCGCGGCAAGAGCTATGCGGTGTCCGGCGGCCTGCACGGCGTCGGCGCCGCGGTGGTCAACGCGCTGTCGAGCGAGCTGGTCGTCACGGTCAAGCGCGACGGCGAGCGCCACGAGCTCACGTTCCAGCGCGGCACCGCGACCGGCAAGCTCAAGAAGCTCGGCGGCGCGCGCGGCACCGGCACGACGGTGTGGTTCCGGCCCGACGAGGACGTGTTCGGCAACAAGGTCCAGTTCGACCCCGCGCTGATCGCCGAGCGGCTCGAGGCCAAGAGCTACCTGCACAGCGGGCTGGAGCTGACGTTCAGCGACGAGACCGTGACCCCGCCGGAGGTCAAGACCTTCGTCCACCCCCAGGGCATCGCCGAGTTTCTGCCCAAGCTGGTCGCCGACCGCGGCAAGAGCCCGGTGCCGCCGGGCGGCGGCGTGTTCTACACCGAGAAGCGCGACGAGTCGGCGCGGCTGGCGATCGAGCTCGCGCTGCAGTGGACCGAGTCGACCGACGACCTGATCAAGACCTACGTCAACTCGGTGCCGACCCCCGACGGCGGCACCCACGACGCCGGGTTCCGCGCCGCGGTGGTCAAGGCGATCCGCAACTACATCGCGACCCACAAGCTCGACCCCAAGGGCGTCACGCTGACCGCCGAGGACATCCGCGAGGGCGTGGTCGCGGTGCTGTCGACCTACGTCCACGATCCGCAGTTCCAGAGCCAGACCAAGAACCGGCTCAACAACCCCGAGGTCGCCGGCCAGGTCGAGGCGCTGATCCGCCCCGCGCTGGAGAACTACCTCAACAGCAACCCCAACTGGGCACAGGCGGTGGTCGCGCGCACGATCATCGCGGCCCGGGCGCGCGAGGCATCGCGCGCGGCGCACCAGGCGGTCACCCGCAAGACCGCGGTGTCGCACCGGCTCAACCTGCCCGGCAAGCTCGCCGACTGCAGCTCGACCGATCCGGGCGACAGCGAGCTGTTCATCGTCGAGGGCGAGTCGGCCGGCGGCTCGGCCAAGCAGGGCCGCGACCGCCGGACCCAGGCGATCCTCCCGCTGCGCGGCAAGGTGCTCAACGCCGAGCAGGCCAACAACCAGAAGCTGCTCGCCAACAAGGAGCTCCAGGACATCGTCTCGGCGCTCGGCTGCGGCATGGGCGAGTCGATCGACCTCGGCAAGCTGCGCTACGGCAAGATCTTCCTGCTGATGGACGCCGACGCCGACGGCCACCACAACGCGACCCTGCTGCTCACGTTCTTCTTCCGCTACATGAAGCCGCTGATCGACCAGGGTCACCTCTACCTGGCCCAGCCGCCGCTGTACCGGATCGACATCGGCAAGCAGACGCTGTGGGCGCTCGACGACCACCACAAGGAGCGGCTGATCAAGGCCAACGCCAAGGGCAACGCAAAGCCGAACATCACCCGGTTCAAGGGCCTCGGCGAGATGAACCCCGACACGCTCAAGATGACCACGCTCGACCCGCGGACCCGCCAGCCGCTGCGTGTCACCGTCAAGGACGGCGAGCAGCTGCGCACCGATCAGATGATCTCCGACCTGATGGGCAAGGACGTCGCGGCGCGGTTCAAGATGATCACCGAGAACGCGGCCGACATCGGCGAGCTCGACGTGTAGCCGCGGCCAGCTCGGGCCGCGGGACGCGCTCGACGACCGGTCGCGTCCGGTGCTCGATCAGCGAACGACGATGACGTGGCGACGGTGGTGATAGTGGCCAGTCTCGACGAAGCAGCCGGTCAGGATGCTCGCGACCAGCACGACGACCGCGCTTCCAGTGATCCACTGGAACCACGAACGGTTGGAAGGTCTGGTGACAGGCTGGGTAGCGTTTGGGTTACTCATGATGATCTCCGAACTAGAGAAGTGCAATGCGCGCGCCAGCGCCGCCGCAGCGGCGCATCGCGGTGTTAGCGCGTGCAGTATGTTGCTCTTTGTAAACGGAGCTGCAGAATCCGCAGTCAGTCGATGCATCCGCGCCACACCAGGCCGCCGTTGGGTGTTGTCGGTCCCGTACAGCACGCCGTGACCCTCCGCGTCGTGATCACGATCGCTCGAGGATCGAGGAGCGCTACGCTCGAGCTGTGCTGCGGCTCCAGCAGCGCGGGAAGCCCATGAACGCGCAGAGCCGACGGATCCGGAACGTCTACCTGGTGCTCAGCCAGTTCATCTGGTTGCCGACCTCGCTGATCGTCGGCGTGAACACGCTGTTCCTGCTCGACGGTGGCCTCGACAACGTCGAGGCGTTCACCGCCAACGCGATCTACACGCTGGGGCTCGTGCTGTTCGAGATCCCGACCGGCATGGTGGCCGACACCTGGGGCCGTCGGACGTCGTACCTCCTGGGCGCCGCCGTCCAGCTGGTCGGGAATCTCGTCTACGTCTGGATGTGGTACACGAAGGGCCCGTTCTGGGGCTGGAGCGTGGCCTCGCTGCTCCTGGGGTGCGGCTACACGTTCTTCTCGGGCGCGCTCGAGGCCTGGCTGGTCGATGCCCTCAAGCATGCGGGCTATGACGGCGAGCTCGACCCGATCTTTGCCAGGAACCAGATCGTCACCGGCGCGGCGATGCTGGTGGGCACGATCGCCGGCGGGTTCATCGCGCAGGTCGCCGCGCTCGGCACGCCCTACCTGGTAAGGGCCGGCCTGCAGCTGGTCAGCTTCTTCGTGGCGCTCGCGATGATGAAGGACATCGGCTTTGCCCCCGAGCGCGGCAACGGCTTCGTCCGGCAGGTCAAGGCGCTCGCGACCGCCGGCTGGACGCACGGGTTCAAGAACCGGCCGGTGCGCTGGGTCATGCTCGCCGCGCCGTTCTACATGGGCACCGGCATCTACGGGTTCTACGCGGCGCAGCCCTACCTGCTCGAGCTGTTCGGGAACCGTCAGGCGATCGGTGTTGCGGGCCTTGCCGCCGCGGGCATCGCGGGCACGCAGGTGGCGGGCGGATTCGCCGTGCCGTACATCCGGCGGCGGTTCCGGCGCCGCACGCACATCCTGATCGCCTGTGCCGCCCTGACGGTCGCATCGCTGGTGCTGATGGGCGTGGTCCGGAGCTTCGCCATCGTGGTGGCCCTGCTCGTGCTGTGGGCGGTGGCGTTCGCCGCGAGCACGCCGGTCCGGCAGGCGTACATCAACGCGCTCATTCCATCGCGCGAGCGAGCCACGGTGCTGTCGTTCGATTCGATGGTGGACTCGACCGGAGGTGTGGTGTTCCAGCCGATCCTCGGGAGGGTCGCCGACACCACCGGCTATGCGGCGTCCTACGTGGTCTCGGGAGCCATCGCCGTTTTCAGCTTGCCGTTCCTCTTGCTCGCCCGCCGGGAGCACGTGAGCGCCGACCTGGGCGCGAAGGACGGGGAGGCAGCCAAGGCGCACGGCGGGTGACGAACAAGGCCCCGCCCGGATGCTACCATGGTAGGAACTCCTGCGGTAGGATCGCCGGGATGAAGGTCGACAAGATGAGCGTCTCGATGGACCCGCGGCTCGGTGACGAGATCCGGGGCGCCGCCGAGCGAGCCGGCGTGAGCGTGTCGGCGTGGCTTGCCGGTGCGGCGGCGGCGCGGCTTCGCAAGCAGGCGCTCGCCGACTTCCTGGCGGGCTGGCAGGCGAAGCACGGCGCGATCACGGCGGCCGAGCTCGCGAAGGCCCGCGCCGAGCTCGGTCATCCCCCGCTGGCCACGACCGCCGGGGTGAAGCGCCGATGATCCTCGATGCGGGTGCGCTGATCGCGGTCAGCCGGAACGATCGCGCGATGATCGCACGGCTCGTCGCAGCGGAGCAGGACGACGAGGAGGTCTCGACCCATCCCATGGTCGTCGCCCAGGTCTGGCGCGACGGTGGCCGCCAGGTCGTGCTCGCCCGCTTGCTACGCGGCGTCCAGATCGTCGTCATCGACGATGAGCTCGGGCGGCGCTGCGGCGGGTTGCTCGGCAAGGCGAAGACGAGCGACCCGATCGACGCCGCGGTCGTGCTGATAGCGTCCGATGGTGAGTCCGTCGTGACCAGCGACCCGGACGACATCGAGCATCTGGCCCGCGTGGCCAGGCGCAAGGTCATCGTCGTCCGCTGCTAGCAGCGCGACGCGATGCCAGGAACCGCGATACGCTGGGTGGGTGCCATCGTTCCCCGCCGGCACCGCCGCTGGTCTGGTCCTCGCCCTCGCGGCGTGCGCGGCGGCGCCCGTCGCGAAGCCGCCGGAGCAGCCGCGCATGACGCCCACGGTGTTGCTCGAAGACATGACCTGGCCCGAGGCCGAGCGGGTGCTGACCCGCGACGCCGTCGTGGTCGTGCCGATCGGCGCGGCGTCCAAGGAGCACGGGCCGCACCTGCGGCTGGCCAACGACTGGATCATGGCCGACTACCTGCGCCGCCGGCTGGCCGAGCGCACGGCGGTGGTGGTCGCGCCCACCGTCGGGCTGTCGTTCTACCCGGCGTTCGTCGAGTATCCGGGATCGATCAGCCTGGAGCTCGACACCGCGCGCGACGTGATCGTGCAGGTGGTGCGCAGCCTGGCGCGCCACGGCCCGCGCCGGTTCTACGCGCTCAACACCGGGATCTCGACGCTGCGCGCGCTCAGGCCCGCGGCCGAGCTGCTGGCGGCCGACGGCATCGTGCTGCGCTACACCGATCTGTCGAAGGCGCTGGCGCCGGTCGAGAAGCAGGTCGCGCAGCAGGAGGGCGGGACGCACGCCGACGAGCTCGAGACCTCGATGATGCTGTTCATCGCGCCGGACACGGTCGACATGGCGCGTGCGGTCAAGGACTACCACCCGGGCACGGGCCCGCTGACGCGCAAGCCCGACGGCCCGGGGACGTACTCGCCGACCGGCTGCTGGGGCGATCCGACGCTGGCGACCCGCGCCAAGGGCGAGCGGCTGGTCCAGGCGCTGGTCGATGCGCTGGTCGCCGACGTCGAGGCGCTGCGCGCCGCGCCGCTGCCCCAGGGGTCGATCTGACCGCCGGACGGTGAATCGCGGCAACGCGGCGGTGCTGGTGGCCGGCGCCGGGTATGCAAGACTCCCGGAGCGTGCCCGGGATCCCGCGAACGTTCGGCTACGTCGCCGCAGCGCTGGCGCTGGTGCTCGGCGCGCTGGTGGCGACCGGCGCGGCGCTGGAGGACCGCACCCGCGAACGGATCGCCGGGCGGATCGGCGAGTCGCTGCAGGCCGACGCGGCGATCGAGCGCGGCAGCCTGGCGCTGGTGCGCGGCCGGCTCGACCTGGTGGGGCTCGCGGTCCATCGCGACGACGCGGTCGGTCACCTGGCGATCACCGTGGACGATCTGCGCTGCGAGCTGCCGCCGCTCGGCCTCGCGCTGGTCGACGGCGACTGCCGCGAGCTCGCGATCACCGGCGCCCGGTTCGAGGTGTCGAGCGCCGCGCTGCTCAGGCTCCGGCCGCCGCGCCGGCCGCCGCTGCATGCGGGGCGGGTCGTGATCGAGGATGCGCGGCTGGTGTTCGCACCGAGCGCGCTCGTGCCCGATGTCGGCCGCGTCGCGATCGCGGTCGCGCACGCCGACGTCGGCGACACGCGGTTCAAGACGCCGCTGTCGTGGCTGTTCGCGCTGCGCGAGCTCGACGCGACGATCGAGCTGCCCGCCGGGCTCTCGCTGGCGCTCCGCTACGACCACGGCCTGCTGGGCGTGTCGGGCGCTCTGTTCGGTGCGGCGCCGGTCACCGTGCCGGTCGTGCTGCCGGCCGCGCAGCCGGGCGATGACGCGCGCGCCGAGATCGCCCGGCTGGCGGCGTTCGGCAAGGACGTCGCGCAGCGCCTGGTGGTGCAGCGCGCCGCGAGCTGGCTGGAGTCGAAGCTGTCGCCGTGACCCGGGTGTCGCGCGGCCGACGTCCCGGCGCGTGCTACCGTGAGGCATGCCGATCGTCGACGGCGGACGGACCACGCACACCACGCTCGAGTGCAAGAGCGTCGCGGACAGCCTGCGGTTCTACCGCGACGTGATGGGCCTGCAGGTCAACCGGATCGCGCCCGGGGTCGGACACGTGTTCGACACCAAGGGCCAGTATGCGGCGGTGCTGCAGACTGCCAATCCGGGCCCGCAGCCGTTCCTCAACTTCTATGCCAGGCCGGTCGCGGACGCCGCCGCGGTGGACGCGATCCACGCGCAGATCGCGGCGGTCCGCGACGAGCACCGCATCGCCGAGCTCACCGCGCCCGCGCGCGAGGATCCGGCGCGGTTCGGCGTCGCCAGCTACGGGTTCTACCTCAAGGACCTCGACGGCAACTGGTGGCGCATCGAGGACGGCCAGGGCCCGTTCGATCCGCTGGCGGTGCTGGACGGCGCCGAGCCGCACGGCAGCATCGTCCCGGCGGGGCCGGTCCGCTACGTCGTGCTCGAGAGCCGCTCGCTGCCGGTCAGCATGCGGTTCTATCGCGACTTCCTCGGCCTCGACGTCGCGCAGCCGGCGCCGCACTACTGCCTGGTCAGCGATCGCGATGGCTGGGTCCGCGTGATCGCCGTCGAGGTCGGCGACCAGCTGGTGGCGCAGAAGGTCGCCAACCACCACGGCATCACGCTGTCCGGCGGCGTCGAGGTGATCGACGCGCTGCACGCGCGCGCGACCGCCGGCGCCGCGGAGTTCGGGCTCAAGAAGGTGTTCTCGGCGACCCACCAGCACGGCTCGTACTCGTTCTACCTGCAGGATCCTGACACCAACTGGTGGGAGCTCGAGATCTGGCACGACGGGATCAGCCCCGTCGAGCGCGGCCTGGCGCAGGCGCGGTCGTCGGGGTGACACCCTGCGTCGGCTCGCCGATGCTGCGATGGCCGGCCAGCAGGCGGCGATTGCGGCGCTCGTGCGCGGCAGCCTAAGATTGCCGCCATGTCATGTCGCCGAGCGATCGCGCTGGGGAGCGGCATGGCCGCGCTCGCGCTGGTCGGCTGCGGGCGGGTCGGCTTCGAAGGGCTCGCCGACGCCGGCGGGGCACCGAAGCCCGGGCCCGGGCCCGATCCCGTGCCCGACGCGCCGGTGTCTCGCATCGCCTATGTCGGGCCGTTCGTCCAGCGCAGCCCCCCCGGCACGGGGCCGAACGAGTCGTTCACCGCGCAGGCCCACGCTGCCGGCAACGCGGTCGTGATCCAGGTCTCGTGCGCCGCGAATGCGGTGCCGACCGCGGTCTCGGTCGTGGCGCCCGGGTGGTCGTTCAGCCAGCTCGGCCCGATCACCGCCTCGGCGAGCTCGCAGCAGCGCTCGGCGACGTTCGTCGCGATCGCGCCGGACGCGATCGGCGTGACCGTGACCGTGAGCTGGAGCGGGAGCACCTGCAACGGCAGCAAGAACGACGTCGGCGACGAGTTCGCGATGACCGACCCGGCCGGCGGGACGATCACGTTCGACGGCGTCGCCGCGACCGAGGGCACCGGCAACTGCACGGGCACGGTGAAGACCGGCCACGCGGGTGACGCGGTGTGGGCGGCGTGCAACTCGGACGACTCGGTCACCGCGGTCGGTGCAGGCTTCCGCAAGGGCGCCGACGACCATGTCGGGGACTGGTCCGAGTACGCGATCACCGACCACCCCGCCGGCACCGTCGAGTCCGTCGAGTTCGCCAATCCCAACGTCGGTTACGTGCTGTCGATGGTGACGTTGAAGGCGCGATAGCCGGGCGGCCGATGCGCGCACGCCGGCCCGCCGCGGGTCAGTAGGTGAACCAGTAGAACGCGGCCACCGCGATCGCGACGGAGACGACCACGACGACGGCGATCGCCGTCCACGCGACATCGTAGGCATGGGGGACTGCACGCTTGGCACCACGAAGTGGAGCGCGGCCCATGAGCATCGTGGACAACATGCCCGGCGCCGTCGAGCGGTGCAAGCGCGCGGCCCGCGCTGGAACAGATTGCAACATGCTCACGTTCCACGCCTCAGAATTGCACGATGTGCCGCGGTATCACCGTCGACTATTTGAGAGTCGCCCGACCGCGCAATGGCAATGTCAGTAACTGGTTGGCATGACGGGTGAGCGGCCTCAGAGATTCATCGCGGATCGGCGGGGCTGATTGAAAAGCCTGTATTGCGCGGTGCAGAGGATACCGATGTTTCGAGCGTGCCTGGAATACGACCCATCGAATCGACCGGGGCGCGGTGCGGCCGGACGGTCTCACGCTGCGGCGGCCTGGCAACCTCACGCTCGGCGTGCGCCGGCGCTCAGCGCGCGAGCGCCTTGAACGCGAAGTCGCGGCCGCGCTGGCCGACGGTGGCCAGATGGATCCACAGGATCGCGAGCGACTCGAGGTGCGCCGCGCGCGTCGCGTCGGGCGAGCTCGCGCCGGTGCTGGAGGCGGCGTGGCCGCGGGTGTCGGTGTTCGCGGTGCACACGTCGGTGAGCCCGGCGCCGCCCAAGATCCGCGCGTTCACCGATCTGGCGCGCCAGGCTGCGGCGGCGATCCTCGATCGCTGACGCGAGCCCGCGTGCCGTCGTCATGCAGCGAAATGCTGCGGTGATGGGGATGTCTTGAGTCGCGCCCCAGAACGATGCCATCACTCGGCACGAGCTGGAGGCCGACATGAGAGTGCTGCTGCGCTGGGCGCTGCTTGGCCTGGTGATCGCGACCGCTGGTTCCTCGCGCGCGCTGGCCGATCCGACGACGTCGGCTCCCGATCCCGCGGCGGCCAAGCTGGCGAAGCAGTATGTCGACGCGGGGCTCGCCGCGCAGGACGCGCACGACTACGACACGGCGATCACGCTGTACTCGCGGGCGTACCGGCTGGTGCCGCATCCGCTGCTGATCTTCAACCTCGCGCAGGCCCACCGGCTCGCCGGGCACGCCGACAAGGCGCTCGTGCTGTACCGGCGCTACCTCGACGAGGATCCGGAGGGCGCGCAGGCGACGATCGCGCGCAGCTTCGTCGCCGAGCTGGGCGAGGGCGCAGCCGCGAAGCAGCGGGCGGCGGAGGCCGCGGCGCGACCACCCGGCGCTGCGCGCACGGAGCGGGACCAGGCCGATGGCGCGGGCGAGCCCGTGGTCGAGCGGTCCGCCGCGGCCGAACCGCGGGCCACTCCGTCGACCGCGGACCGCAGCTCGCCGAGCGGCGCGGTGGTCATCGCGGTCCGCAGCCGGACCGGCGCCGTCATCCCGCGCGGCGCGGTGCTGGTCGACGGCGAGCGCCGGGGCGAGCTGGTGGACGGCCAGCTGGTCGTCCCGCGCATCGCGGGCGGCAGCCACACGATCGCGATCGAGGCGGACGGCTACCAGCGGTTCGAGCAGACCGCGGTGGTGCGCGGCGGCGAGCGGGCCACGCTCGACGCCGAGCTGGTCGATGCGCCGTCCGCGCCGCGGTCGAACCGCCGGGCGTGGAAGTGGGCGCTGGGCGTCAGCGGCGGGCTGGCGGTCGGCAGCGGGCTGTTCACGGTGTACGCGTTCGCGCGCCAGAAGGAGGAGGGCAATCGTCTCCGCTCGCCCAACGTCAGCAGCGCCGACTGTGGTC
Organism: Kofleriaceae bacterium; assembly: GCA_036265355.1. Classification (GTDB taxonomy): domain Bacteria; phylum Myxococcota_A; class Polyangia; order Haliangiales; family Haliangiaceae; genus JABFXX01. The sequence continues at coordinate 17,013 of DATAPF010000512.1, read as the reverse complement.
GGAGCGCGGCGTCGCTGGGGCTGTCGCCCGCCGACGGGCAGACCTTTGCCCAGGCCTGCGCGTGGCACACCCGCGAGGGGGTCGCCTTCTGGCTGACCGCTGGCGCGCTGGCGGCGACCGTCGTGTCGCTGGTCATGGTGATCCGCGACCCCGGGACGCCCGAGCCCGGCGCGGCGAGCCACCGCAAGCACGAGGTCGCGATCGCGCCGATCCTCGCGCCCGGCACCGGAGGTGCGTCGCTCTCGGTGACCTGGTAGCTCAGCCGGCTGGCTGCGGGGCGGGCGCCGGGCGGCCGGCGCGCGCGCCGCGGGCGATCGTGAGCGCGAACCCGGCGGCGATCAGGCAGAGCAGGCCGGACGAGATGAACGCGTAGCGGTAGTCGCCGGCCTCGTCCCGGACGAACCCCGCCGCCTGCGAGGCGAACGCGGCGCCGACCTGGTGCGCGGCGACCACCCAGCCGAACACGATCGGCGCGTCGCGCGGCCCGAACGCGTTGGCCGACAGCTTGACGGTGGGCGGCACGGTCGCGATCCAGTCCAGTCCGTAGAACACGGTGAACACCGACAGACCCTGCTGCTCGATCAGCGCCTGCGGCAGGAAGATCAGCGAGAGGCCGCGCAGGCCGTAGTACGTGAACAGCAGCCACCGGCTGTCGATCCGATCGGACAGCCAGCCCGAGCCGGTGGTGCCGAACAGGTCGAACACGCCCATCATCGCCAGCATGCCGGCGGCGGTGACCTCGGGCATGCCGTGGTCCATGCAGGCCGGGATGAAGTGCTGGCCGATCAGCCCGTTGGTGCTGGCGCCGCACACGAAGAACGTGCCGGCGAGCAGCCAGAAGTCGCGGGTGCGCGACGCGCGCGCCAGGACCTGGAACGCGAGCGCGACCGGGTTGCCGGCGTGGCGGGCCGGCGGCGGGTCGCCGGGCGCGGCGCCATACGGCCGGAGCCCGAGGTCGAGCGGGTGCTCGCGGATCAGCAGCAGCGCCAGCGGCACCATGAGCAGCGCCGCGCCGCCGACCACGACGAGCGCCCACCGCCAGCCCGGGCCCTCGGTGAGCCGGGCGATCACCGGCAGGAACAGCAGCTGGCCGGTCGCGGTGGCGGCGGTGAGCACGCCGAGCACCAGGCCGCGCTGGCGGACGAACCAGCGGGTCGCGATCACCGCGCCCAGGACGTTGGCGGTCATCCCGGTGCCGACGCCGACGACCAGGCCCCACAGCACGATGTACTGCCACACCGCGGTGATCTGCGTCGCCGTCAGGATCGCAGCCGCGAGCATCGCCATCGCCAGCGCGATCATGCGCTTGACGCCGAGCCGCTCGGCGAGCGCCGCGCAGAACGGGCCCATCAGCCCGTACAGCAGCAGGTTGATCGACCCCGCGGCGGTGATCGTCGCGCGCGACGTGCCGAGCTCGTGCTCGAGCGGCAGCATCAGCACGCCCGGGACCGCGCGGATCGCGGCGCCGACCAGCAGCACCACGAAGGTCGCCCCGGCCACGATCCACGCATCGTGCAGTCGCCTCGGCATCACGGGACTGTATAGCGGGGCGCGGCGGCCGGCGGCGACACAGATCGCCGGCGATCGAGCGGGCGCAGGCCGGGCGCGGCCGGGCGCTACCCCCGGTAGGTGTCGTCCTGCTCGATCTTGGACACCACCCAGTCGAACTCGCCGGAGGTGACGTGGGCGCCGCAGTGCTCGCACTCGCCGGACTGGTTGATCTGGAGCGGGGCGCCGCAGTGGCTGCACGCCGGCTGGACGCGCGGCGCGCCCTTGCGACCGGCGCTGCGGATCAGGGTCCAGTACTCGCTGTACGGCCGCTCGCGGTGCTTCGAGCCGCGGACCAGCGCCCCGGTCTGGGTTCGGATCACGTAGTCCTTGCCAGTCGCCCAGATCCGGATCGTGATCGCGTCGTAGTAGCGGTCGCGGGTCAGCCTGGCGAGCGCGGTGCGGGTGATCCGCATGTCCTGGAGCGCGTTGCGCAGGCCCTGCTGGCGGTAGGCATCGACCCAGTACGACAGGTAGTCGTAGAGCCCATCGGACACCAGGCCGCGGACCGGCCCGAGGTCGTTGTTCGCCCACGCGGCGTTGAGCTCGCGGTAGATCATCGCCAGCCGCGCGTCGAGCGCAGCGTCGGTGACCTCGGGATCGTCGCCGGTCAGCGCGCTCCAGGCCGCGTCGACGCCGGGCTGGCGATAGGTCGGCAGATCGGTGCCGCGCTCGGGGACCTCGACGGTCACGGTCGGCGGCCGCTCGTCGGACGAGCTCAGCGCGGCGCGCTCGACCACCCAGTCGAACCGGCCGTTATCGACCGCCTGGCCGCACGACGCGCAGACCTGCGTGGTGGTGCGCGACGCCTGCCACGGCGCGCCGCAGTTGGGGCAGGGGAACGTGCGGGTCGCGCCGGGCGGCTTGCTCTGCACCGTGGCGTCGCGGCCGAACCGCCAGGTCTCGACCGTGTAGCTGGTGTGATCGGCGGTGGCGAGGTTGGCCTCGTACTCCACGCTGACCCGCACGCGCTGCGGCCGGCCGTCGGGGCCGGTCGGGGCGTCGGGGAGCTCGACGCGGATCACGCGCAGCGCGCCGACCACGACCTGGGCCACCGGCTGGCCCACCGGCGCGCGCCCGGCGAGCTCGGCGCGCGCGTCGGCCGAGACGTAGGGCGCGACCGTGGCGAGGTCCTCGGCGGTGTGGCGCGCGCGTTGCGCGGTCGAGAACAGCCGGAACGCGAAGTCCTCGAACACGACCTGCGAGAACGCCGGATCGAGGCGCTGCACGTCGGACAGCTCGATCGCCTCGTGGAGCGCGGCGGGCGGTCCGCTGTCCCAGTCCTGGTTCTGGCGCTGGCGGTGGGCGCTGAAGATCACGTAGCCGATGATCAGCCCGATGATCGGCAGGCCGATCACCGGATAGAGGAACACGAGGCGGAACAGCCAGTACACCAGCTCGAAGACCAGGGCGCCGCCGCCGCCGCCGCCGCCGCCCCCGCTCCCCGAGTGGCCGCCGCCGCCCGAGAAGCTCTCGCCACCGCCCGGCCGCGCCGCGGCGATCGGCTCGAGCCCGACGATGCACGCGAGGGCCAGCGCCCCGAGCGCGAGCGCGAGCGCGATGAACGCGACGCGCATCGCCCGTCGGGCGAGCTCGGACCGCTGCCGCCCGCCGCGCTGCCGCGTCACCGCTTGCCTCGCGCCGCGGCGCGCTCGGCGCGGTCGGCCCGCTCCATGTCGCTGTCGATCGCGTCCGGCAGCTCGTTGACGTCGTCGTCGCGCCGCGGCATCGCGGCCGCCAGCGCCGGCGCGAACCGCTCGAGCTGGCGGGCGACCGCGGCGCCGCCGCTGGAGATCGCGGCGGTCAGCGAGCGGACCGCGTCGGCGTGGATCTCGGCGGGCAGCGCGCGCTCGATCCCGGCGTCGACGACCACCGCGATCTCGCGCTCCAGCCACGAGAGGTAGACCAGGATTCCGCTGCGGTCGCGGGTCTTGTGGACGCCGCGCTCGACGAACGCGGCGCGCGCGGCGCGCAGCACCTCGCGCTGCCGCATCCCGCGCGGCGACAGCAGCCGCTTGATCGCGGGCAACAGCTCGACCACCGCACCGGCGGCGCCGCCGACCACGAAGGGATCGACCAGGATCGAGGGCAGCGCGAACACGTGGTCGCTGAACAGCATCGCCGCCAGCCCGGCGATCGCCACCGCCGCGCCGATCGCGACGTTGGCGTGCAGGTACGGCGCCGAGCGCCGCCGGACCGCGACGACGACCTCGGCCGCGGACACCTGCTCGATCGCCTCGATCGCGCGGGTGAACGCGGTGCGCGCGTCGGCATCGAGGAACTTGCTGGCCACGCTGCGGATGTACCACGGCCACCTGGTTCCGCTTGCGCGCGCCCGGCCAAGATCTGGCGATGGCGATGCGGCGCTACGCGGCGTTCCTCCGGGGCGTCATGCCGACCCACGCGAAGAGGGTCGATCTCCGGCGCGCGTTCGAGGCCGCCGGGTTCACCGAGGTCAGCACCGTGCTGGCCAGCGGCAACGTGGTGTTCGATGCGCGCCCGGCGAGCGACGCCGCGCTCGAGCGCAAGGCCGAAGCCGCGATGACCGCTGCGCTCGGCAAGCGCTTCTTCACCATCGTGCGCTCGCTCGATGCGCTGCGCGAGATCGTCGACGCCGACCCCTGCGCCGCGTTCAAGCTGCCGGCCGCGGCGAAGCGCGTCGTCACGTTCCTGCGCGAGCCACCGCGCGGCAAGCTCGCGCTGCCGGTCGAGGTCGACGGTGCGCGCATCCTGTGCCTGCGGGGCAGCGAGGTGTTCACCGCCTACGTCCCGGGCTCGCGCGGCCCGGTGTTCATGACGCTGATCGCGAAGACGCTCGGCGAGGCGCTGACCACGCGGACCTTGGACACCGTGAAGAAGGTGATGGGGGCGCCCGCGGGCAAGCGTCGCTGACGCGGCCTGCGCCGGCTGCCTTCGGCGATCACCGCAGGACTCGACCCGCCGCACGTCCTGGCTCGCCCACCGCGACGTGCGCGCGCGGAGATCCGTTCGCGGTGGCGTCCGCACCCGGGCGGTCGAGGGCACGGCGGTTGCTTCACCGTCGATCGTGTTCGATGGCTGGAGCGGATCGCCAGGTACGAGAGGAAAGCTCAAGAAGGGAATGCCCGTCCGGAGGTAGCTCGCAGATCGGGACAACCCCTGAAGTCGGCTGACGAGCAAACGACAGGAGGGGCGCCGGTCGGCAAGGGCCGGAACCGATCTGCAGGTGAGACCTTGGAGAGCCGCTGCGGACCTGGCGGTCCCCTCGAGCCATCGAGCGCTGAACATCATCTACGATCGAGAGAGTGATCGATATGCGCATTGCCGGCAGGACCACGCTGTCCGCGGCACGCGCGTCGACGGCGTGCTGCCTGGCCGGCGCAGCCGGCGTCCATCGATCACCGCGAGGCGGCGCAGCGCAGGCCGGTGCTGTTGGTCGGCAGCGCCGGATCGCCGGAGTCGCGCACGGCAGCGCGGACGTCGGCGGGGAGGTGCGCGTGCCAGCCGTTGCCGCGGTCGACGCGCGCCGAGCCGGTCGCCGGACTGCGCGGGTCGGTGACCGCCGCGGCCGGATAGCTGCCGCGCCAGTCGGCCGTCCACTCCCAGACGTTGCCGGCCATGTCGAGCGCGCCGAACGGGCTCGCGCCGGCCGGGAAGCTGCCGACCGGCGCGGTGGTCACCCAGCCGTCGTCGCCGTCGTACATCGCGGGCCAGTCGCGGCCGAGCACGCGCTTGCCCCACGCGACGCACTCGCGGCCGCAGGCGTTGAGCCGCGTCGCGCTCGGCGGCTCGTTGCCCCACGGATAGAGCCGGCCGTCGCTGCCGCGCGCCGCGTACTCCCACTCGGCCTCGGTGGGCAGGCGGTTGTCCCGCCACCGGCAGTACGCGACGGCCTGGTGCCAGTCGACGCAGTTCACCGGGTGGTCGGCGCGGTCCGGCTGGTTGCAGTACGGGCTGATCTCGCGGTGCGGCGCGGTGCAGCGGTTCGCCGCAACGCACGCCTCGTACGCCTTCACCGTCACCTCGGTGCGGTCGATGCAGAACGCCGAGATCGTGACCGGGTGGCGCGGGTGCTCGTCGTCCTCGCCGGTGCCGTCGGGGCTGCCCATCGCGAACGTGCCGCGCGGGACGCGTACCATACCGTCGGGGCACGCCGGCTCGGCGCGCGGCCCCGGTGCGGGGCACGCGGCGGCCGCGATCGCGATCATCGCCAGCCGCGCGCGCATGCGTCGAGCGTAGCATTGACCGGCGCGGGTCCCGGTCACCTGCCGCTGGCGAGCAGTCGGCCGACCTGCAGGGACAGCTCGAGCAGGACGTGGCGCAGCACCAGCGCGGCGCGCGAAGGGCCGCGGTCCCCCTGTCCCGAAAATGATACAGCTCAGGGTACCGCGGCGATGCGAGCCAGCGCGCGTGGCCGGTGCCTCAGCTCCGGTAGTCGATGGCAGAGCTGGGCAGCGCCGCGGCGGCGCGGCGGTCGACCTTGCCCGACGGCAGCTGGGGCAGCGCGGGGCAGATCGCCAGGCGGCGCGGCCGGGCGTGACCGGGGAGCGCGGCGCGCCAGCGGGCGGCGGCGGCGGCCGGGTCGAACGCGGGGTCGACGACCACCGCCGCGGCGACGAGCTGGCCCCAGCGCTCGTCGCGGACGCCGAACACGCAGGCGGCGCGCACGCCGGGGGTGGCGGCGAGCACGGCCTCGATCGTCGAGGGGTGGACGTTCTCGCCGCCGGTGATGATCACGTCGTCGCTGCGGCCGGCGACGTGCAGCGCGCCATCGGCGAGGTGGCCGAGATCGGCGGTGGTGAACACCGGGGCGATCGGCGCGCCGTCGAGGTAGCCGGTCGCGAGCATCGGCGCGCGCACCGCGATCGGGGCGGGGGCGGCGGCGGTGCCGGCCTCGAACGCGACGCCGGGCAGCGGGACGAGCGGGGCGTGCGGATCGCCGGCGCGGTCGGGGGGCGCGGTGGCGAGCTGGCCGAGGCTCTCGGTCATGCCGTACGTGGTGAGGAACGGGACGCCGCGGGCGGCGGCGCGATCGAGCAAGGCGGGGGGCGCGGCGGCGCCGCCGAGCAGCACGGCGCGCAGCCGGGGCGGGGGGCGCCACGCGGGGTCGTCGAGCAGCGCGGCGAGCTGGGTGGGCACGAGCGACGCCAGCGTGCAGCGCTCGAGCAGCGCGGCGACCGCGGCGCGGTCGAAGTCGCCGTCGCACAGCGCGATCGGCCGGCGCGCGGCGAGGCAGCGGATCACGATCGACAGCCCGCCGGCATGGGCGAGCGACAGCGGGAGCAGCCAGCGGTCGCCGTCGCGCCAGCCGAGGTGGCGGGCGCTGGCATCGGCGGCGGCGATCAGCGCCCGGCGCGACAGCGCGACGCCGCGCGCGGCGCCGGTCGAGCCCGAGGTGAACAGCACGGCGGCGGTGTCCGGCGGCAGCGCGGTGCGCTCGATCAGGGCGCGCTGGCGGGCCGCCTCGCCCTCGGCGAGCCGGTGGTGGATCAGCGCGATCGGCCGGCGCGCGGCGAGCGCCGCGTGGACGGCGAGCACGGTGTCGACCGACGGCGTGGCGACGACCACCGCGGGGGCGTCACTCGCCGGCGCAGCGGCGACCGCGGCTGCGCACGCCGCGAACGTCAGCGACCGCGTCGCGGTCTCGATCGCGATGCGATCGGCCGCCTCGCGCGCAGCGTCGAAGATCGACAGCGGATCGGTCATCTGGCCGGCTCCAGGGCGCGCAGCGCGCCGGCGAGATCGAGATCGACGAAGCCGAGGCCGGGCGCCGCCGCCGGGTGCAGGTGATCGGCAGCGAGCTGCGCGACGGGGAGCCGCCAGCCGGCGAGGGCGGGGTGGGGCGCCAGCCCGGCCGCTGTGCCCGATGCGTCGTCCGCGGCGAGCGCGAGCGCGAGCTCAGCACAGGCCGCGGTGCCGATCGGCCCTTCCAGCGTGTGCGACGCGACGGCCGCGACGCCGAAGGCGCCAGCCTGCGCGGCGAGCGCCAGGCACGCCGACAGGCCGCCGAGCAGGGCGGGCTTGAGGATCAACGCCGCCAGGGCGGGGCTGCGCAGCGCGGTGGCGAGCTCGTCGGCCGACAGCTCGATCAGGCTCTCGTCGAGCGCGAGCTTGCAGGGCAGGGGGCCGGCGAGCAGCCGGTGCGCGTCGCGGCAGGGCTCCTCGACGTACTCGATCGGCAGCGCCGCCAGCGCCGCGAGGCGATCGAGGACCTCGGCCGGCGGCCACGAGCGGTTGGCGTCGATCCGCAGCGTGGCGCCGGGGACGGCCGCCGCGATCGCGCGCACGCGGTCGAGCGGGTCATCGGCGCCGAGCTTGATCTTCAAGCAGCGAATCCCTGCGGCGAACGCGCGACGCGCGGCGTCGGGATTGTCGACCACGGCGGCGAGCGGGACGCGCGGCATCGCCCCCACGCGGGGGCCGGTGGTGTCCAGCAGCCCCGACGCGCGGGTCGGGACAGGGGCCCCGGCGTCCGCGTGAGCGCGCGGGAGATCGGCGCCGCCGGCGGTGGTCGCCGGGAGCGATGGCTTCGCCCCCACGTGGGGGTCGGGTGCCGTCCCGGGGCCGCGGCCGGGCGCGCGCAGCAGCGCGGCGAGCGTGATCCCGTGCTCGCGAGCGAGCGCGTCGAACAGCGCGGTCTCCAGCGCGAACCGCGCCGCCGGCGGGGCGGTGGTCGCGGCGACGAGCAGGCGCGCGGCCTCGCGATCGGCGAGCTCCGCGCCGGCGAGCCGGGCGAACGCAGCGATCGCGTGCTCGGCGTCGGCGAGCGTGTCGGGCGACATGCCGGGCAGCGGGGCGGCCTCGCCCAGGCCGATCGCGCCGCGATCGCTGCGCACCTCGACGAGCACGGCGGCGCGCTCGCCGCGGCCACGCGCGGCGCCGGTGCCGGCGATCGGCCAGCGGACGGTGCGCGCGACGATCGCGGCGATCCGCATGTCAGCTCGCCGCGAGACCGGCCGCGAACAGCCCGCCGAACAGCAGCAGGAGCTGGGCGGTGGCGGCGAGGCAGTGGTTGAACGCCGGGCCGTCGCCGGCGGCGATCAGGGCGCGGATGCGGACGGCGGCGAGCGGCGCAGACAGCAGGGGCAGCGCGACGGCGAGCCGGCCGCCGAGCGCGAGCGCGGCGGGCACCGCGTAGGCGATCGCGACGAGCGCGGCGTACTCGATCAGCGCGCCGCGCCGGCCGAGCCGGACCGCCAGCGTGCGCTTGCCGGCACGCTCGTCGGTGGCGCGATCGCGGAGGTTGTTGACGACCAGGATCGCGGTGGCGAGCGCACCGACCGGGACGGAGGCGGCGACCGCGAGGTCCGGCACGTGGCCGAGCTGGACGAACGCGGTGCCGCACACCGCGACGAAGCCGAAGAACACGAGCACGAACAGGTCGCCCAGGCCGTGGTAGCCGAGCGGCCACGGCCCGCCGGTGTAGGCGATGCCCGAGACCACCGACGCGACACCGATGCCGACCACCGGCCAGCCGGCGACCGCGACCAGGTACACGCCGAGCAGGGTGGCGACGCCGAACGCCGCGATCATGGCGCGCTTCATCGCGCCAGCGGTGATCAGACCGGCGGCGACCGCGCGCTGCGGGCCGATGCGGTCCGGTCCGTCGGCGCCGCGCTCGGCGTCGAACACGTCGTTGGCGAAGTTGGTGCCGATCTGGATCGCCAGCGCGCCGCCGAGCGCCGCCAGCGCAGGGCCGAGCGCGACGCCGCCCGACGCCGCGGCGCACGCGGTGCCGACCACGACCGGCACGACGGCGGCGGGCAGGGTGCGCAGCCGCGCCGCCGCGATCCAGGTGCCCAGCGGATCCGGCGCGTCGGTCATGACGGGCCGTCCGGGATGCAAGGCAGCCGCCTGCGCAGGACCAGGTCGAAGGTCCTGCCGCCCCGGTCCCCGGCGCGCGCCCGGTCGGCGTTCCCCGGGACGGCAGCGGGCAAGCTGCGTAGCCGCGCCGCCGCGATCCAGGTGCGCAGCGGGTCCGGCGCGTCCGTCATGACGGGTCGCCCGGGTGCGGGCGGGGGGAGCCTGCGGCGCGTGGCGCGGTCGCGGGTTCGCGGTCGTGGCATGTCCTGCACCGCTGGACTCCTCTCACGGATAGCGCTTGAACCGCGAGAAGTCGGGCTTGCGCTTCTCGAGGTACGCCTCCTTGCCCTCGCGGCCCTCGTCGGTGGTGTAGTAGAGCAGCGTCGCCGAGCCGGCGAACTGCATCATCCCGGCCTGGCCGTCGCAGTCGGCGTTCATCGCCAGCTTGAGGAAGCGCAGCGCGGTCGGTGACATCGCGAGCATCTCGCGGCACCACTGCAGCGTGGTCGCCTCGAGCTCGGCGAGCGGCACGACGGTGTTGGCCAGGCCCATGTCGAGCGCCTGGCTGGCGTCGTACTGCCGGCACAGGTACCAGATCGGCTCCGCGCGGGTGGTGGACGTGTCAGTCATGGCTTCCTCCGTGGGCTGCGCGCGCCGAGCTCGCGGTGTCGAAGCGCTCGAGCGCGGCGCGCCGGACGTCGTGTGCGCCCGACGCGCTGACCGGCGCGTGGATGACGGTGACGCCCGGCGTCTCGAGCGCGCCGGCGATCGCGGTGGCGGCGGCGGCCGGCGACGCCGCGGTGGTCGCGCGGGCGCCGAGCGCGGCCGCGACCGCCGCCGGATCGACGTCGGGCGCGGTGATCCAGTGGCGCTCGAATGCGCCGGGGGCCGGGGCGTGGCCGCCCGCGATCGGCAGGCCGGCGAAGATCTGGCCGCCTCGGTTGTCGATCACGAGGATCGCGAGCGGAGCCCGCGCGGCGCGCGCCGCGAGCAGGCCGCCGAGGTCGTGCGCGAAGCTGACGTCGCCGAGCACGAGCAGCACCGGGCCGCCGCCCCACGTCGCGCCGGCCGCCGAGGCGATCAGGCCGTCGATCCCGGCGGCGCCGCGCTGGGTGAGCACGCGGCGGGCCGCGCCCCCGGCGAGCTGCCCGGACAACCAGTCGACGACGCGGATCGGCAAGCTGTTGCCGAGCTGGATCGCGGCGCCGGGCGGCACGGCGGCGAGCGCCGCGCGCAGCAGCGCGGCCTCGCTGCGGGGATGGCCGTCGAGCGCGGCCGCGGTCGCGCGTGTCGCGCGCGCCTCGGCGTCGCGCCAGGCCGCCGGGTCGCCGGTGTGCGGTGCGGCGGGCAATGCGTCGACCAGCGCGTCGACCGCGGCGGCGACGTCGCCGAGCAGGACGGCATGCGCCGACGAGTCGGCGTCGTGCCAGCGCGGGCCGGACAGCACGCAGCGCACCGAGCCAGCATCGTTGAGCCGCGCCAGCCAGCCCGGCCAGCCCGCCGCGACCGGCTCGGCGCCGAGCTGGAGGACCAGCCGGGGCACCGGCAGCGCCGCGGGCGGGATCACGTCGAAGTGGTCGACGAACACCACCCCGTCGGGTCGCGGCCCGAGCCGCAGCTGGCTGCCGGCCTCGGCGATGATCGGGTACCCGGAGCGCCGGGCGAGCGCGACCACGGCGTCGCGCGCTGCGGCGAACCCGGCCGGCAGCGCGCCGGCGACGATCACCCCGTCGGGCTCGGCGGCGATCGTGACGGCGAGCTCGGAGATCGCGGCGGAGTCGGGGACCAGCCGCGGCGGGGCGATCCGCAGCGGGCCGGCGAGCCGGGCGGCCAGCGCGGCGAGCGCGCGCTCGGCATCGCTGGCCGGTGCCGCGGGCTCGAGCGGCTTGCGCAGCGGCAGCTGGACGTGGACCGGGCCCGGATGCGGGCCGGACGCGATGGTCAGCGCCTGGGCGATCTTGCGGCGGACCGCGCGCAGCGCGAGCTCGCCGGGTCCCGGTGGACCGAGGTCGATCGCCGCGCGCACGAAGTCGCCGTACAGCTTGACCTGGTCGATGGTCTGCGATGCGCCGCAGTCCTGCAGCTCGGGCGGCCGGTCGGCGGTGAACACGACGAGCGGCACGCCGGCCAGGCTGGCCTCGACGATCGCCGGCAGGTAGTGGGCGGCGGCGGTGCCGCTGGTGCACACCAGGGCGACCGGCGCCCCGGTGGCGCGCGCCGCGCCGAGCGCGAAGAACCCGGCGGCGCGCTCGTCGATCAGCGTGGTCAGCTCCAGCCGCGGCTCGCCGGCCAGCGCGGCGACCAGCGGGGTCGACCGCGATCCCGGGCTGATCACGCAGCGCACCGCGCCGGCGTCGGCGAGGGTGGTCGCGACCAGCTCGGCCCACAGGGTCTGGATCGCCGCGCTCACCGGTCATCCTCCCCCGGTTCGATGCCCAGCGCGCCGAGCATCGCGCGCAGCTTGATCTCGGTCTCGGCCAGCTCGCGGTCCGGATCCGATCCGGAGACGATGCCGGCGCCGGCCCACAGGTGCGCGCGGTTGCCCGCGAGCACGCCCGAGCGGATCGCGATCGCGAGCTCGCCGTTGCCGTCGAGATCGAACCAGCCGACCGGGCCGGCGTACCAGCCGCGCGCGACCGGCTCGCGGGTCCGGATCCAGTCGGCCGCCAGCTCGCGCGGCGTGCCGCCGACCGCCGGCGTCGGGTGCAGCCGGGCCGCCAGCTCGAGCACGTGGCGCGGCGCGCGCAGCCGGGCGCGGAACGGCGTGAGCAGGTGCACGACGTGGCGCAGCACGCGGATGTCCGGCGCGTCCGGCGCGTCGACCTCGGCGCAGTCGGCGAGCGCGGCGCGGATCGCCTCGACGACCAGCGCGTGCTCGCGGCGGTCCTTCTGGCTGGCGACCAGGGCGGCGCTGGCCTCCGCGATCAGCCGGTCGCGGAGGGCGCTCGCGTCCTCCGCGCCGGGCTTGCCGGCGGCAGCCGGGTGGAAGCCGGCCAGGTGGAAGCCGCCCAGGTGGATGCTGCCCGGGTGGATGCTGCCCGGGTGGATGCTGTACGTCCCGGCCAGCGCCTCGCACTGCACCAGCTCGCCGTCGCGCCGGAGCAGCCGCTCGGGGGTCGCCGCGACCAGCGCACCGGCGCCGGGCGGCTGGATCAGCACGCGCGCGCAGTCGGCGTGGCGCTGATCGAGCGCGGCGAGCAGCGCGGCGGGCCGCACCGCGCCGGCCAGCGCGACCGTGCAGGTCCGCGCCGCGACGATCTTCGAGCACGCACCGCGGGCGATCGCCTCGGTGATCGCGACGACCTGCGCGCGCCACTCGCCGGCGCTCGCGCGGTGCAGCTCGATCAATGCCGGCAATGCCGGCAGCGCCGGCTGCGCGGCCGGCCGGCCCGGGCCGTCGAACCCGGCGAGCAGGCGGGCGAGCTCGTCGTGCCAGCGCCGCGGCTCGGCGGCGTCGCGCGCGTCGACCGCGAGCACCAGCCAGGCGCGCGCGCCGTCGGGGTGGTGCGCGGGGTGGTGCGCGGGGTGCGCGGGGTGGTGCGCGACTGCAGTGTAGGTCCAGCGCGGCAGCATGAACCACGCGTCGCCGAACCCGGTCCACGGCGCGCGGTCGGCCGAGCCCGGCGCGAACGCCGCGCCGCCGATCCACCGCGGGCGCGCGATCCCGAGCGCCTGCCACGCCGCCGGCTCGCCGGCGATCACCGCGCCGGCGACCTCCATCCCGCGGGCGCCGCGCACCAGCTCCTCCCAGCGATCCACGCCGGCCCCGCGCAGCTCGCGCGCCATGCCGGCGCCCGCCAGCGTGAGCTCGCCCGACGCCCACGCGACCCGCGGCTGGTCGGGCAGGCCGTCGATCACCGCGGCGGCCGGCGCGACCGGGGCGGGTAGCGCGAGGAACGTCAGCCCGTCCGAGCGCGCGGCGATCGCCAGCCCGGCGGACAGCGCCGCCGCGGCGGCCCAGCGATCCGCCGGCTCGGCCTGCTGGGCGGCGGCCGTCATGGCTCCTCCGCGGGGGTCGCCACGTACAGCGTGCACACCCCGAAGGTGAGCGGCACCGTGTCGACCACGTGCAGCCCCGCGTGCTCCATGATCTGCGCGAACTCGGCGGCCGGCGGGAACGCGGCCACCGAGCGCTGGAGGTACTGATACTCGCGCGCGCCGCTGAGCAGCGCGCCGAGCCGCGGCACGATGTGCCGGCAGTGGAACCGCGCGAACCGCCCCAGCAGCCCGCGCTCGGGCTCGCCGAGCTCGAGCACCGCGATCCGGCCGCCCGGCCGGACCACGCGCGCCATCTCGCGCAGCGCCGCCGGCCGGTCCGGGACGTTGCGGATCCCGAACGCGATCGTGGCCGCGTCCATCTCGCAGCTGGCGTACGGCAGCTGCTGGGCGTCGCCGCGCACCAGGGTGACGCGATCGGTCAGCCCGTGGCGCGCCAGCTTGGCCTCGGCGACCGCGAGCATCCGCGGCGACGGATCGAGGCCGATCACGCGGGCGCCCGGGTGCATGCGCGCGATGTCGATCGCCAGGTCGCCGGTGCCGGTCGCGAGGTCGAGCACGCGCGGCTGCTCGCCGAGCTGCAGCGCGCGCACGGTGCGCCGCCGCCAGCCGCGGTCCAGGCCGAGCGACAGCACGCGGTTCATCGCGTCGTAGCGCGCCGCGATCCGGTCGAACATCTCGCCGCTGCCGAGCGCCGGCGCGACCACGTCGCCGGCCGCGGGTGCGGCGGGCGCTCCGGCCTTGGCGGTCACGAGGTCCTCTCCAGCGAGGCCAGCGCGACGGTGACCAGCGCGTCGCGCGGCGCGCCGGCCGGCAGCTCCTCGAGCACCTCGAGCGCGCGCTCGACGTGCTCCTCGGCGAGCTCCCGGGTCGTGGCCAGCGCGCCGGTCGCGCGCACCGCCGCCGCGATCGCGAGCAGCTCGTCGCGCCGCGGCGCGGGCTCGGCGAGCAGCGCGACCAGCCGGCCGTGCAGCGCCGGATCGCGCTCCAGCGCGATGACCAGCGGGTAGGTGATCTTGCCCTCGCGCAGGTCGGCCAGCGGGTCCTTCCCGGTGCCGTCCGCGTAGTCGAGCTCGTCGTCGACCGCCTGGAACGCGACGCCGAGGTGGAGCCCGAACCGCTCGAGCGCGGCCTCGGCCGCCGCCGGCAGCCGGGCGACCCGCGCGCCGGCGATCATCGCCCAGCGGAACAGCGCGGCGGTCTTGCCCTCGACGATCGCGAAGTAGTCGTCGCGGCCGCCGGTCACGTTGCCGCGGCGCTCGAGCTGGATCGACTCGGCGGCGATCATCTCGTCGATCACCGCGAGCATGCGGTCGAGCAAGCCGTCGACCCCGGCCGCGGCGATCCGGCGCAGCGCCGCGACCAGCAGCCAGTCGCCGGCGAAGATCGACGCGGCGTTGCCGTAGACCACGCAGGCGGCCGGCTCGCCGCGGCGGCGCTCGGCGACATCGACCACGTCGTCGTGGAGCAGGGTCGCGCTGTGGACCAGCTCGACGGCGACCGCCAGCGCGCGCGCCGGATCGGTGAAGCCGTCGCCGAACCGGCTGGCGAGCGCGACGCACAGCGGCCGCAGGTGCTTGCCGCGCAGATCGAGCAGGTGATGGGCGGCGGCGTGGACCATGCGGGCGCCGCGCGGGATCAGCGCGAGCTCGGTCTCGAACGCCGCCAGGTCGGCGCGCACCCAGCGATCCAAGGTCGCAAGCCGATCCCCGAGGCTCGGAGCACCGCGCGCGGTGCTGACGTGGGCAAGCCGATCGAGCACCGCACGAGACAGGGCGAGCTGGGTCATACGTGGTCCTTGGATGTTTCGCGTTCGTTCAGAGATTCCTGAAACTTTCTAAACCGACCGCCAGAGAACCGCCAGGCGTTTTTGCCAGGCCTGCAATTGTCGCCATTTACCAATCGCGCCGGCGATTGTCAGCTGGCTCTGCCAGAAACTCGTTCATCGAAGCTCGGATTCCGGCGCGCGCAGCGCGGGGCTCTTGATCTGACGGTGGCGACCGATTCAGTCCCGTGGCGATGACCGCAACGGCGACGACGGCGATGCGAGATCCATGCACGCCGGCCCCCGAGCGCGATCACGGAACGGCGCGCGGCGCGCACGCGCGGCGATCGCCGGGCGCACGCAGCGAGCGGGTGCGAACGCAGCAGGTGACGTGTGGGTCGCGCGATCGGCGCAGCGGCGGTGTGCGGGGAGCGCCGGCGCGCACGTCGCTCGGCGAGCCGCCAGGTCCGCCCCGCGCTGCCCGCGCGATGGCGCGCAGACCGCTCCCGCGCCCGCTGCGACCGGCGCCGCCGCCGTGCCTGTCACAGCGACGAAGCCCGTGTCGCATCGCGCGTCGACGATTGTCGCACGGTTGTCGCATTGCGGAATGCAGTTCCGTGCTGCAACGATCAGTTTCGGCGTGAGTCCACTGTGACGTGGGCTCGAGGATCTCGCCGCCAGATGTTTCGTTTCATGGATGCAACGCGGTTCGCCTGGATCCTGACGCTCGGCGCGGTGCTGGGCGGGTTCAGCGCCGCCGCGCACGCCGCCGATCCCGCACCGGCGGTCCGCGCCCATGCGACCCGCCGCACCGGCGCGATCGCGGTCGATGGCCGGCTCGACGAGGCGACCTGGCAGGCCGCGCCGAAGCACAGCGGGTTCATCCAGCGGTTCCCCCAGGACGCGACCCCGCCGTCGGTCGACACCCGGTTCGCGATCGTCTACGACGACGACGCGATCTACGTCGGGGTGTGGGCCGACGATCCGCAGCCCGATCTGATCCGCGCGCTGCTCACCCGGCGCGACGTCGACGCACCGGCCGACGCGATCACGGTCGCGTTCGACAGCTACCACGATCGCCGGACCGCCTACGCGTTCCAGCTCAACGCCGCCGGCGTCCAGCGCGACATGCTGCTGTTCGACGACACCAGCTCCGACGACACCTGGGACGCGGTGTGGACGGGCAACGTCGCGGTGACCGCGTCGGGGTGGACCGCCGAGTACCGCATTCCGCTCAGCCAGCTCCGGTTCGCCAGCGCCGACCGCCAGGAGTGGGGGTTCCAGATCCTGCGCGTGATCGGCCGGACCGGCGAGCAGGACAGCTGGTCACCGTGGCCGCGCAGCACGCCGCAGGTGGTCAGCAAGTTCGGCGTGGTCGACGGCATCACCCACCTCGGCGACCGGACCCGGCTCGAGCTCTTGCCGTACGCCACCACCGGCATCGATCGCCTGCCGGTCGACACGGGTGATCCGCTGAACCGGACCTACGACTGGCGGCGCGGCATCGGCCTCGATCTCAAGTACGGCCTGGGCCCGGCGTTCACGCTGTCGGCGACGATCAACCCCGACTTCGGCCAGGTCGAGGCCGACCCCTCGAAGATCAACCTGTCGGGCAGCGAGCTGTTCTTCGCCGAGAAGCGGCCGTTCTTCCTCGAGGGCGCCGATCTGTTCAAGCTGCCGATCGGCAACAGCGACAACAGCCCCGAGGGCGCGTTCTACAGCCGCCGGATCGGCGCCGCGCCGCCCGCGCCCGATACCGATTACCAGTACCTGCGCACGCCGACCGCGACGACGATCTACGGCGCGGCGAAGCTGACCGGCAAGACGGCCGATCACTGGTCGGTCGGCGCACTCGACGCGGTGACCGGGCAAGAGAGCGCCGAGCTGGTCGACACCGTCGGCGTGCGCAGCGAGCCGATCGT
>DATAPF010000511.1:0-16483 GCA_036265355.1 Kofleriaceae bacterium | reverse complement strand
GCGGAGGTAGTCGAACTGCGAGCCGAGCGCGACCGTGCCGGCGTCGACTGCGAGATCGATGAACGTGCCGCGGTTGGGATCCGGTTCGTAGTCGCGGGTGTCGTAGGAGATGCCGAAGCGCAGGTAGTTGTCGCGGCCGCCGCCGCAGCCGACCAGCAGGTGCCGGGCGCAGTCCTCGGACAGCCGGGTCGGCGCCTCGATCGCCTGGGTGCCGGCGCCGGCGGCGTCGATCGCGTCGACCTGCTTGCCGGTGTAGTCGTGGACGCCGCCGTACGCGATGCCCAGCCCGGCGAGCACGCGGATCCGGTCGTCGTCGAACAGCCGCTCGATGCTGGCGATGACCACCGGCCGGACGACGTCGTACTGGTCGTACCTGGTATAGGCCCGCCCGTCGGCGCCGATCCGCTGCTGGTCGGCGGCGTAGTCGGCGTACGAGCTGTACGCTCGCGAGCCCGGGAACCGGAGCGGATCGAGCGCGCGCTCGCCGTACCCGAAGTAGTTGCTGTTGATGTTGCGCGCGTAGATCAGCTGGCTGCGGATCCGGTACGGGGTGTCGAGGATCCGGGGCGCGTCGAAGTCCAGCCAGTGGAACTGCAGGCCGCGGGTCGAGACAAACGCCTGGAGGAACAGCCGGTAGAGGTACGGCGTATCGGCGAACCGCGGGTCGTCGGGATGGCCGTCCCAGTAGTAATAGGCCCGCGCGCCGAGCCCGAGGCCGATGTCGGTGCCGTACGCGACCAGCGGCAGACCGGTGACGTAGCCGCCATCCTTCTTGTGCGTGAGGTCGTCCGGGGACAGCTTGTCGGCGCGGACCGAGGCACCGAGCGCGCCTGACCCGAGGACGCCGGCGACCGCGAGCGCCGCTGGGATCCGCACGGGTCTGACCATGCCGCGATCGGGCGCGGTCGTCCACGCGGTGTCCGTGATCTCCGGTCGATGGGCGTAGATCCCGGCGTGCTACGATCACAGGGGCCATGACCGCGCACGCCCGGCTCGCAGCGCTCGCCGCGACGATCGAAGCCGATCCCGGGGCGCTGGCGGAGCTGCGCGACGAGGGCGACGCGCTCGCCGACCAGCCCGAGCTGGCCGACGACGACGCCGCGCTGCGCTGGCGGATCGCCGTGGTCCGCGCGGTGATGGCGGCGCCGCCCGACGGCGACGCGGTGCGCGAGCTGTACGGCGAGCTGGTCGACCGCTACCGCGCCCGGCCGGACCGGCTCGCCCAGCTCCGGCCGCTGGGCGACGAGATCCGCCGGTGCGAGGCCGACGGCACGCTGGCGCGCTCGCTGGTGGCGCGCAGCGACCGGCGCGGCAAGGGCCGACCCCCCTGACGCACTGAACGTGCTATGTAACGCGCCGGCATGAGCCTGGTCGTCCTCGACGAAGTGACCGTGTTCTTCGCCGACCGGATGATCTTCGACGCGGCGTCGCTCCGGCTCGGCCACGGCGACCGGATCGGCCTGATCGGGCCCAACGGCTCGGGCAAGACCACGCTGCTCAAGGTGATCGCCGGCGAGCAGGAGATCGACGATGGCCTGGTCACGCGCGCCAGCGGCGTCCGGGTCGGCTGGCTGCCCCAGGACCTCGCGATCGCCGGCGGCCGGTCGCTGATCGACCTGATCCTGTCGAGCGTGCCCGGCCGCGCCGAGCTCCACGGCCGGCTCGCGACCGCCGAGGCCGAGCTCGAGGAGCTGACCCGCTCGGGTGGCGACGAGGCCGCGCTGCTCGACGCCGCCGCCGACATCGCCGAGCTGCACGACCGGATCGACCACTTCGAGCGGCTGTTCGGCGAGCACGAGGCGCTCGCGATCCTGGCCGGCCTGGGGTTCGGCCCCGGCGACGAGCGGCGCGACATCGGCGAGCTGTCCGGCGGCTGGAAGATGCGCGGCGTGCTCGCGGGCCTGCTGTTCCAGCGCCCCGACGTGCTGCTGCTCGACGAGCCGACCAATCACCTCGACCTGCCGTCGGTCGCGTGGTTCGCGGAGTTCCTCAAGCGCTGGAACCGCTGCTTCGTGCTGATCAGCCACGACCGCGAGTTCCTCAACGAGCAGATCTCGCGGGTCGTGTCGCTCGAGCTCGAGGGCGTGCGCAGCTACCCGGGCAACTACGAGAAGTACGTCGAGCAGCGCGCCGAGGAGGAGACCATCCTCGCCGGCAAGGCCAAGAACCTGGCGCGCGAGCGCGAGCGGCTGACCCGGTTCGTCGACCGGTTCCGCGCCCAGGCCAACAAGGCGCGCGCCGTGCAGTCGCGGATCAAGTCGCTCGAGCGGATGGAGTCGGTCGAGACCTACCAGAAGCGCGGCGTGATGCGGTTCTCGTTCCCGCCCACCGCGCGCACGGTCAACGAGGTCGTCCGCATCGAGGGCCTGCGCAAGGCCTACGGCAGCCACGTCGTGTTCCCCGGCGTCGACCTCACCGTCCGGCGCGGCGAGAAGATCGGCATCATCGGGGTCAACGGCGCCGGCAAGACCACGCTGCTTCGCATGCTCGCCGGCGAGCTGCCGCACGACGGCGGCGCGATCCGGATCGGCAGCGGCGTCGAGGTCGGCTACTACGCGCAGCACCACGCCGACACGCTCGATCTGTCCGCCACGGTGTACGAGGTCGTCCAGCGCGCGTCGCCCGACACCCCGCCGGCGCGGGTCCGCGCGATCCTCGGCGCGTTCATGTTCTCGGGCGACGACACCGAAAAGCCGGTCAAGGTGCTGTCGGGCGGCGAGAAGGCCCGGGTCGCGCTCGCCCGCCTGCTGGTCGCTCCCGGCAACCTGTTGCTGATGGACGAGCCGACCAACCACCTCGACCTGGCGTCGTCCGAGAGCCTCGCCGCGTCGCTCGGCACGTTCGACGGCACGCTGGTGTTCGTCAGCCACAACCGCAGCCTGATCCGTACGCTGGCGACCAAGATCTGGAACGTCGAGGACCAGCGCGTCGAGGTCTACCCCGGCACGCTCGACGAGTACATGTACTCGATGGCCCAGCGCCGGATCGCGGTCGCGACCGCCGAGACCGCCCCGCGCCGCGACCCGCGGGGGGCCGCTCCCGCCGGTCCCGCCGCGTCGGCCGCCAAGTCGCGCGACGACGACAAGGCGCGCAAGCGGCGCGAGGCCGAGGCCCGCCAGAAGCGCAGCGTCAAGCTCGGGCCGCTGGAGAAGGCGGTGGCCCAGCTCGAGGACCGGATCGCCCAGCTGGAGGCCGAGCAGAAGGCGCGGGCGGCCGAGCTCGCCGACCCCGGCGTCTACGACGAGGCAGCGCGCCGCAACCGGCTATTATCCGAATACCAGGCGGCTTCTGACAAGCTGGAAGAGCTGACGGCGCGCTGGGAGGCAGCGATGGCCGCGCTGGAAGCCGCCAAGGCCGAGCTTGCCGGCACGGCCTGACCGGGATGCCGGGGCGCGCCGCCTCGTAATCCCGTGTAATCGACCAGGGTCATCCGCAGCGCCTCCGCTTCGCGAAAGTCGTTGTAAGCTCGGTGCGTGGATCTCGCCGGCCGCCTGATCGACGGCAAGTACCAGCTCGTCTCGCTCGCGGGCGAGGGGGGGATGGCCTCGGTCTACAAGGCCGTGGTGCGCGGCGCCGCCGGGTTCCAGCGCACGGTCGCCGTCAAGCACATCAAGCCCGAGTACCGCGCGCTCAAGAACTACATCGACATGTTCATCGAGGAGGCGCGCGTCGGCAGCGAGCTCGCCCACCCCAACATCGTCCAGGTCCACGACTTCTGCAGCGAGGCCGGCTCCTACTACCTGATCATGGAGTGGGTCGAGGGCGTCGACCTCGGCACCCTGATCAAGGTCAACCGCGACGCGGTCCGCGACGTGCCGTGGCCGGTCGCGGCCACGATCGCGATCGGCACCCTGCGCGGCCTCGGCGCGGCGCACGACCGGGTCGCTCCGGACGGCACGCCGGCCCCGGTGATCCACCGCGACGTGTCGCCGCACAACGTCCTGCTCGGCCTCAACGGCGCGGTCAAGCTGTCCGACTTCGGCCTCGCCCGGGCGCGCGACCGCGCGGCGAGCCTCACCGCTCCCGGCACCGTCAAGGGCAAGCTGTCCTACCTCGCCCCCGAGGTCACGTTCGGCAAGCCCAACACCGTGCAGTCCGACCTGTTCGGCGTGGGGAGCGTCCTGTGGGAGACCCTGACCGGCGACCGGCTGTTCGACGGCAAGAACGACATCGAGATCTTCAAGAAGATCCGCGCCTGCCAGATCCCGCCGATCCAGACCCGCCGCAAGGACCTCCCGGCGGCGCTCGCCGCGATCCTCGAGCTCGCGCTGTCGGCCGACCCCGCCAACCGCTATGCCACCGCCGACGAGTTCGCCCACGCGCTCGACCAGGTCGTCAAGCAGGCGGTCGGGATCAACACCGCCGCGATGCTGGGCGCCGCGGTCGCCGAGGCCCGGGCCCAGCTCAAGGTCGCCGAGCGCGACGCCGACGACCTGCCGACCACCGAGCACCGCACCGACGAGCACGCCGCGGTCGAGCCGGAGCCGGAGCCGGAGCCGGAGCTGGAGGCCGAGCCGACCCTGCCGGACGGCCGGGTCAACCTCGCCGGCCTGCACCGGGCGCAGCAGTTCGGCGCCGACATTCCGGCTCCGGTCACCGTCCCCGGCACGCGCCGGCGGATGACACCGCGGCCCGACGAGGACTGATGCGAATCGCTACTTGCTCGAGCCGCCGCGGGGCCGCGGGATCTTGTACTTCGTGAGCCAGTTGACCAGGGTGCGAAGCGAGACTCCGAGCTGCTTCGCCGCGCGGGTCTGGTTTCCCGCGCACTGGTCCAGCGCCTCGAGGATCCGCTCGCGCTCGTCGGTGGGCGGCGGGCGGGTGTCGTCCTGTGAATCGCCACCGCCGGCAGGTGGGGCGGAACCGCCGGCGACCCCGGTGAGCTGAGCGGGCAGATCCGCGGGGACGATCACCTCTCCGCTCGACAGCACCGCAGCGCGCTCGATAACGCTGCGCAGCTCGCGCACGTTGCCCGGCCAGCGGTAGCGCTCGAGGTAGCCGAGCGCCTCGGCCGACAGCCGCAGCGGCTCGCCGCGGTCGAGCATGCGACTCGCGGCGGCGAGAAACCGCTCGGCCAGCGGGGCGATCTCGGTGACGCGCTCGCGCAGCGGCGGGATCGTGAACGCCACGCCGTTGAGCCGGAAGTACAGATCCTGACGAAAGTTGCCGCGCTCGATCTCGGCCTGGAGATCGCGGTTGGTCGCGGCCACGAACCGCACGTCGAGCGTCCGCGGGGTCCGGCCGCCGACCCGCAGCACCTTGCGGTCCTCGAGCACGCGCAGCAGCTTGACCTGCACGGCCGCCGGCAGCTCGCCGACCTCGTCGATGAATACCGTCCCGCCGTCGGCCGATTCGAGCAGGCCGGCGCGCGTCTGGCTCGCCCCGGTGAACGCGCCCTTCTCGTGGCCGAACAGCTCGCCCTCGAGAAGCTCGGCCGGCAGCGCCGCGCAGTTGAGCTCGAGAAACGGCTGCCGGGCGCGCGGCGAGCGGTCGTGAATCGCGCGCGCCAGCACCTCCTTGCCGACCCCGGTCTCGCCCAGCACCAGCACGCCGATCGTGCTGCGGGCGGCGCGGGTCGCCTGGTCGTACAGCGCGCGCATCGCCGGGTCGCTCAGCACGATGTCGCCCTCCGATCCGGGGGCGCTGGGCGCGCGATCGGTTCGCCGGACCACGATCGGGATCGAGCCGAGGTTGACGCGCTCGCCGACCGCGATCTCGAGGCTCTCCCGGGACAGCCGGCGGAGCGGATAGGTGCCGGCGGTGTCCGTCGGCGATCGGCGGTCGTGCGTGAACGTGCCGTTGGCGCTGCCCAGGTCCTCGATTCGCAGCGGCGGACCGAGGTGGAGGATCGCATGGCGGCGCGACACGGAGCGATTGTCGATGCGGACCTTGCACTCCTCGCCCCGGCCGATGGTCACCGTGCCATGGGCGGGCAGCGCGGCGACGGTGACGGTGTCACCGATGACCACCGCGAGCTCGAGCGCTGGAGGCGGGCTAACCGGCCGACCTCGTTCCACACCGGCCATTCTACCCGCAGAGGTGGGGTGATGCGTGAATCGTGCGCCTCCGTGGCCGGCGAATGCGCGAATCGCGCAACCGCGTCCGGGCCTCGCCATCACCGGAGGCCTACCAGGTCGCGTCGACCCGATCAGACCGATGGTATGATACTTGCTCCCCACGCGCACCGGGCATCGCGTCAGGCAGGAGCCTCGGCGATGTGACAGAGGAGGAACAGATGGCGACGAATCGGCAGATCGGGATCGTGATCGCCTCGATCACGTGCCTGGTGGCGTTCACTCGCGTGAGCTTCGCGGTGGACGATGGCGACGAGAATGGAATCAACGGAATGCCGCACAACGGCCTCGCGGCCGCGGCGTTCCGGATCAATGCACTCACGACCAACAAGCAGGCTCTCGCGACCCTGACCCAGAACAAGCTGCGCGAAGCCCTGCTGGAGCCCTATATCGCCCATCAGCTGCTGGATCCGAATGCGCGCGCCGTGCTGCAAGAGATCATCCGGTGCGCGCTGCCCGCCTCGGACGAGATCGGCTACACGGACGCAAACGGGATGTCGTTCGTGGTGCGCGGAGAGCTCGGTCTCTGCAAGGCATCGGATCCCGACCTCGCGGTCCCGGAATGTCAAGAGTTCGTGACTGCGTGCGTGGCCGCCCGGGTCAATGCGCTTCACAAGTCGATCCCGCTCTCGCTCCGCAGTGTGCTGGCTCCGCTGGCCTCGCCGGGTTCGAAGGTGAGCACGGTCAAGCAGTTCAGAGAGCGCGTGGCGGGCAGCGACCCGGCCCGGGGGATTCTGATCGGTAGCTTCCAGCCCAGCTGTGCGCCCGGACAGAGATGCGGCTGGCAGGCGGCGTATATCGGGACGTGCAACCCGGGAAACCCTTCGCTCGGGATCAACCCGGAAACCGTTTCCCTCGCGATCGACGACGCGGCATGTTCGTCTGCGACGCTGCGAGTCTGTGCGGGCATTCACGGCTGTCTCGGACCGGACTCCGGGTACCAGCTGCCGCCGGGCTTTCCGACGTCGCCCCCGGCGAGATACCTGAAGTTTCGCAACGAGAAGCAGGGCGTCTGTGCCGGCGATCCGCTGACGTTCCAGTGCCCCACGGACGAGGGAGTCGCGGGGTACTTCAGCACCATGGTCCTGCTGGACCCGCCAGGACCCTCGCCCGACCCGTACGAGGCCGTCGTCAAGCGCGGCCAGCCGGGCGCGTTCCCGGCGACGGAAGCCGACGCGTTCGGCTTCATCGAGGGCGCGTTCTACGGCAACCTGTTCAGGCTCGACCAGCTGAAGCGCAGCTGCGAGGTGTCCCTGGATGGCACCGAGCTGGTGTGCGTACCCGGCCCGGCGGCCGGGCGTGATGACACGGCGAGATGTCAGCGCCCGCTCGCGGACGGCCTGCGCGTCACCACCGCGGGCAATCCGGCCGCCGTCGCCGGGGTACCCTCCGACGACGTGTGCCTGGCGAAGCAGCCAGCGCTGCCCTACGCGGACCTCTACGCCTGCTACTCGTACGCGCAGCAGCAAGAGGACAGCACGGCCGACGATGCCGGTGCGGCGACCCTCAACTCTCGCCTGTGTGACCTGCCGGGCGCGGACGCGCAGTGCTTCCCCCACCCGCTCAAGCGCTGCCATTACAAGAATGGCAACGGACTCTGCACGGCGATTGCCGGCCGCGGCGGCGCGTACGGGGAATGCCAGGGCGAGGGCAGCGACAGCGCCACCGTGTATCACCGGATCGTCACGACGTACCTCAACGAGCCGTGCGACGTGATCGGCGAGGGCAGCCCGCAGTGCACGCGGCTGCGCGACACCCTGCCCGGGACACGGTCGGCCGGGGTGCCGGCCGCCACGGTTGCTCCGGGTCGACGCGGCTGCGGAGGATGCGCGATCGGGGATGCGGACGGCGGTGCAGCGTGCACGATCGGGGGTCCGGGCGGCGCGATCTGGCCCGTGCTGGTCGCGCTGGTCGTTCGCGGGTGGAGACGGCGCCGTCGACCGCAGGCACCGGCTGCCGCGCAGCCATGATGGTCGCGATCAGCGCCGCGGGAGCGCGCTGATCAGCCGCCGCATGTCCTGGACCGCGGGCAGCTCCTCGTCGGCGACGGACCACGCGTCGATGACCTGGCGGGCGAGCCTCCGCGCCTCCTCCAGGTCTCCGCGCTGCTGCGCCCGGTGCGCCTGGCGCACGTGGCCGAGCGTTGCGCCGTGGAACTCCGGGGCGCGCTGCATGACCTCCGCGTCCACGCGCGCCGCCAGATCGGGAGCGCCGGTGCCATCGAACACGGCCACCATGGCATCCGGAACCGTCAGGACCAGCTTCATGGCGGTTCCCACCAGCGGCGCCCATTGCTGGGCGGCCCCGCGGTAGTCGTCATCGACGTAGTGCTCGGCACCGGTCAGCAGGGCATTGCTCTCGGGGGTGAGCGCCCCGGGGAGCCTCGCCAGCAGCGATCGGAAGCGCGCGAGGCACGCTCTCGCTCTCGGTCTGGCCGCGCGGACGCAGATCGCGGGCACCGCCTCGGGCACGGACGGGGAGTTGGCATCGAGCGGGGTGGCGTCGGGATCGAGGAACTGGTGGATCAGATCGTCGGCGACCTCGGGTGCCTTGCCGACGAGGACCGCGATCTCGAGCGCATACCGCCCGGCGTCGAACCGCTGTGCGAGCAGCCAGCCGGCGTCGTCGCGAGCGATCTGGCTGGCCCGCCTCGCCTTGTCGAGCGCGTCACGGAACTGCGCAGCCCGGGTCGCGATCTCCGCGAGGATCAGATCGCTCTCCAGGGCGTAGAGCGGACGGTTCCGGTTGCGCAGCTCCGCGGCGATGCCGCGCGCGGATTCACTGTCGTCCGACGCGATCAGCGTGCGCGCCAGCATCCGGGCGATCAGCGAATCGAATGGCGACAGCAGGTATGCGCGCCGGAGCGACGGCAGCGCCGCCGGAGCCTTGCCGTCCGCCCGGTACCCGGGCTCGAGCCATGCGTAGCTGTTCCATGGCACCCACGCCTGCATCGCGCGGATCGCGCCGGTCTCGCTGGTCTCGCGCTCCATCGTCATCAGCTGTTCCCACGGATTGCAGCAACCGCCCCCGGCGTTGCGCGGCTCGCTTCGCACGGCCTGGATCGCGAGCAGCCTCGCGTCCGCTTCGCCCCCGCCCTGCGATTCCAGCAGACAGGACGCGGTGGCGGCGATCAGCGACCGGCCCTGCGGCGTCGGCTCGTCGGGCAGCCGCGAGCGAAGCCACCGCACGTCCTCGGCAGACCCCGTGTTGTGGATGCAGTGGTCGACCCGGATCCGCGTGACCAGGTCCGCGGTCGCGCTGCCCGAGGCGTGGACCGCGACCTCCGGAGCCGGCTCGCCGACGGTGTAGGCACAGGCCCCGACGGCCTCGTCGCCGAGCTCGCCGACCCGGGTGCTGCGCTGCTCGAACCCGTGGCACTCGCCGGGCAGGTCCCCTGCGCTCTGGACGAAGGCGAACGTCAGATCGAGCATGCCGAGCGCAGCGTCGACGTCGTCCGTGCGCGACCAGGCCGCGGTCTCCGGATCGAGCTTGCTGGCCCCCGGGATCCATGCCGCGCCCGTGAGCCGCGCTTCCGCGGACCGGACCGCCTCGTACAGCGCCGGTCCGCGACCGTCGGACCTCGCGATCTCGGTTCCATCGGCGCCAACGAGCGCGAGGGCGACGTGGAAGCCGGGTGGGCTCCAGCTCACCTCGCCGTCGAGGTACGCCTGCGCGCGTTGTCGGGCCGCGGCCACCGTGCCGGCTCGCGCCCCGGGATCGTCGTACGGCGCCTCCGGGAACTTGTTCGTGGGCTCGCGCGGCAAGTTCAGGAGCTCGGCGGGGACGAGCGTGCGCTCGCCGCGTCCACCGAGGAGGAGCCGGGCCCGCTCGCAGGCGATGGCCGCCGCGGCTGCTCCGAGCCAGCCGGCGGGCTCGGCAACGCCCGACACGCGCAGGATCGGGCAGGCGAGCTTCGAGCTGGGATCCGCGAGCGGCGAGGACGGGATCGCCGGCTCCAGGGACGAGCGGCGCGCCCGGATCAGCCCCAGCCCGATCAGCGCGAGCGCGGCGGCGAGCGCCAGCAGGATGCCGCGGCGCGGTCGCCCGTGCGCCGGCCGCGAGCTCGGCGCGGCGCCGTCGTGCGGCGCGGGCAGTGCCTCGGCCTCGCGCGGTCTGCGCTCGACGGGGACGGTGTCCGCGATCCCGGCATCGCCGGCCTGCGCGAGCTGCGCCGCCGGTGCGCCGAACGGGGCGCCCGGCGCGCTCGCGAACGGCGCCAGGACCGCGACCGCCTCGTGCAGATCCGCCGGCCGATGCGAGCGCTCGCGCATCAGCATGCGCTCGACGAGCCGCGACACGGCGTCGGGCAGATCGCGGACCCGCAGCCCGAGCGGGGCGAACGGCTTGGCCACCACGTGCTTCAACACCTGACCCACGTTGTCGCCCTCGGTCGGTCGGACCCCGGCCAGGCACTCGTAGATCACCACGCCGAGCGCCCAGACATCGGCGCGATGATCGATGTCGCGCTCTCCGAACACCTGCTCGGGCGCCATGTACGCGGGCGTCCCCAGCACGGCCGTCGTGGTCAGCCCGGCCGAGCGCATCGCCTCGCCGTCGAGCGCGGTCAGCTTGGCGATCCCGAAGTCGAGGACCTTGACGACGCGCTCGCCCCCGGCGCTGCGGGCCAGGAAGATGTTCTCCGGCTTGAGATCGCGGTGCACGACGCCGAGCGCGTGCGCGGCGCCGACCGCGGAGATCACCGGCACCAGGACGTCGGCGAGCGCGGCGACGGACAGCGTCCGGTCGCGGACGAGCATGTCGCGCAGCGACTCGCCGTCCAGCAGCTCCATCGCCAGCGCCGGCGGACCGTCGTCGAGCTCGAGCACGTCGAACACCTCGACCACGTTCGGGTGGCGCACGACCGACGCCGCGCGCGCCTCGTCCAGGAACCGGCGGCGCGCGGCCGGATCGTCGACGGTGTCCTTGATCCGCTTCAGCGCGGTGGGCCGGCCGGTGACGAGGTCGTCGGCGGCCCAGATGACGCCCATGCCGCCCTCGCCGACGCGGCGGATCAGCCGATAGCGCGCGGCGATCACGGCGCCGGGTGCCCAGTCGATCGCGCGCATCGCGCTATCTTGCCTGATCGGCGCCGGCGGTTCACCGCGGCGTCAGTACTCCCAGTCGGGGCGGAACATGACGGCGATGCGAGGGCCCCGGGCTGGAGCTACCCGGTCAGCATGCGACGCGGCTCGCAGCGTCGATCGCGCGCCAGGACAGGTAGAGCGGCAGGCTGAGCAGCTGGTAGCGGACCGGATCGCCCTGGGTGGTCGACATGTCGATCGTCGCGAGCGACGGCGGGTTCTCGTCGAAACAACGCGTTGTTCTGCAAGCAGCCTGCTGAAACAACGCGTTGTTTTCTCAGGCAGGCTTCAGAAACAACGCGTTGTTTGAGAGATCGCCCTCAGTAGTCCCAGTCGGGCCGGAACATGACCGCGATCCGCGGGCCCGGGGCGTGGGCGACCTTGGGGATCGCGTGGCGCCACGTGCGCTGGCAGGTGCCGCCCATGACGAGCAGGTCGCCGCGGCCGAGCGGGTAGGCGATCGAAGCGCCGCCCGCGGCCGGCTTGAGCAGGAACTTGCGGGGCTGGCCGAGCGAGACCGTGGCGACGGTGGCGCGCTCCAGGTCGCGCGCGGTGGTGTCGCCGTGCCAGGCGACGCTGTCGTTGCCGTCGCGGTACAGGGCGGCGGTGGTGCGGACGAAGTCCTCGCCGTAGCGCGCCGACAGGGCGCGGCGCATGTCCTCCAGCACGCCGTCCGCGACCTCGGTCGCCGCGATGCCGGCGAGCAGGCGTGGCGTGGCCACCCTGCGATCGTACATCCGGCGGGTCTCGGTGCGCCACGCCAGCGAGCGCTCGAGCTGCTCGAACAGGAGGTCGTGGCCGGTCACCCAGCCCGGGACGTGGTCGACCCAGGCACCGTCGGCCAGCTCGACGCGGCGCAGCTCGGCAAAGCTCGCATCGAAGCCGATGCGCTGCGACGCGAGCAGGTCGAGCTGCCGGTGCATGCCGGGCGGATAGCACCGCGGCGCGGCGCCGGCGAGCTGGGTGGTCAGGCGGCCCCGGCGGCGAGGGCCAGCTATGGGGCCAGGATCGTGACCGGGTACAGCGCGAGGGCGCGGTCGGCGCTCAGGATCGACATGGCTTCGAGCTGCGCCTGCGCGATCAGCAGCCGGTCGAACGGATCGCGGTGATGTGTAGGAAGCCCATCGACGTGTAACGCGTGCGCGTGCTCGATCGCGAGCCCCATCACGCCGCTCGACTGCATCCGGGACGGGACATACGTTGCGGGGGGCTCCGGCAGCGGCAGCTTGCCGAGTGCATACTTGATCGCGATCTCCCATGAGCTCGCCGCGGACAGGTAGAGCTCGTTGCCGGGATCGAGCAGCAATTTGCGCGTCTCGGACCTGAAGCGGTCCGGCTCGGCCTGCATCCAGAGCCAGCACTGCGTATCGATCAGGAGCCTCACCGCTCGAACTCGGCCAGCACATCCTCGGGCAGCGGCTGATCGAAGTCGTCTGGCACCATGAACAGACCCACGTCGCGCCCGAGCTGGCGAGACACCGGGGCCCCGATCGGAACGAGTCGAGCGATCGGCTTGCCAGCACGAGAGATCACGATCTCCTCGCCGGACGCGACCCGGTTGAGGAGGCGCGACAGGTGGGTCTTGGCCTCGTGGATATTGACTTCCTTCACCTCGGATCAGACTAGGTCATGGACTAAGTCCAGACAAGGGGGCTCGACGTGTCGACGTTGCGCTGCTTCTGGCCGGCAGGTCAAGGACTTGAAACAACACGTTGTTTCGGATGCTGCCCTCAGCAGTCCCAGCCGGACGGAACATGACGGCGATCCGCGCAATCGTGTGGCGCCAGGTGCGCTGGTCGCCGCGCCGAGCTGGTAGGCGATCGAGGCGCCGCCCGCCGTCGGCTCGAGAAGGACCTGCGGGGCTGGCCGAGCGTGACGGTGGCGACGGTGGCGCGCTCCATGTCGCGCGGTGGTGTCGCCATATCAGGCGACGCTGTCGTTGCCGTCACGGTAAAGGTGGATCTCTGTCGTGATCCGGCGGATGCGTCGCCTCATCCAGGTGGTGTCGAATCGACCCTCGCGAAGATTCGCGATGCTGCGGCGAGCGGTGGTCACGGCGGTGCACACGATCGGGTTTCGCGTGGCGAACCCTCACAGGCCGCGGGACGCGCGATGACCAGGCACATCATCGCGTCGCCCCGTGACGGCGGCGAAGATCGCAGCGATCATGTCCACCTCCACGCTCGGCTCCTCAAACTGACCGATGCGCTGTTCGAGCAGCTCCTGCTGGAGGCGCGCATCGACCGCAACCTGTTCG
The DNA here is from genome assembly GCA_036265355.1 of Kofleriaceae bacterium. Taxonomy (GTDB): domain Bacteria; phylum Myxococcota_A; class Polyangia; order Haliangiales; family Haliangiaceae; genus JABFXX01. The sequence goes on along the minus strand of DATAPF010000511.1, from coordinate 3,071 downwards.
CGCCGCGGTCGGTCGCGCTCGCAGTGCGCGCTCAGGAGGTCGCCGAGCTCGCCCAGTTCGACACCGAGCTGTGCCGGCGCCTGATGCGCCTGCTCGACGAGCGAGCGCCATGGACGTCGGCGTCGACCTGCAATCGCAGCGATCTCGCCGGCGACACGTCCGAGCTGCCGCCGGCAACCGCGAAGCCGGCCGGTCGCACGCCGACGCCGACCGGCATCGCCTCGGCGGAGGTCCGCGAGCGTCTGGCCGGCATGAAACGCGAGGTCGCCGCGACGTTGAAGATGCGGCCCCGAGCGCTGGAGCAGCTGGTCGCGCGCATCGGCGGGTGCGATCCGGTCCCCGAGCTGCTCGCCGACCGGCTGGTAGGGCTGCGCGGGAGTGAAGCGGCGGCGCACGTCCTGTCCGTGTCCGACGAGCAGCCGGCGACGACCGACGGGGATGCCGATCGCGCCGCGCTCCACACCGTGCTGTTCGCCGTGCTGCCGTACGTCTCGGACTGGCGCGATGAGGTCGCGGCATGCTGCGCGCGCGGCGAGCGCCAGCCCGGTGTCGTCGAGCTGCGTTATCGCTCCGATACCATCGCGGAGGCAGTGATGGCCGGCTGGGTCGGCCGGCGCTGCTGGTTCGAGTACCGTGCTGGTAGCGAGCCGTACGGTGTTGGCGCCGTCCAGATCCCCGCAACGGCGCAAACCGCGCTGTTCACCAGCGAGCAACACTTGCTCGAGGGCGTGGTCAAGCAGCTGATGTACCAGCTCGGCGTCGGCGGGCTGACCTCCCATGAGCAACGCACGCGGGTCCTGGCCGCGTTGCGCAGGCGCGACCAGCGCACTGGCCCGGAGCGGATGCGGTACTACTTCCTGTTCCGCGACGCTGCATCGCCGGAGGATCCCGGCGTGCTGTGGCACCTGGCGAGGACCACGCTGCATGGCGAATCCGGGCTACCGGGGCTGGTCCTGATTCGTATGCAGGGCCAGCTCAGCGACGCCGAGGCCGATCTCGAGGAGTGTATTGCTGCGATCCTGAAGCCCCGCACCCCATCCCGAACGTGAGTGTACCTGCATGACCAGCTTGTTTCTGACGCTACGAGAAGGCGATGTGATGATCTCGGTGCGACCAGCGGTCACCACAGCCCCGCCCACGTGATCGACCGGCGATCGGTGGTGGCGATCAACGCCGCGCTCGCCACCGGTCGGCCGCTGCTGGTGCGCGGCGAGCCGGGCGTCGGCAAGAGCCAGCTCGCGCTTGCCGCGGCCGTGCAGCTCCAGCGCCGGTTCTTGCAGCACGTGGTCGACGCGAGCACTGAGCCGCGTGACCTGCTGTACACGGTCGACGCGGTGGCGCGCCTGGCGGAGGCGCAGCTCATGGGAGCGCTCCACAAGGGCGGCCGCGACGACGTTGCGATCCAGAAGTTCATCGACCCAGGAGCGCTGTGGTGGGCGTTCGACTGGAACAGTGCCGCGGCGCAGACCCGGCACGCGGGCGCAGTCGTGCCACCGGATCCTGCCCATGGCGCAGGCGACCGTGGCGTCGTGCTGCTGATCGATGAGATCGACAAGGCCGACAGCGCGATCCCCAACGCGCTGCTCGAGGCCCTCGGGCAGCGCAGGTTCGACGTGCCCGGCTGCGGCATGGTCAAGATGACCGCGGGTGCACGACCGCTGGTGGTGATCACCACCAACGAGGAACGCTCGCTCCCGGATGCATTTCTGCGGCGTTGCTTTGTCCTGCACCTCGGTCTGCCCGACGACGAAGGCGACGCCGCCGTGCGCGAAGCGCTGCGGGCACGCGGCGCCGCGCACTTCCCCGGCTGCGAACCCGCGATCCTGGCGCAGGCCGCCGCGCTGATCGCGAGCCGGCGCTCGACGATCCGGAGAGAGCGGCTGCCCGCACCGGGGGTCGCGGAGTACATCGATCTGGTGGACGCGGTGCTGGCGCAGCGCGGCGACGGCGTCAGCCCGAGCGCGTTGCTGGCCGAGATCGCGATGTTCGTCGTCGAAAAGCACGCACCATCTCCGCCGGCGATCGCGGAACGCAAGCCGTGAAGCCGGATCGCGGAACGCGAGCCGTGAAGCCGGCCGTCGGGCTCGCTGATCTCGTGCGCCTGTTGCGTGCGCTTCCGGCGCGCGACCGAGCCGACGCCGCGGCGTTGCTCGGATTCCGCCGCATCGCCGGCGCGCCGGTCGTCATGGGCGCCGAGCCAGCCGGTCCGGTGGTCGCGGATAGTCGGGTGGATGGTAGACCGGCGGTGGTCGCCGTGGGGGCCGGGATCGCCCGGGTCGCGCACGTGATGACGGTGGACCGGCACGGTAGATCCACGCCGCACACGCCACCTCCGAGGCAGCAGCTCCGGGTCCCGAACGACGCGACACCACACAGGATGGGCAACGCGACCATCGAGCTGGCCACAGCCTCGGCGGTAGATGATCGCCCGGCGGATCGCGCCGGATTCTTTCGCGTCGAGGCAGCGACGGAGCGCGAGCGCGAGCCACCGACGGCACCGGCCTTGTTGCAGCGTCTCACCGAGGACGATCTCCGGAGCGAACCGTGCGCCGAGCTGCCGGAGTCGCCGCCGCTGGCAGCTTGGTCCACGCTGTGGTCGCGGCTACACGCTGCGCTCCACGGATCGCGGCCCAGCCGCGATCCCGACGTCGCCACGCTGATCCGCGCCTGGGCGCGCGGCGAGCACCTCCCGCGCATCCCGCGGAGCCAGCGCCGGGTCTGGACTGCCTCGGCAGCGCTCTGGATCGATCGCAGCAGCCGGCTGACGCCGTTCTGGGATGACCAGGAGATGGTGTATCGCCAGCTGGTCCGGCTGTGCGGCCATGCGGCGCTCGAGCGGAGGGTACTCGACGCCCACCGTCAGGCATCGCTCGCCACATCGGACGGCGATCTGATCGGGTCGCGATCTCCGGATCCTGCCGTGCCGGTCCTGGTGCTCGGAGATCTCGGTTTCTACGGCACCGATTCGGATCGTGCATGCTGGTTGCGCACCGTCCGCCGGCTCCGGCGCGCCGGCGTTCGTGTCGCGGCGCTGGTGCCGTGCCCGATCAGCCGCTGGGATCACGAGATCG
>DATAPF010000510.1:0-28580 GCA_036265355.1 Kofleriaceae bacterium | reverse complement strand
GGGCGCATGCCTCGCTAGTAAAGTACCCTTGACTAACGTTGGTAGCTAGTAAAGGCTACGTACCTAACGCTCCGCTTGGTCACCGCCGCTTTATCAGCCGGCATGGCTAGTCAAGCGCGCGTTACTAACGAGCCCAGCGATGCCGAAGCGAGTCACCGGACGATACGAACGGACCACGGTGGGCGGCGAAGAGATCGCCGCGTTCATCCCGCTGGCGCTTCCGCCGGTAGATCCGCCGATCGGCGTCGACGCCGGCCTCGCCGAACGCCTTCGCACCGCCGAGCAGGCGCTCGTCCGCCTCGAGCTCGCGGGCGAGATGGTACCCTCGCTCGACTGGTTCATCTACGCCTTCGTTCGCAAGGAAGCCGTCCTCTCGTCGCAGATCGAGGGCACGCAGGCGACGCTCGTCGACCTGCTCACGTTCGAGGCCGAGGATGGCGCGGAACAGAGCGCCCCGCCGAACGCCGACGTCGAGGAGGTCTGCAACTACCTCGACGCGCTCACGTACTCGCGCGTCCAGCTCGCGGACCCGAAGGGTTTGCCGCTTTCGATGCGGCTGTTGAACGGTGCGCATCAGCGCCTCATGCGCGGTGTGCGCGGAGCCAACAAGCTGCCGGGCGAGGTAAGGCGCAGCCAGAACTGGATCGGCGGCAGCCGGCCGGGCAATGCCGCCTACGTACCACCGCCCCCACACGCGCTCGGCGAGGTACTCGGTGCGTTCGAGAAGTACATCCACGCCGATGACACGCTGCCGCCGCTCGTGCGTGCCGGGCTGCTCCACGTACAGTTCGAGACCATCCACCCGTACCTCGACGGCAACGGCCGCATCGGGCGTCTTCTCGTCACGCTGCTGCTCGAGCACTGGAAGCTGCTCACAAAGCCGCTCCTGTACCTGAGCCTCTTCTTCAAGCGGCACAAGGGCGACTACTACCGGCGGCTCGATGCAGTACGCATCGACGGCGACTGGGAGGGCTGGCTCGACTTCTTCCTCGATGGCATCGCGACGATCGCGGACGAGGCAGTCGTCTCGGCGCGCGAGCTGTTCGCCCTCGTCGCCACCGATCGCGCGCGTGTGCTCGCGCACGAGGGCGCGTCCGTGATCGCGCTGCGGGTCTTCGAGCTGTTGCCGCGCCACCCGGTCGTGACCGTCGCGTCGGTGATGAAGCTTGTCGGGACGACCAAACCGACCGCCGGGCGCGCGATCGACCTGCTCGTCGCCGCGGAAGTGGTCGTCGAGACCACCGGCAAGAAGCGCGATCGCTCCTTCGCGTACCGGGCCTATCTCGACCGTCTCAAGGTCGGCACCGAGCTCGAAGGCGCGCCGAGCAGCCGTTCAGGACAATGAAGCGCTGGGTATCTCGATCGGTTGTCGAGAAGGCGCAACGACCGATCGACAAGGTGGAATGGGTGCAGGTCGTAATCTGGTTCGTCAGTCAGTGGACGCGCAGCAACACATCGTGCTCGCCGAACGAGAGACCGCCCCGATCATGAGCAACCAAGGAGGATGAAAGCGCGCACCGCCGTGCCGTCGACGCAGACCCCGTGGGTAGGGATGGCCCGGAAGAGATTTGGGTGCGGATCTTGCGCGGCGGCAGAAACCTGATCGATTCCGCGAGGTTGGTTTCGGAGGCGCTGTCCGGATCGAAGGCGAGCGGGTAGCGTCCGTCGCCTAATGGCAACGACCAGCACCGCGAGGATCGCCAATGACAGCCCGTTCTGCGAGGCTCGGGGCGCGATGGACAAGATCATCGAACGCCTGATGGAGATGGTGGGCGAAGGCGCGACCGCGGACGACGTCTCGCAGTTGCTGGCCAAGGACGGGACTGCGATGTTGCGGGACCTCATGCAGGGGTACTTCGATCAGTGTGCCGAGCGAGAGCGCCGCGTGAAGGTCATTGGCGCGGACGGAATCGAACGGCGAGACGCGCGCGTGTCGTCGCGTCGGATCGAAACGCCGGTCGGGGAGGTCGAGGTCAAGCGGTTGCTCTATCAGGCGCCGGGGGTCGAGGGGATCGCGCCGCTCGACGCCGCGCACGGGTTGCCCGATGAGAAGTACACACATGACCTGCGCCGCATCGTCGCCGAGGAGAGCGCGAAGTCGTCGTTCGACGAGGTCGTGGAGCTGATCGAGAAACGGACCGGTGGGAGTGTGCCGAAGCGGCAGGTCGAGGAACTGACCGTGCGCTCCGCGCAAGACTTCGACGCGTTCTACAGCGACCGGCTGTGCGAGCCCGAGGTCACCGACGACCTGCTCGTGCTCAGCTTCGACGGCAAGGGGATCGCGATGCAGCACGAGGATCGGCGCGAGGCGACGCGCAAGGCGGCCGAGGCCGAGCCGAAGCTGCACACCCGGCTCGCGAAGGGGGAAAAGCCCAACCGCAAGCGGATGGCGCAGGTCGCAGCGGTCTACTCGGTCGCTCGATGGCCCCGTACCAGCGCCGAAGTGCTGCACGGGCTGCGCGAGCATCGCGATGCCGCGAGGCCCCGGCCAACGAACAAGCGGGTCTGGGCAAGCGCGCAGCGCTCCGCACAGGCGGTGATCCAGGACGCATTCGCCGAGGCGTTGCGTCGCGATCCGGAGCGGCGCCGCCGGTGGGTGGTCCTCGTCGATGGTCAGCGCGATCAGATCAAGCGCGTCGAACGCGCCGCCCGCCGGGTCGGTGTCGAGATCACGATCGTCCTCGACATCGTCCACGTGCTCGAATACCTGTGGCGCGCTGCGTACGCGTTTCACAAGGACGGCACGCCCGAGGCCGAAGCGTGGGTCGAGCACCAGTTGGTCAAGCTGCTCGGTGGCCGCAGCGGCGGCGAGATCGCAAAGAGCATGCGCCTGATGGCCAAGAGCCATGGTCTCGACGCCACGGCCGCACGACCGGTCGAGAAGGCCGCGGGCTACTTGGTGGCGCACACGCGCCTCCTGCACTACGACCGTGCGCTCGCCGACGGGCTGCCGATTGCCACCGGGGTCATCGAGGGCGCGTGCCGCTACCTCGTGCAGGACCGCATGGGCCGCACTGGTGCCCGCTGGTCGCTCACCGGCGCAGAAGCGATCCTGCGTCTACGCGCGCTGCGCACCAGCGGCGACTTCGACGACTACTGGCAGTTTCACCTCGCAAAGGAGCACGAGCGAACGCACGCCTCACGCTATGCCGACGGTGCTGTCCCCAACCCGCTGCCGGCGAACCGGCCGAAGCTCAAACTCGTCAAATGATCGAAATTGCTCCCGTCGAGCGCGCCGCCAAAGAGCCGCACCCAAACGCAATGGGATCGCACTGACCTGCACCGTCGCGGCGTCGTTGCGCCCGAGCGTCAGGCCCGCGACGCCAACAAGTTGACGTAACCGCTAATTTCGCGGCGCGATTGGTGGGAGGTCGCTCCCACCCCGGGGGGTCGTCGGCGCGCCCGATCGGAGGCCGTACGCGCTGTGCCGGTCGGTGGGAGACCTCAGCGCCAAGGCGGACGTGCTCTCTGCTATGCCCAACGACGCTTCCGACTGGAAGATCACCGTCGAGGGCCTGTCGATGGCCTCGGGGATGCCCGCAAGTGCTGCCTCGAGCAAATCAAGAACCTCAGCCCAGCGTTGCAGGCTGGCCAAGACGACACGAACAGCGAGCGCATCCAGCTAGTGCACGACAACTTCGTGCGCGTCGTCAAGCTGGTCCCGGGGGGCACCCGCTGTGGACACGCACGCGAGCGAACCAGCGATGAAGAAAGTTGCGCGTCAATGACGGCTGAAAGCACTCTTGTCAGAGAGCCTCCAGATCGGTGCGAGCCGGCGCTCGGAGTCGTCGATCGCGTTGGCGAACTCGGGGCAACTTCGATGGCGCCGACGATCCGGCAGCTGCCGACCCAGCGGCGAAAGGCCGGGGTGGCCGACGTCAAAGACCCGCCGCCAGATGGCGTCGCAGACCTCGGCGACCATCAGCGCGATCAGGCGTTCCCGGTCGACGGCGGCGTGTTCGCCGGGCATCGCGGCTCGAGCCGAGAGTGGCGCGGCTCGGTGCGGCCATGTAGTTGCGACGGTCGACGCGCCGCGACATGATGAGGCGTGGACTGTGACGACGTCATGCTGCTCGTCGCCGTCGGCGTGAACAGTCGCACGCTGTCGGGCAGCGAGGAGGAGCGGCTGCACGCGCACCTCGCGAGCTGCGAGGGGTGCCGCGCGCTGACCCACGATACGGAGCACGACCGGGCGCGCCCCAGGATCGCGCGGAGCTCTGCCGAGCCGGTCAGCGCACCCGAGGTGATCGAGCTCCCCGAGGTGATCGAGCTCCCCGAGCCGCCCGGCTTGCCGACGGTCGATCCGGGGCGGTTCGCGCGGGGCGACGTGCTCGCGCGCGGCGGGATGGGGCGGATCACCCGCGCGCGCGACCGGCGGCTCGGTCGCGAGGTCGCGCTCAAGGAGGTGCTCGCGCCGGAGCTGCGCGCGCGGTTCGAGCGCGAGGCGAGGATCACCGCGCGGCTGCAGCACCCGGCGATCGTGCCGATCTACGAGGCGGGGACCTGGCCCGATGGCGCGGCGTTCTACACGATGCGGCTGGTCACCGGCGGCACGCTGGGGGATGCGATCGAGCGGGCGACGACGCTCGAGCAGCGGCTGGCGCTGCTGCCGCATGTCGTCGCGCTGACCGAGGCGCTGGCGTATGCGCACTCGCGGCGGGTCGTTCACCGCGACCTGAAGCCCGCCAACGTCCTGGTCGACGAGTTCGGCGAGACGGTGGTGATCGACTGGGGGCTCGCCAAGGAGCTCGATCGCGATGGGTCCGAGGTGGGCGCGCTGAGCAGCGAGCCGGCGTCGCCGGAGCTGACCCGCGCGGGCGCGGTGGTCGGAACGCCGTGTTATCTGGCGCCGGAGCAGGCGGCCGGCGAGCCGGTCGACGAGCGCGCGGACGTGTACTCGCTCGGCGCGATCCTGTATCACCTGCTCGCAGGTCATCCGCCGTACTGGGACAGCGTCGAGCGCTCGGCGGACCGGCTGATCGCCGCCGCGCTCCAGCAAATGCCCACGCCGATCGACCGGATCGCGCCGCGCGCGCCGGCCGACCTGCGGGCGGTCGCCGAGCGCGCGATGGCGCGCGACAAGACCGCGCGGTTCCCGACCGCAAAGGACATGGCCGAGGAGCTGCGCCGGTTCGAGACCGGCCAGCTGCTGCGCTCGCGCGAGTACCGGCCGCGCGAGCTGCTCGTGCGATGGATCCGCCAGCATCGCGCCGCGGTGACGGTCGGCGCGATCGCGGTCGGTGTGCTCGCGGTCGGCGGCGCGATCAGCGTGCGGCAGATCGTGGCGCGCGAGCGCGCGACCCGGCGGGCGCTCGCGGAGGCGCAGCTCGAGCGCGGCCGGCAGCTGGTCGTCGACGGCGATTCCGCGCAGGCGGCGGCGTACCTGGCCGCTGCGCTCACCGAGCTTCCAGAGGACCCGGTCGCGCTGCGGCTCGCGACGATCGCGCTGCGCGACGTCGATCGCCGGCTCGGCAGCTTCCCCGGGGTCGGGGCAGCGTTTCGCCGGGACGGCGGCGAGCTCGCGATCGGTCAGGCCGACGGGACGATCCTGGTGATTCCGCTCACCGGCGGCGATCCGGGGACCGCGCCGCGGCAAGCGCTGCCCCCGCTGGGCGGCCCGGTCGCGGCGCTCGCGTACTCCGACGATGGCTCGCGGCTCGCCGTGGCCGCGAAGACCGGCGCCTACCTGCGCGATGCGCGGACCGGCGCGGCCGTCCGGATCACGGACGCAGAGGCCTTCGAGGTCTTGCCCGTGGCGGGCGATCGCTTCGCGTTCACGTCCGAGCACGCGGTGATCCTCGTCGGGGGCAACGGCAAACAGCTCGCCTCTGCCCCGGCCCACCGCCCGTCCAGGCTCGCGCTGTCGGGCGACGGCGCGCACCTCGCCGCGCTGGTCGACAGCGGTGCGATCGCCTGGCGCGCCGCGGATCTGGAGCAGGTTGACCAGGTCCCGGGGGACGGATGGTTCTCGGCGACGGTCGATCGCGGCCACCTGATCACCGCCGGCATGGACGGTGTGAGGCGATGGGACACGCCGGCCGGCGAGCGGTTGCGGCCCGAGCCGTCGGGCAGCCTGGCCTGGGCCGGCGATCACACGCTGCTTGCCAACTGCGCGATCGTCGATCTCTCGACCGGCAGGGTTCGTCCGCTCGGCAACAACGAGATCCAGAACAGCACGGTGATCGACGCCAGGCACGCGCTCACCAGCGGCTTCGATCGAAGGCTGCGGATCTGGGACCTCGAGCGCCCGTCCCATCCCGTCGCCGTGCTCGAGGCCGCCGACGCCGCCCACATGGTGCGCGTGGATCCGACCGGCCGCCGCGCGATCTCGCGGGGCGGCGCCGCGGATGCCCGGATCGAGCTGTGGGACGTCGCGAACGTCCACACAGCGGTCCGGACGGCGAACATCGGCGCGTCGATCGACGGCCTGCTGTCCAACCACCGCGACCGGATCGCCGTCCAGCTGCAGAACCAGGCGACCCTGCTGATGACTTCCACGCTCGAGCCGATCGCCAGACTCGACGGTATGCCGACCGCGTTCCGGCCGGGGAACGACGAGCTCCTGACCGGAAAGACCGACGCGCTGCTGCGCTACTCGAGCCGCGACGGCGCACCGCTCGGCGGGATCCCGTGTCCCGACTCCTCCGATCAGGCGTGGATCGGCGCGTTCTCACACGACGGTGCGGCGATGGCGATCGCCTGCGACCGCAGCCTGTGGGTACGCGAGCGCGACGGCGATCCGTGGCGCGCGGTGGAGCGCTCCCGCAACTCGCTCGACCTGTTCCAGATCGCGCTCGATGACCGCGGCCACCTGTTCACCGGCCACGGAGACGGCGCGCTGCGGATCTGGGACCGCTCGCGTCCGGCGGCCCACCCCACCGCGCCCGCCGGCGCCGAGGTCCAGGGCCACCTGCTTGCCACGCTGAGCCGACACGATGCGTCGATCGACCGCCTCGAGATCCGGGGGGACACGGTGTTCACATTCAGCAAGGACCAGACGCTGCGCCAGTGGGCCATCCCGTCAGGCGAGCCGCGCGGGCGCGCGTACGTGCGGTTCGAAGGCGCGGCGTTGTCGCCGAATGGCCTGTGGATCGCGACGGTGAACACGTCCCCCGACGTCAGCCTGTGGGACAGCGCGAAGGTCCATCTGGTCGCGCAGATCCCGGCCGCCGAACCGCTGTTACGCGTCGCGTTCCTCGACGATGACCACGTCGTCGTCGCGGGCCAGAACGGCTACCTCGAGGTCATCGACGTGTCCGGGCCGCAGCGCACGGTGCCCGAGGTGATGCGCCTGGTCGGCGACTCGCCGCGGTGGCGCGTGGCGAATGGGCGCGTGGTCGAGCGTCAGTGAGGCCGCCGGGGCCACCGGGAAGCCGCCGCGCCGCTCGGCGACCGCCGGAGGCCGCGGTTGCGTGTAGAGTGGCGACGCACCGCATGACCCTCGCGATCGATCGCTTCGACCACATCGTGCTCAACGTCCATGACGTCGAGGCCAGCGCGGCCTGGTACGCCGAGGTGCTGGGCATGCAGCGCGAGGACTTCGCGTCGCGCACCGGCACGCGGGTGGCGATGCGGTTCGGCCGGCAGAAGATCAACCTCCGGCCGGTCGACACCGACGCGGTGGCCTGGTTCACCGGGGCCCACCCGGTCGCGGGCAGCGACGACCTGTGCTTCATCACCCGGCACACCCCCGAGCAGGTGGTGGCGCACCTCCAGGCCTGCCGGGTCGCCATCGAGGCCGGTCCGGTCGAGCGCGCCGGTGCGCTCGGGCCGATGACGTCGCTCTACTGCCGCGACCCAGACGGCAACCTGATCGAGATCGCCTGGTACCCACCGGACACCAAACCGCCCGGCCATCTCTGATACAAGATCGCGATGACTCTCTTCGATCTGACAGGAAAAGTGGCACTCGTCACCGGCTCGACGAAGGGCATCGGCAAGGCGATCGCCGAGCGGCTCGCGGAGCACGGCGCCCGGGTGGTCGTGTCGAGCCGCAAGGCGGACGCCTGCAACCAGGTGGCGGCCGGCATCAACGAGGCGCGCCGCGCCAACGTCGCCGTGCCGATCGCCTGCAACATCAACTACAAGGACCAGCTGCAGGCGCTGGTCGACGAGACCCATCAGAGGCTCGGACCGATCGACGTCCTGATCTGCAACGCCGCCCTGAACCCGGCGTACGGGTCGATGTCGAAGATCGGAGACGACGCGTTCGACAAGATCCTCGGCGCCAACATCCGGTCGAACCACTGGCTCGCGCAGATGGTGCTGCCCGACATGATCGCCAAGCGCGACGGCGCGATCATCATCGTGTCGTCGATCGGCGGCTACCGCGGCTCGCTGACGATCGGCACGTACTGCATCTCGAAGGCCGCGGATCTCCAGCTCGCGCGCAACCTCGCGGTCGAGAACGGCCCGCACAACATCCGGGTCAACTGCATCGCGCCCGGCCTGGTCAAGACCGACTTCGCCCGGGCGCTGTGGGACACCGAGGAGGGCGAGCGCCGCGCGTCGTCGGGTACGCCGCTGCGGCGGCTCGGCGAGCCCGACGACATCGCCGGCGCCGCGGTGTTCCTGGCCAGCCGAGCCGGGTCGTGGATGACCGGGCAGTCGATCATCGTCGACGGTGGCGCGCTGGCCTGAGCCCGCCGCGGCCGCGGCGCGACGCTAGCGGTCGCGGACCTTGCGCAGCCAGAGCTCCCACGACCGGCCGACCAGCGCAGCGTTGGTCTCCTCGGACTTCTTGGCCTCGTCGGCGTCGAGGTAGATGACCTTGGCGCCGAGCGTCATCGCCTCGGCCTGCAGCTTGGCGTTGAGCTCGGTGTAGACCGAGCGGAACACCGCGGCCTGGACGTCCTTGCCGACGATGACCGCGCCGTGGCCGCGCATCAGCGCCGCCGGGTGGGTGCCGAGCACCTTGGCGAGCGCCTTGCCGAGCTCGGGGGTCCTGACCAGCATGTCGGTGGACCCGTTGGCCGCCTTGTGGATGTCGAACACCGGGACGCCGCCGCCGAGGAACGAGCTCATGTGGTAGAGCGGGCGGAGCGCGATGCCGGTGTCGCCGAACGGGATCAGGTCCGGGGCGTGGCAGTGCACGATCGCGTTGACGTCGGGCCGCGCGCGGTAGATCTCGGCGTGGATGAAGCGCTCGAGGTAGAGCTTGGCGTTGCCGGCGGCCGGCGCGTTGCCGTCGAGGTCGTGCTCGAGGACGTCGGCGCTGGTCACCAGCTCGGGGGCCGTGCTGCGCGCCAGGAAGAACTTGTTGGGGTCGGTGGGGTCGCGGACGCTGACGTGACCGAACCCGTCGACCACGCCCTGGTCGGCGAGGATGTGGTTGGCGGTGACCACGTCGGCGATCGCCTGGGACCGCGCGTCGAGCGGTTTCTTGGCGGGCGCCGGCTGGGCCGGGACGGTGGCGGGCGCGAACGCGGTCATGGCGAGCACCGCCGCGGCGGGCAAGACGAGGGATCGATGGGTCATGGTTGCGTCCTTGGAAGCGGCTGGCGCCGAACGTATGCGAAACCGGGGACCGCGCACAGCGGTTTTGCGGATCGCGGCCGGACGGCCGGCGCCTGGCTTATAGTCGCGCGCCATGGCGCAACGCTGGAAACACAGCCCGCCCGGGTCGACCTGGGGCGAGTTCGGTCCCGACGATCAGCGCGGCCGGATGAACTACGTGACCGCCGACAAGGTGCGGCAGGGCGTGGCCGAGGTGAAGGAGGGCAAGACGTTCTGCCTGTCGCTGCCGCTCGACGTCCCGGGCGGCAGCGTGCTGAACCCGCGGCGCGGCCCGCCGCGGCTCGCGCCGACGGTGCGCGGCGACAAGCAGAACTTCTGCTTCGCGGCCGCCGACGAGGATCCGCTGCTCACCGACGTGGTGTGCGACGACGTCGTGCTGCTGACGCTGCAGTACTCGACGCAGTGGGACTCGCTCGCCCACGTCGGCAGCCGGTTCGACGCCGACGGCGACGGGGTGGCCGAGCCGGTGTTCTACAACGGGTTCCGCGCCGGCGAGGACATCCGGCCCGGGCCCGAGCACCCCGGCGTCGAGCCGTGGGCGCGGTTCGAGGGCTCGCGCGCCGATGCGCTCGGCATCGCGAACCTCGCCGAGCACGGCGCGCAGGGCCGCGGCGTGCTGATCGACCTGCACGCCCACTTCGGCCGCGCGCGCAAGCCGATCGGGTACGACGACCTGATGCGCGTGATGGCTGCCGACGGCGTCGTCGTCGAGCAGGGCGACCTGGTGTGCCTGCACACCGGGTTTGCCGACCTGCTGCTCGAGCAGGACCGCCGGCCGGATCCCGCCGTGGTCCATCACAGCTGCACCGGGCTCGACGGCCGCGATCCGCAGCTGCTCGCGTGGATCTCGGCGAGCCGGTGCGCGGCGCTGATCGCCGACAACTACGCGGTGGAGCTGATGCCGACGACGCCGTACGCAGCGACGCCGCACGCCTACCTGCCGCTCCACGAGCACTGCCTGTTCAAGCACGGCATCCACCTCGGCGAGATGTGGAACCTCGGCGAGCTGGCGCGCTGGCTGCGCGCGCACGGCCGCAGCCGGTTCCTGCTCACCGCGCCGCCGCTCCGGTTGCCGGGCGCGGTCGGCTCGCCGGCGGCAGCGGTTGCCACGGTATAGGTGTTCAGGTCCGGACTCAGATCGCGACATCGCGATCATGGGTCATCGCGACCCTGCAGCAGAGTGCGACATATATCGATTGTACTGTGCCAGACGTCCTTCGTCAGATCAGCGTGTCTCATCACAGCAATCCACGAACGTGCTGCGGATTCGCGACCATGGCGAAGCCATGCATGGGAGAGGAGCAAAACTCCCGGACTCGCTCTGTTGCAGAGTGAACGTGAGCGTGTTTCAATGTCGATGTGATGGGGGAGCAGGAGGTGTCGGAGGGTGAGTTCGTCCCGGTATCGCATCGGCTCACCGGCGGTGCGCTCTACGAGTGGTTGACCGGGCGACTGCAGAGCGCCGGATACGAGCAGGCGTATTTCTGGTCGTGGGACCACAGGAAGCAGCTGCTCGCGCCGCGCGCGCTGATGGTTCCGTCCCCCTCCGACCGCGAGATCTCACCGGGGCCGTTGCGACTGGGACAGGGCTTCGTCGGGCGCTGCGCGGCCGATCTGAAGCGTGTGGTCGAGCACCGGATCGAGGACGGACGCGGCGCGACCACCGGCATCCGGACGCCCTATCCGCTGCTGCGCAAGCAGGCGCCGTTGCGCTCGATCCTCGCTCACCCGGTGTTCGACAGCAACCGGCTCCACGGTGTCCTCGCCGTCGTGTCGGATTCGCCGGGCGCGTTCGCGGGCCCGGACCACGACCCGCGCATGGTCCAGATCACCGGCGCGCTGCGCGAGCACCTGCAGGCGGTGGATCAACGCACGATCGAGCACCTGCAGCGCGAGATCGCGCACGATCTGCTGAGCAGCCTGTCGCAGCCGGACAGTCCGGCGAAGTTCTGGACCAAGCTCGACCGGATCTTGCGCCAGCTCGAGTCCCGCGGGCTGTGCCGGTCGTGCGCCGTGTTCGCCGCCGAGCGCAGCCAGGCGATGCAGTACAGCTGCAGGGCGGCCAGCCCGCACGCCGCGGAGCTGCGGTCGCATTCGATCAGCGCGGACGATCACGATGAGTTCCGCGATCTGCTCGCGCTCCCGGAGAGCGTCTACCAGTTCGACGACCTGTTCAAGTCCGCTCCGGTCCAGGCCCTGTTCAAGTCCACGGGAGTACCGTACTGGGTCATGCACTATCCCGATCAGTTCGAGCGGGGAAGCGGACCGATGTTCGTCGCCATCGCGGCGCTCGAGCCGGAGTCGCCGTACCACAGTGCGTTCGGCGCCCGCACGACGCGCGGTGCCCTGACCCAGGTGTTTGGCGGCGTGTTCGCCGCCGCGCGCGCGATCCTCACCGCGTCGGACACCGCGCAGCAGGGCAACGAGCGCATGCAGATCTTCTCGGCCGCCACCCATGATCTCCGAGCCCCGGTGGCGAGCTTGCGGCACTACGCCGATTCGCTCACCGACCTCACCGGGGACAATGCGAGGGCCAAGAGCCACATCCTGCGCCTCGCGGATGACGCGATCCTCCGGATCGAGAATGTACTGTACGAGTGGTGGGCGACCGATCAGAAGAATCCGTCGTTCGCCGCGCTCGATCCCTGGGAGTTCATCGCCGAGATCGTCATCCAGATCAACGCCAACCTTCCGGACAAGATCATTCTCCCGGCCAACGACGGGGCGCCGTCCGGCTACGTGCTCCGCGCCCACGCGCTGAGCCTGAACCTCGCCCTGAAGAACGTGCTGGACAACGCGATCAAGTTCGGCAAGGAGGCACCGGTTCATGTCAAGATCCGCGCCGGCGAGGCGCCGGCCGGCAGCCCGGCGTCACACAAGCTGACCATCGAGGTCCGCGACCACGGCATCGGGATCCCGGTCGAGAGCCGCCGCTCCGTGTTCGAGTACGGCTATCGCACCGAGCACAGCCGCAAGCACGTCGTGAAGGGCGCCGGTGTCGGGCTGTCCATCACCAAGTCCATCGTCGAGAGCCACGGCGGCAACATCTGGGTCGACGCCGCGGTGCCGCCCAGCGCCGGCACGTCCATGGTGATCGTGCTCCCGCTCAACAGGAGATCTTGATGCGCGTATTGTTTGTCGAGGACGAGCCGAATGACTACCTCATGTACATCAACGCAGTGAACGCCGAGGCGGCTCAGCGCGGTGGCGAGATGGACCATGTTCGGACCCTGGAGGATGCACTCCGCCGGCTGCGCAGCGATCCGTACGACGTCGTGATCCTCGATCTCAACATCCCGCTCGGCGAGGACTGCCCCGCCGGTTACAAGGACTGCGAGATGAATGGCAAGTACGTGGTCGATTACCTGCACACGCACGATGCGAGCCACATCCGCGTGGTGTGCCTGACCAACTACGCGCTGCGTGCGCGCAGCGAGTTGCAACCGTTTCCGAGCATGACCATCCTCGCCAAGTCGTGCAAGCGTGATGTCGTCGTCAAGGCGGTCTTCCCGTGACGGTACATCCCACGCTCTACGCCAACGTGGCAGTCCGGGTCCAGACCGCGCTGGCGGGGCTGGAGGAGCGGCGGCGCGAGTACTTCGGCGAGCACGCCGATGCCCGCTGGGTCATCACGTCGCGGGTCAAGACCGCGGCGAGCATCGCCGCCAAGCTGGAGCGCAAGCGCAGACAGGGCAAGGCCGGCTACGACACCGCCGATCTGACCGACGTGGTCGGCGTGCGGGTCGTGGTCGAGGGCCGGGCCTGTGCGGCGCAGGTCGCGACGTTCATGCGGGCGATGTTCCCGACGCGCGAGGCGGACTGCGAGGACTTCCTCGATACGCCGCGCGGCGATGGCTATCGCGGGATCCACCTGATCCTCGACGTGGTGCCCGACGCCGCGACCCGTGCGCCGATCCCCGTCGAGCTGCAGATCCGGACGATCCTCCAGCACCAGTGGTCCGTGCTGTCCCACAGCGAGTTCTACAAGCAGGTTGCCGAGATCCCGCAGAGCATGCTGCTGCGCATGCGGGCGCTGAGCGAGATCCTGAACTGCGCCGAGATCGAGAGCGACCAGCTGCGCCGGAGCCGGATCTCGGACGAGTGCTCCCGCACGCTGCGCGATCTGCTGGTCGATACCGTGGAGCGGCTGTCGCAGCGTCCGGACCACGCCGAGCAGCTCGGCAACCTCGGGCTTCACCTCCTGGAGTTCGACCGCAAGCTGCGCCGCACGCTGGTCAGCACCGGCGATCGCGAACGCAGGGCGTTCGGCGCCCTGGAGTCGCTCGCGGACCCGCGCGAGGTCCCCGGCGGCGACCTCGGCGTCGCGCAGCAGCTGATCGCCATCGTCAAGCGGGTTCGAATCGTCGTGATGCCGTGCTACCCGGAGCCGATCGGCGTCACGCCCACCGCCGTGCGCACGGCGGAAGGCAGCGGGCCGGTGTCATGCGCCATCCCGGGTCCAGACGCCGCATCGCGCGCACCGCCGGTCGATCGCTGGCCTGGATCGCCCGGGAGCCTGCCCGAGCGCGCCAACCGCAGCACCGCGCTGCCGGGGCCGGGCCGACCGGCCCGCCGGACCACCCGCCAGGTCCGGGCGGCACGATGACGTCGGGACGCGCGGATCAGCCGCGCACGATGCGGGCGCGCTGCTCGGGCCGGTGCATCGCCAGCACGACCGGCCGGTCGCTGGCTTGCATCGCGAGGAAGCCCGCGCGATCGCGCAGGCCGCGCCAGCGCGCGGCGACCAGGATCTGGCCGATCGGTCCGCCCAGCGAGTCACCCGGCCCGGGCAGGACGATCACGTCGGGGCCGAGCTCGCCGAGCGCGGTGGCGATCGCGCGCGTGAAGTCGAACGGCTCGACCAGCTGCGGGCCGAGCGTGTACGACCACAGCGCTCCCGGGCTCGCCCACGGCCGGTGCACGGCGCCATCGCCGCCGATCAGCGTGGTCGCCGGCGAGCGGATCGCCAGATCGGCGAGCTCGGCGCGCGCGCGCTCGCCGGTCGCCGCCATCAGGGGAGTGTGGAACGCCGAGTGCAGCGGCAGCTGCGCCGGGTAGCGCATGCCGCCGCGCTCGATCGCCGGCAGCACGCGGCGCGCGTGGCCCAGGCCGTCCGCGCCGGCGCCGAGCACGATCGTGCCGCCGAGCCGGATCGAGACCTGCACGCCGGGATGGTCGAGCGCGGCGGCGACCGCGGCCTCGTTCGCGGCGGACGGCCGCCAGTCGTCGCCGACCACCGGGTACATCAGCTGGCCGCCGATGACGTTGTCGGCCTGGTAGTGGCCGAGCGTCTCGATCAGCCGCGCGGCGCCGTCGAGATCGAGGGCTCCGGCGGCGTACAGCGCGGTGTAGAACCCGAGCGAGTTGCCGGTGACGCCGACGACGTCGAGCCGGTCGGCGTCCATCGCCGCGAGGTCGACGGCGCTGCACGCGAACGTCAACAGCGACGCGTGCTCGCCGGCGACGTGCAGCCGCGGCGCGTACTCGGGCGCGCGGTCGAGCTCGGAGATCGCCGGCCGGCCGAGCCGGGCGCGGAACCGATCGAGCGCGGCGACGATCGGATCGCCGGGCGGCAGGCTGGCGAGCTGCCCCCGGCCATAGGACCCGCGGCCCGGGCACACGATCAGCGCGCGCAGCCGGGTCATCGCACCACGCTCGACGCAGCGGCCGCGGCCGCGCCCGCCGCGCTGACCGCACTCGCAGCGATCCCGGCGCGCCGCCCGACCAGCGCGATCGCCGCGCGCTCGATCTCGGCCTCCGACACCAGCACGTGGTTGGCGGCCGCGCCGAGCGGGACGAAGCTATCGACCGCGGCGACCCGTGCGATCGGCCCGCCGAACCCGCGGTCGATCAGCGCCGCGATCACGCCCTCGGACACCCCGCCGGACCGCCGGGTCTCGTCGACGATCAGCACCCGGCCGACGTCCTCGGCCTCGCGCATCAGGTCATCGACCGGCAGCGGCGACAGCCAGCGCAGGTCGAGCACGCGGCACGCCACGCCGTGATCGCGCTCCAGCCGCCGCGCGACCCGCAGGCTCATCCACAGCCCGTTGGCAAAGCTCACGATCAGCAGATCGCGGCCGTCGCCGTGGGTGCGCGCCGCGCCGATCGGCACCGGCGCAGCCTCGGGCTCGTACGGCGACGTCCACAGCCCATCGCCGGGCTCGTGCAGATCGCGCGTCATGTACAGCGCGATCGGCTCGAGGAACACGCACACCGAGCCGCACCGGCGCGCCGCCGCGACGCAGGTCCGCAGCATCGCGGCCGCGTCGTCGCCGCGCGCCGGCGACGCGATCACGATCCCGGGGATGTCGCGCAGCACTGCGACCGAGTTGTCGTTGTGGAAGTGGCCGCCGAACCCCTTCTGGTAGGCATAGCCGGCGATCCGCACCACCATGGGATTCTGGTACTGGCCACTGGAGAAGAACCGCAGCGACGCCGCCTCGCCGCGCAGCTGGTCCTCGGCGTTGTGCAGGTACGCCAGGTACTGGATCTCGGGGATCGGCAACAGCCCGAGCTGTCCGGCGCCGATCGCCAGACCGAGGATGCTCTGCTCGTCGAGCAGCGTGTTGAACACCCGGCCGACGCCGGCGCGCCGCGTCAGCTCGGCGGTGACGTTGTAGACCCCGCCCTTGCGCGCGACGTCCTCGCCGAACACGATCAGCTCGGGGTACTTGGCCAGCAGATCGCCGAGCGCGCGGTTGATGTGGACCGCGAGGTGGGCCGGCCGCTCGTGCTCGGGCAGCTTGCCGTCCCACAGCGCGGCCCGCGCGTCGGGCGCCGCCGGGCGCGCCGCCTCGTCGGCGATCGCCGCGGGATCGCGCGGCGCCAGCGGTGCGGTGACCTCGGCCGCCGAGCCCAGCCGCGGCCGCCGGGCCGCCTCGTCGGACAGCGCCGCGACCCGCGCGCGGAGGTCCTCGTACTGCCAGCGCACCTGGTCGGCCGTCCGCGCGCCGGACTCGACCAGCAGCCGCGCGGTCGCGATCACCGGATCGGCGGCCTCGTCGGCCTCGATCTCGGCCAGCGCGCGATAGCCCTGCTCGACGTCCGACCCGGCGTGGCCGAGCAGCCGGACCGTGCGCAGGTGGAGGAACGCCGGCCGCCGCGTGGTCCGCACGTGCAGGGCCGCCTCGCACGCCGCGTCGTAGGCGTGCGGCAGGTCGAGGCCGTCTCCCCACACGTACCGGATCCCGGGCCGGTTGCCATGGCTCGCCGCGATCCAGCCCGCCGGCGTGCGCACGCTGATCCCGATCCCGTTGTCCTCGCACACGAACAGGATCGGCACCGGCAGGTGCTGGAACGCGGTCCACGCCGCGGTGTTGAACGCGCCGGTCGCGGTCGAGTGGTTGGCCGATGCGTCGCCGAACGTGCACACGATGATCGCGTCGCCGGGCAGCTCGCCGCCGACGCCGAGCCGAGCCGCGCGGTCCAGCGACACCGCCGCGCCCACCGCCTTGGGCAGGTGCGACGCGATCGTCGAGGTCTGCGGTGGGATCGCCAGCGCGTGGCTGCCGAACACCTTGTGCCGGCCGCCCGCGATCGGCTCGTCGCTGCTCGCGCACAGGCTGAGCAGCACGTCGAGCAGCGGTGTCTGCCCCGGCACCTGGCGCGCCCGGGCCACGAAGAACGCGCCCGAGCGGTAGTGCAGCAGCGCCGGATCGGTCGGCCGCAGCGCGGCGGCCACCGCGGCGTTGCCCTCGTGGCCCGACGAGCCGATCGTGTAGAACCCCTCGTTGCGGGCGCGCAGCGCGCGAGCCGCGTAGTCGAGGTGGCGGCTCGCCGCCTGGGCGTCGAACAGATCGATCGCCAGCCGCGCGGTCAGCCGCGAGCCCGGGCGGATCGGCGCGTCGAGCTCCAGCGCCGGACGGTCGCCCTGCGCGGCGAGCGCGTCGAGCGCATCGAGGAACCTGCGGTCGAGAAGCGGAGCGCGGTCCACAGCCATGCCGCGGTTATACTCGGTTCGCGTCGTGCGCAGTCACGCGGACGCCGCCGGGAGTGGCGGTCAGCTGACCGGCACTGCCAGCTCGATCCGCGGCGTCTCGATCTCGCAGGTCTCGTCGGAGCACACGCACAGCTTGAACGTGCCGGCCAGCGTCGCGGTGCCCGCCGCCGCCGGGTGGAACTTCACCGTCATCGTCCCGTGCCTGGCGTCGTCGATCGCGAACACGCCCTCGCCGTCGACCGGCGGCGCCGGCGCGGGCTCGCCGACGAACTTGAACGGGTAGTCCTGGTTGATGTGGTGATCGCCGAGCGCGGTCAAAACGAGGCGGACCTCGCAGGTCGCACCGTGCGCGCACGCCGCCGCCGGACCGGCATCGACCCGGTAGAACGGCTTGCTCGCGAGCGGCGTGCCCGCCGCCGGGTCCGGCTTGCCGCCGGCGGCCTTGCGGCATCCGCCGGCCCCCCACGCCGCTCCGCATGCGAGGACCAGCGCGAGCGCGGTCCGGTCACGAGCCATACTTGACCGTGCAGCCGTACGGCCTGGTCACCGCAAACTTCACCGGCCGCCCCGCCGCGACGTCGTCGAGCGCCGCGTCGACGTAGTTGATCAGCTTGCCGCCCTCCGGCGACTTGCCCTCGCCGTCGCGCGAGTTGTCGATCGCCCCGGCGTAGACCACCGTGCCGGTCTTGTCGATCACGAACATGTTCGGCGTGTTGGTCGCGCCGTACGCCTTGCCGACCTTGCCCGTCGTGTCGCGCAGGATCGGATTGGGGATCGACCAGGTCTTCGCGGCGCCGGCGTTCATCTTCACGTCGGCGCCGTCCTTGCCCGGCGCGCCGCTGTTGACCCCGAGCCACACCACGCCGTCCTTCATGCGGCGCTGCGCGGTGCCGACCAGCGAGCCGGCCGTGTGCGACGCCTTGACGAACGGGCACCGCGGGTTGAACCACTCCAGCACGACGACCTTGCCCTTGAACGACGCCAGCTGGACCGCCTTGCCGTCGAGGTCGGTCAGCGTGAAGTCCGGCGCCGGCTTGCCGATCACCGGCGACGTCGCACCGGACGAGTCGGCGCGGCTCGCCGAGCCGGCGGCGGCGAGCGCAACAAACGCAACGAGCATCGTGGTTCGCATGGCCGACATTTGACCACGCCCGATGGTCCCGCGCATCCGCTCGCCGACGCGCCACCCGCGACAGCCCGCGACCGGGCTGCCCTGCCGCAGTGGGCCCGCGCGCTCGACGCGGCGCTTCCACCACGAACTCGCAACAACCACGCCTTTGATGCTGGACATTCCCGCCGGCCGTGATTCCCTGGCGGTCATGACCACCGTGTACTTGAATGGCGAGTACGTCCCGCACGACCGCGCCATGATCTCGGTCGACGATCGCGGCTTCGTGTTCGGTGACGGCATCTACGAGGGCATCCGCGCGATCGAGGGCCGGATCTTCGAGTGGCAGGCCCACGCCGAGCGCATGGTCGACGGTCTCACCGGCATCCGCATCGAGTTCGGCGCCGACCGCGTCGCCGCGCTGCACGGCGTGTGCGAGCGCCTGCTGCGCGACAACCAGCTCACCACCGACGACGCCTTCCTGTACCTCCAGGTCACGCGCGGCAGCGCCCCCCGCGCCCATGCGTTCCCGCCGCCGGGCACGCCGCCCGGCGTCTACGTCAGCGCGACCCGCCTGGTGCGCCGCGTCGAGCAGCAGCAGACCGGCGTCAAGGCCGTCACGCATCCCGACCTGCGCTGGGAGCGCTGCGACTGGAAGACGATCAACCTGCTCGGCTCGGTGCTCGCCCGCCAGGCCGCCGTCGACGCCGGCGCGTTCGAGGCGATCATGTACCGCGACGGCGTCGTCACCGAGGGTGCATCGTCGACGATCTTCGGCGTGGTCGACGGCGTGCTGCGCACCCACCCGCTCGGCCACCGCATCCTGCCCAGCGTCACCCGCAAGGTCCTCATGGCGCTGATCGCCGAGCTCAAGCTGCCGATCGACGAGCGTGCGATCACCGAGGCCGAGCTGCGCGCCGCCGACGAGGTGTTCCTGTGCGGCACCGCCAACAACGTCACGCCGATCGTCAGCGTCGATGGCCGCCCGATCGGCACCGGCAGCCCCGGCCCGATCACCGCCCAGCTGCGCGACGCGCTCGACGCCCGGCTCTACGGCCGCGGCTAGCTGTCATTCACCGAGGCACGCGCGATCGAGCATCGCGCCGCGCCGCCGCCGAGATCGCCACGCCGTCCCAGGTCACGGCGACCACGCCGCTCTGATTGCGCCGAGCCTCCAGATAGCGCTGGTAGCCGCCGGCGAAGTCGATCCTCCATTCGGCCTTGAACCCGGGGATCCCGGTATCGAAGCCGAGCTGCTCGACCGCCGTGGTGGCGAGGAACTGCGCGCTCGCGGTCAGCTCGTAGAATGACTGCCCTGCCGTGCCTCCAGCAGCTCCGAACGTGAACATGGTCAGCTGGTCGAGATCGGGCAGCGACGTCCAGCTCGCCGACAGCTGACCGCCCTCGACCTTCCACTGCAGGTCGCCGATCGCCGGCGGCAGCGTGTACAGGGTGTCACCGCCGGACGGAAACGGCCGCAGCAGCGACCGGGTCATCGACCCGCGGCTCGCCCGGATCTGGACGCTCTGGGTGTCGCTCGGCTCGAGCACCGATGCCGGCGCCACCTTCACGGCGGTGATCGGCCCCTCCGGCAAGTCCGCAGACAGCGTCAAGGTCGGGTTCGTCACGTACGCCAGGGCGCTCACCGCCTCATCGGCGGCGGCATTTGCAGCGCTGAACGCGACCATGGCGAACGCGGTGCCCTCCTGCGCCAGGTCGACCGCCGGCGTCAGTGCAACGTCGTCACTGGTGATCGTGATCCCGCGACGCACCACGATCTGCGTGTCCGTCCTCGCCACCAGATCGTAGCTGCCCGGCACCGCTTCGAAGGAGAAATCCCACTCGGGGAGCTTCGAGATCGTGGTGGTGCTGCCCATGGTCAGCTGTCCGGCCTGCACCATGTGCCCGGTGACCCGGTGCGGCTCGTCCAGCGATCCGCACCGGACCGACACGTCATGGGACTCCTCGGGGCTGCGCGCGATCTGCGACAGCGTCACCGGGTCGACCGTCGACTCCCTGCACACCACCGCGACCACATAGGGATGATGCACCACCAGCTCGAAGCTGGTGGGTGTCTTCATCGTCGCGGTCTGCCAGGGACCCTCGATCCCGTCGCGGAACGCCACCAACTCCGGTGCCAGCGCGGTCGTCGTGACGTGGATCGTCGTCGGGCTGGACGACCCGCTGGTGCCACCGCACGCCGCCAGCAGCCCGGAGACCAGCCAGGGGCAGAGGAGATCTCGCATCGCGGGCGTCGAAAGCAAACGCGGCGCCAGTACCCTACCACGTGATTCACGGCATCTGCGCCGCACGCGCTGCCCTGTCCGTGTGGATCCACGACAAAGCTGCCCGGGATCTGACACACGTTCGCCGACCGGACAGCGTCCGTGGCAGACATGTCGGACCTGCACATCCCGCCGGGCCGAAATCGGCCGGCAGCAGGCCGTCCCGGGAGACCATCCAGACGCTGCAGCACACCGCGCTCCGCCACGCGGTCGGCGGGTTCTCGGACGTGGTCGGCGGGACCAGCTGCGTTCCGGAGTGCAACATCTACAGCGTCGATCCACAGCTCTGCTGATCCGCGCGCGCCGCCGCGTTCACTCGATCGCAAGATCGTGCGAATCCGCTCGCTGATCGCGACGGGCGGCCGCCGCGGAGACATGTGCCTGGCAACCTCATGGGCGCTCGTGCGATGTGGCGAGATCGAGAGTCGCGGCCGATGGACGGCTCCAGCCGCCGTGATCGTGTGCTTCGCCGCGCGCAACCTCGCGACAGCGTCAGGGCATGTCCGGTGCACGGACCGTCTACGGAGGTAGATCATGCGCGATGTTCTGATGCGTGGCGTCACTGCGGTGGTCCTCGCGATCGCCGGCGCGGCACAGGCGGCCCCGTGCGGGCTGCTCGACGACGGCGCGAGTCACCCGCCGCCGGCGAGCGGCAGCTTCGGGTACGACACGTTCCTTCCACCGGCCGCCGGACAGAGCTACCAGGACCCGGTGACTCACTGCAGCGTCCGGCGGCTGACACAGAGTCAGAGTCAATTCAATCACATCCCGATGTATCACGAGTATGCGCCGATCCGCGCGGTCAATGCCGACAACACCAAGGTGCTGGGCGTGACCGATGACGGGTTCTGGTTCGTGCTGAACGTCGACGGCACGGTCAACGTCCCGCCCTACGGCTCGGTCACCGTCACGCGCCCGCGGTGGAACCCCCAGGTTGCGAATTCGCTGTACGACATGACCGGCAGCACGCTGTACCGCGTCGACGTCAGCGGCGGCGTGTTCGTCCGCACGGCGCTCCACACGTTCACCGGCTACAGCCAGGTGATCTTTCCCCGCCACAACGACATCGCGGAGGACGGCGACTATCTGGCGCTCGAGGGCCTGACCTCGAGCGGCACCGCCGACTCGTTCCTCTACCGGGTCAGCACCGGCTGGACCAGCCCGACCCACGCGATGGGCACCTACGATCCGCACGGCGACGAGCCCGAGGTCACGCCGAACCACGCCGTGCTGATCGGCGGCCAAGTCTACGACCTCAACATGAACTTCGTGCGCGATCTCGGCGTCCCCGGGGCCTTGCACCACGCGATCGGCCGCGATGTCGACGGCGGGGACATCTTCGTGCTGCCGGCGTCGCCCGATCCGACAACCGTGTGCAGCGGGTTCGGCGGCGGCAACGGCGACGGCGTCGAGAAGATCCGGATCGCGACCGGCGCCAAGACCTGCCTGTTCGGCTTCCCCGGCTGGTGGGACGGTAGCCACGTCGGCGTCAGCAGCAACGGCTGGATCGTGTTCAGCGCGACCGACTACACAGACGGAACGGCCGACATCGACCTGCCCGCGAACTGGGCAAGCGCGTGGTCGCCGGCCAAGAACGAGATCATCCTGATCCGTGCCGACGGCTCGCAGGTCTACCACCTCGCCCAGCATCGCTCGCGGCCAGTCGGGCTGCCCGCCGATCCCGGCTACTGGGCGATGCCGCGCGCCAACATCAACGCCGACGGCTCGCTCGTCATCTTCGACAGCAACATGGGGCTCGACCACCGGCTCGGCTATCCCGACGACTACGCCGACGTCTACCTGATCGCGACCGGCATGTCCGGTGGCACGACCCCGGGCACACAACCGGTGACGTGGGCCGGCCTGGTCAACGCATCGGCGTTCGGCGCCGACGGCAGCGGGCTGCACAAGTCATCCGGCTGCGACGGCTGTGATGACTCCGGCGCGGTGTCGAGCCAGCAGATCGCATCGGGCGACGGCAACCTCGAGGTCACCGCGTCCGCCACGCCGGGCACGCTCTACATCGGCCTCAACAACGCCAGCAGCGGCACCACGGCGGGCGAGATCCCGTTCGCGTTCGCGATCTGGTCGAGCGGCATCGCCGAGGTCCGCGAGTACGGCGTCTACCAGACCGAGACGACGTACGTCGCAGGCGATCGCCTGCGCATCGCCTACGAGTCCGGCCAGATCCGCTACTACAAGAATGGCCAGCTGCTGTTCACCAGCGCGCGGACACCGCTCTATCCCGCGTTCGCTGACACCTCGCTGTGGGACTACAACCCATCGGCGGGCCAGGTCGCCACGATCGACGCGGTGTCGATCACGCGGTGAGGGAACGCGATCCGCCGCCGCGCGGAAGGCGGCGAGCACCGCCGCGGCGCCTCGGCGATCTGGTCGCGGATCGCTGGCGAGTGTTGGTCGTGCAACCCTCGACGCCCGACTCTATGAACGGCGCCAGTCAGCCGCGCTCGGTCGGAGGTTTCTCGCGCCAGTAGTCGAGAAATGCCCTCAAGCGCGGCAGGCTCTCGCGATCCTTGGCGCGGTTCGCCGCCTGCTTGCTCGCGATGATGTCCGCTGGATGGCAGACCGGAAACCCTTCGACGTCCACCCGCCGCTGCCAGGCATCTTCGAACCGCTCGATGCCATCCGGCGCGAACACGAGGTCGAGATCGAATGGACCATTCTTGAGCTGGACGAAGTCCTTGCCGCGCGAGATCTCCACCTGCTCGGTGGCGGTCAACTCGAAGCCGAGATCGATGAGCGCGGCCACGATCGCGGCGCCATTGCTGGGTGACTTCTCGACAAAGAGATCGGCGTCCTGGGTGGTGTCCGGGTAACCCAGCAGGATCGCGCCCGACTTGCCGAGGAACAGATAGCGCACGCCGTGACGGCTGAACGCGTCACGGATCTCCTCCGCCTGCCTGTACTCAAAGGTCTTGGCCATACCCCAGCCAGCGCGGAAGCTCCCGCTCGCACCAGGCGCGATATTCGGCCATCGTATCAAACGATCGATAGCGCGCGTCATCGAGCACCGGCTTGTAGGTATGCACGAACGCGTAGCGCATGCGCGTCCTCAAGGGCCGCCGAGCAGCGGCATCGAATTCCTGGCGCCATTGCTGTACTTCGTCTGGCGAGGGTGTCCTCACAGAGCGAAGTATACGTCGGTTGCCGCCCCGCGGCAGGTCTACGCATCCGCCGGATCATCGACCCGCTTACGCGGTCCCGTCGAACCGCTAGCCGGCGCGGGGGCGGCCGAGGCCGAGCTCGGCGGCGACGGCGGCGAGCTGGGCGCGCAGCCACTGGCTGCGCAGGTCGGTGTCGAGCT
Source organism: Kofleriaceae bacterium (assembly GCA_036265355.1). Taxonomy (GTDB): domain Bacteria; phylum Myxococcota_A; class Polyangia; order Haliangiales; family Haliangiaceae; genus JABFXX01. The sequence goes on along the minus strand of DATAPF010000510.1, from coordinate 4,404 downwards.
GGCGGTGCCAGTACAGCCGCATGTCGAACGGCGGCAGCGCGAACGGCACCGGGAGCAGCACCAGGCGCATGTGGGCGGCGATCGCGCGGGCGCGCAGCCGCGGCGCGGTGAGCAGGAGATCGGAGTCGGCGACGATCCGGCACGCGGCCTCGTAGCGCTGGCAGCGCAGCACGACGGTGCGCTGGACCCCGAGCTGGCCGAGCAGCATGTCCTCGAGGGCGGGGCCGGTGCGGCGCGACGACACCATGACGTGGCGGGCGGCGAGGTAGCGGCGGACGTCCATCCGGGTGCCGCGCCGGCTGACCACGCAGAACTGATCGTGGGCGAGCGAGGCGTGGCGGAGGTCGGCGCCGGCGACCTGGGCGGCGTCGACGGCGAGGTCGAGCTTGCTCGAGCCAAGGTCGCGCTCGAGGCTGGCGCGGTCGACCCGGACGCAGTCGAGCTCGACGCCGGGCGCGGCGGCGCGCAGCCGGCGCTCGAAGCCGGGGAGCACCGCGGGCTCGAGCTCCTCGTGGATCGCAACCCGGACCCGCCCGAGGTCGCGCGCGGGGTCGAACTCGTCGGTCTCGAGCGCGCGGCGCAGCACGCGCAGCGCCTCGCCGACCTGCGGCGCGAGCCGGACGGCGGCCGGGGTCGGCTCGACGCCGCTGGCCCGGCGCACGAACAGCGGATCGCCGAGCTGCTCGCGCAGCCGCGCCAGCGCGTGGCTGACGGCGGACTGCGTCACGAACAGCCGCTTCGCGGCCCGCGTCAGGTTGCGCTCGCGGTACACCGCCTCGAAGGTGACCAGCAGGTTGAGCCAGGAATGAGATCGAGCCGCTCCAGCACCGGGCCGCGATTTGCGCGGTTCATGATGCGATCTTCCAGGTATTCAGTTCCTTCATGCAAGGCGTGGCCGTACGCTCCGCCGCCATGGACTTCTCCCCGAGCGCCAGGAGCACCGACCACATCCAGCGCGTGCGCCGCTTCATCCAGGACCACATCGCACCGGTCGAGCACCGCTACTGGGACGAGGTCGCCGCGCTGAACCCGACCGGCGACTGGCGGACCTGGAAGATCCACCCGCTGGTCGAGGAGCTCAAGGCCAAGGCGCGCCAGGCCGGGCTGTGGAACCTGTTCCTGCCCGGGGCGCCGGGCGGGCTGTCGGTGCTGGACTACGCGCCGGTCGCCGAGGAGATGGGCCGCAGCTTCCTGGCCCCCGAGGTGTTCAACTGCGCCGCGCCCGACACCGGCAACATGGAGGTGCTGTGGCGCTACGGCTCGGCCGAGCAGAAGCAGCGCTGGCTCGAGCCGCTGCTCGCCGGCGAGATCCGCTCGGTGTTCTGCATGACCGAGCCCGACGTCGCGTCGTCGGACGCCACCAACATGCGGGCGACCGCGATCGTCGAGGGCGACCACGTCGTGCTCAACGGCCGGAAGTGGTGGTCGAGCGGGATCGGCGACCCGCGCTGCAAGGTCGCGATCTTCATGGCCCACACGCCGTCGGAGGCCGACCGCCACCACCAGCACTCGCAGGTGCTGGTGCCGCTCGACACACCGGGCGTCAAGATCCAGCGCATGCTGCCGGTGTTCGGCTCGTTCGACGCGCCGCACGGCCACGGCGAGGTCGTGTTCGACAACGTCCGCGTGCCGCGCGGCAACATCATCTCGGGGCCCGGCATGGGCTTCGAGATCGCGCAGGGCCGGCTCGGGCCGGGCCGGATCCACCACTGCATGCGCTGCATCGGCGCCGCCGAGCAGGCGCTCGACCTGATGATCCACCGCGGGATGTCGCGCACCGCGTTCGGCAAGCCGCTGATCGATCTGGGCGGCAACCGCGAGCGCGTCGCCGAGGCCCGGCTCGCGATCGACCAGGCGCGGCTGCTCACGCTGTACGCCGCGTGGAAGCTCGATCAGGTCGGCGCGCTCGCCGCGATGACCGAGATCTCGGCGATCAAGGTCGTCGCGCCCAACATGCTGCAGAAGATCGTCGACGACGCGATCCAGATCCACGGAGGCGCCGGCGTGTCCGAGGACACCCCGCTGACCAGCTTCTTCGCCCAGGCCCGCGTCCTGCGGCTCGCCGACGGCCCCGACGAGGTCCACAAGGGCGTGATCGCGCGGATCGAGCTCACCAAGCGCGGCTACGCCCGGTCGCGCGGCAAGCACTAGCCTGGATTATTGTGCGCCTCTCGGGCGGGACTTTCCCTTCCCTCCAGCGGCTTTCACCGCCTTCATCGGTACTATGGGCTCCTCCGACTCCCCGCCGGCCCGCCGCCTCGGTCTGGCGACCTTGGTGGGGCAGTTGCGGTTGCCATCCGCACCGAGCGAGGTCTCCCACGTTCAGCGCTTTCCCTTCGCGACGTGCCGTCCCTGCTACCCCGGTGATGCGCGCCGGTGCGTACGTCGAGCACCTTCCCGACGCGTGCTGCGTTCGCCGGATTATTAGCGGCTCCGCCATCACGTCTGCCTTACGGGGCTACCTCTGGGTTCACTGCGCGTTCGGCCCATCGCTTCGCAACCATGGGTAGCCAGCCCATGGCTAGCCGGCTCCGCTTCTCCTGGACACCTCGCGGCGTCACGGAGGGAGCTTGGCTACCTGTCTGCTCGACGGCTCTCAGGGTGGCTCCTTTCATCCCACGGGGAAAGCGCCACCTCGTGGCACACAATAGTTCGGGCTAGGCCGCCTCTCGGCGCAGCGCGCGCAGGTAGTCGTAGGTCGATGGCAGGGCGTTGCTGAGCTCGCGCGCGCGGTGCTCGATCTCGGAGAACATCGCCTCGGCCTTCTCGCTCGACGCCGGCCGGTACTGCAGCAGCGGCATGACGCGCTCGGGAAGCCAGCCCATGCCGCTCAGCACACAATAGTAGTTGTTGTTGAGCCAGAAGTTTCTGAACTCGTACTCGAAGCTCGTGTAGTAGCGAGTGTCATCCATCACGGGCATGTTGACCGGCAGCCCGGACCGGTAGCGCTCGATCTTGTCCTTGATCGCATCCGACACTCGGAGCTCGTGACGATTCGCCCGCCAGAACGCGGTGTCCTCGCGCGAGGTCGTGAAGTAGTGGGTCTGGACGAAGTCGCGCGAGTCGTCGAACATGAAGACGATCTCGTCGTTGAACCGGTCGATCAGCCGCGAATCGAACGACTTGTCCGGGAAGTGTTTCACGAGCTGGTAGAGCGCGGCGTAAATGAAGTAGATGCCGGTCGACTCGAGCGGCTCGAGGAAGCACGAGGACAGGCCGATGCCGACGCAGTTCTTGACCCACGCCCGCTGGTTACGGCCGACCCGGAACTTGATCTGGTTCAGCGGATGGTCGTCCTTCAGGTTCCACAGCTTCTGGAAGTCGCGGGTGGCCTGGTCGCGGGAGGTGAATCGGCTCGAGAACACGTAGCCGCTGCCGAATCGGCCGAGCATCGGGATCTTCCAGGTCCAGCCCGCATCCATCGCGATCGCCGAGGTGTAGGGCTCGATGCCGAACCGCTCGTCGTCGTTCGGGACCGCAGAGGCGACGGCGCTGTCGCACAACAGGTAATCCGACATGTCGATGAACGGCTCCTGCATCGCGCCGTTGATCAGCAGCGAGCGGAACCCTGAGCAATCGATGAACAGATCACCGCTCAGCGTCCTGCCCTGCTTGGTGGTGATGCTCGAGATGAAGCCGCGGCTGTCGAGCACGACGTCGAGCAGCTCGTCGAGCACGTGGGTGACCCCCCGCTCGATCGACCACCGCTTCAGGTAGTCGGCGACGCGGTGGGCGTCGAAGTGCCAAGCGTACGACATCTTCGGCGTGCCATCGAGCAGGCACGGTGACCGGCGCTCGTCGATCGACCGCGTCTGGGGGTAGCACGCGTAGGCCATCGGCTTGTCGAACCCGGCGCCGCGCTTCATCACCCAGTAGTGCGAGAGCGGTGCGCCGTCGCAGTTCGGCATCGCGCCGAACAGGTGATAGAAGTGGCTCGACTTGCCGGGCTCGGGGGTCGTCGCCCAGTTGATGAACTTGATGCCGGTCTTGAACGAGCCGTTGACGTGCTTCATCCACTCCCGCTCGGGAATGCCGAGGAAGTCGAAGAACACTTTTTGAAGGTTGGGGATCGTCGCTTCTCCGACACCGATCTTGGGTATCGACTCGGCCTCCATCAGTGTGATCTTCACGCGTCCATGGAGTGCCTTCGTGAGGTACGAGGCGGCCATCCATCCGGCCGTGCCGCCACCGACGATCACGATGTGCTGGATCAAATCACTCATACAGTTCTCCTTGTAAAACGACTGGAGCTGACGGCCGCCGCCAAACACTAACCATCCGAGGATGAGCGCGGCGTCGATTCACATGACCAGATCAAACACCATACGAAGCGCCAGCAAGACCAGTACGATGCCCATGCTGCGGTTGATCCACCGCGCATGTGCCCTCAGCCGCGCGAGCGCC
>DATAPF010000509.1:0-7168 GCA_036265355.1 Kofleriaceae bacterium | reverse complement strand
CGGCGCGCGGTCATCAGGCAGATCATGGCGCTGCATCGTGGCATCGATCGCGGGTGTGCGGCAGCCGGCCGGCGGCACGGCGTCGCTCCCGGGTGCCTGCATCACATCCCGGCCCGCAGCGGCGCGGTGGCGAGGGTCACGGCGCCGGGGCGAACATCGCGAGCAGCCGGTCGCCGAGGTCCGGTGGCGGATCGGGCTCGGGCAGGTTGCCGTAGATCGCCGCGACATCGCGCATCGGCACGTCCTCGTTGCCGGCCCCGGTGCCGTAGCGGCCGTACGGAAACTCGGCCTGCTTGCGCAGCGAGACCTCGCCCGACACCTTGCCGATGAAGCCCTTGTGCAGCGCCGTGCCGACCCGCGCCGGACAGCGGCACGGGTTCATCGGGTTGACGTGCTCGCAGCGCGGCGCGAGGTAGTCGCCGACCTTCTTGCGCGCCCGCGATAGCCGCACCTTGTAGGCGCTCTCGGTGATCCCGAGGATCTTCGCGGCGGCGTCGTCGGGCAGCTTGAGGATGTGGCAGACCACGAAGGCGGCGCGCTCGCCGGGCGGCAGGCAGTTGACCACCGCCGTCATGCAGCCCTGCTTGAGCTCCCACAGCAGGAAGTCGCGCTGCGGATCGCTGAGCGAGCGCACGACGTCGGTGCGCGTCGCCTCGCCGCGCAGCGTCTCGTCGAGCATGTCGAAGTCGACCTCGGGCTGGCGCGGCAGCCGCTCCTCGAGCATCCGGCTCGCGATCCCGAGCAGCCACAGCTCGCAATCGCCCTCCGGGGCGTGATCGGCCTGCTCGGCAGCCTGCTCGTAGATGTCCATCAGATAGCGCTCCGCGCGCTCTCGATCCAGCGTCAGCCGGAACACGAAGTTGTACAGCTTGCGCCAGTGCGGCTCGACCAGGGAACGCAGCCGCTCGCGGTCGACCTTCGTAGCCATCTTCTCCAGACTGTACACCACGACGGGCATCTCACGTCGCGCGGCGAGGTGTGCGGGGGTACTCAAAAAGTGTTCATGATATCGTCTGCGGGTGTCGGGACGACTCCGGTCCCTGGGCGTCGCCCTCGGTGCCGCGCTCGGTCTCTCGCTCGCCTTGGCCGGCGCAATCCTCACGGCGTGCTACGAGATCCCGAGGCCGGCGTGCGGGTTCCTGTGCGGACCGGGCGGCGCCTGTCCCGACGGCTACAGCTGCGCGGGGGATATGTACTGCCACCGGAATGACACACCGTCCGATCTGATGTGCACACGTCCGGACGCAGCTCTGCCAGCAGATGCCACCGGCGCCGATGCCGCGACCACGGCGCTCGACGCCGGCGATGCCGCGCCCGATGCGGCGATCGATGCGGCGATCGACGCGGCGATCGACGCTCCGCCCTAGGGCTGCGACACCAGCTTGGGCTTGCCCGGCGCGGGCGCCGCGGGCGGCGGCGTCACCGCCGGATCGCTCTCGACCAGTCCGGCGCGGCCGGTGACCTCGCCGCGCGGATCCTCGAACCCCGCCAGCTCGCGGCTGATCTCGGCCAGGAGGTCGGCCTTCTCGCGGTACGGCATGAACGCGCTCTTGAACCCGGAGATGATGATCTCCTTGATCGTCTGCAGCGACCAGCCGTAGTGCTGGTGGCACAGCAGCAGCTCCTTGGTCACCGTGGTGTCGGACATCAGCCGGTTGTCGGTGTTGATCGTCACCCGCAGCCCGTAGTCGACGAAGAAGTCGACCGGGTGGGTGTCCCAGCCGGTCGCCGCGTGGGTCTGGACATTGGACGACGGGCAGACCTCGAGCGGGATCCGGTGGTCGTTGACGTAGTTGAGCAGGTCGCCGCTCTCGACCAGCCGGGTGCCGTGGCCGATCCGGTGCGCACCGCACTTGTGGATCGCCTGGTGCACCGAGTCGGGGCCGAACGACTCGCCGGCGTGGGCCGTGCAGTTGATGTTGTTGTCGACCACGAGCTGGAACGCGTGCTTGTGGAGCTTCGCGGGGTTGCCGACCTCGCTGCCGGCGAGATCGAACCCGACCACGCCGCGGTTCTTGAACGCGATGCACAGCTCGGCGATCCGCAGGCTGGACTCCGGGCCGAGCGTGCGGATCGCGCACAGGATCACGCCGTAGCGGATCCCGAGCTCGCGCTTGGCCATCCGCAGCCCGCGCAGCACCGCCTCGACGACCTGGGCCGGCCGCAACCCCTGGCGGGTATGCAGCAGCGGCGAGTACCGCACCTCGAGATAGCGCACGTTCTCGCGCCACGCGTCGTGGGCGAGCTCGTACGCCGCGCGCTCCAGCGCGTCCTCGACCTGCAGCACGCCGAGCGTGATCTCGAACGCGCGCAGGTAGTCATCGAGCGAGGTCACCTGCTCGCCGGCGACCAGCATCCCGCGCAGCTCGCCGCGGTCGAACGTCGGCAGCTTGCCCCCCTGCTGGCGCGCCAGGTCGATCACCGTGTCCAGCCGCAGCGAGCCATCGAGGTGGCAGTGCAGGTCGGTCTTGGGCAGTCGCTGGAGCAGGTCGTGCGTGATCTCGCCGGTCATCGACCGACTATCCGTCCGGCGCCGCCGCGCTGCAACAGCTCTGCCGGGGCCGGCGGCGCCTTGCCGGCCGGCTCGTCGAATCCCCACTTGCCGGCGACGACAAACAGCGGCCGGCCCTTCACCTCCTCGAAGATCCGCGCGATGTACTCGCCCTGGATGCCATTGGACAGCAGCAGCAGACCGTTGAACCCGAGCATCACGATCAGCAGCGATGCGTAGCCCGCCACGTCGATCCCGAACACCAGCTTCTGGATCAGCGTGATCGCCAGATAGATGAACGCGCCGACCGCGCACAGCGCACCGAGGTACGTCCACAGCTTGAGCGGCACGGTCGAGAACGAGAACAGGCCGTCGAGCGCGAACCGCCACAGCTTCCACAGCGACCAGCTGGTGCGGCCGCCCGCGCGGACCGCCGCCTGGAACCCCACGGTCTCGGTCTTGAACCCCGGCCACGCGAAGATCCCCTTCATGAACCGGCAGCGCTCCGGCATCTGGTTGATGATGTCGACGATCTTGCGATCCAGCAGCCGGAAGTCGCCCGCGTTGCGCGGGATCTCGACCTGGGTCATCCGTCGCATCACCGCGTAGTACATCGCGGCGGTGGTGCGGCGGATCAGCCCCTCCTCGCTGCGCCGCGTGCGCACCGCGATCACCATGTCCGCCCCGGCGCGCCACTTCGCGACCAGCTCCGGGATCAGCGCGGGCGGGTGCTGCAGATCGCAGTCGATCGGGATCACGGCCCGGCCGCGCGCGTGGGCGAGCCCGGCCGACAGCGCGACGTCCTTGCCGAAGTTGCGCGCCAGCCCGACCACCTTGATCCGGCCGTCCTGGGCGCGCGCCGCGAGCAGCATGCCGAGCGTGTCGTCGCGGCTGCCGTCGTCGATGAACACGATCTCCCACGGCTCGCCGAGCCCGTCGAGCACCGGCGTGATCGCCGCGAGGAACGCCGCGAGGTTCCTGGCCTCGTTGTACGCGGGCGCGATGATCGACACCACGGGTTCCATGCCAGGGCCGAGTCTTAGCACGGCGCCCCAACCGAGCGCCGCCGATGCTCCGGTAGCGACCGCCCAGCACGGGGTCTGGGGATCCGCAGCCAACGGTGGCTGGCGATGTGCCTTCGCTCTGAAGCTTCGGCACGACCGCTGGCCACATGCTCTGCGGCTCGATCCGCCGCCGGTCTCCAATGTTGCGCGCTTGCCGAACATTTCACGCTGCCGGGGCCCGCGCGGTAATCTCGCCTCGCATGCGCCTCCAGGAGAAAGCGATCGAGAACCTCGAGGCGGCCGAGCGACTGCTCGATACGCGGGACGGCGATCTCGAGCCATTGAACAACGCGGCCGCGTCACGTGCGTACTACGCGGCCTACATTGCGGTGGCCGATCGAGTCCTTCGATCGGGCCGTTCGCTGCCCGAGAAGGGCTACTTCAAGCACGACAGCTTCCCCGACGACGCCTTCCACTACGGGTTCCTCACAGGGGAGCTGCGGGAGGTACTGGTGTGGCTACGCGACCTGCGCGTCAAGGCAGACTACGAGGAGGACCAGGTAAACTACGAGGAGGCCGCACTCGCCGCGGCGCGCGCGAGGGCGCTGCTTCATGCTATGGTGGGAAAGGCATGACGGCTCGCGATGAATGGTTGCCTCGCCTTCGCGATGCGTTCGGTGGCCGTCCAGTCGCGTGGGCTGGTTCGCGAGCCGTCGGTGATTACGAGGGACGCGAGCGCACGCTCGACGTGTTCAACACCGATGCCCGCGACCAGCTCGAGCTGCTGACCCGCTTTCGCAGCCTGCGCTCCGAGGTCGAAGCTGCGCTCGGTGGCCCCATCATTGTTCTGTTCCACACGACGGCCGAGACCACGCGGCTCTATCCAGAGATCCAGAGCCCGTGTGCCGGTTCACCCCGAGTTGCCTCGTAGGGGCTGCACGGGAAATCACAGCACGCGGGTTGCGGCGATCACGAAGCACTCGTCGGGATTGCACGCCAGGGCCCAGTAGCCGCCGCGTGACCACGGCAGGAACTCGAGGCTGGAGTCGCGCGCGGTGCCGAGCCGGCGAGCGACGCCGCCGGCCGGGCCGCCGAGGTGATAGACGTAGATGTCGAGGTCGGTGCCGCGCAGCGCCGCCGGCAGGACGATCGAGCGGGTCCGGGTCACGCCGCGGCGGGCGATCTCGCCGGCCCAGGCGTCGAAGCGGTCCGGGCGCCAGCGGCCGATCAGGAGGGTCTTGCGCGGCAGCGCGGGCGGAGCGCCGACCAGCTCGACCGTGAGATCGAGGCGATCGAGGCGGCCGGCGGCGCCGAGCCGGGCGCGGGTCCGGGCGATGCCGTCGAGCATCGCGTGCTGGATCGACGCGACGTCGAGGCCGCGGAACCCGGTGATCTCGAAGCCGCCGTGCTCGTCGAGGCAGCTCGCCGGGGTGACGGTGGCGTGGGCGACCAGGCGGACGTCGGTGACGCCGAGCGGCGCGTCGAGGTCGACCGCGCGGAACACCAGGCCGCCGAGGCCGAGGTACTCGGCGACCTTCTTGCGCTGGTCGGGCCGGCGCAGGTCGTCGCCGAGGAACCACCAGCTGTCGTCGACCTGATCGAACGACTCGACGGTGACCATCGCGCCGGCCGGTGCGCCGGTGAGCAGGGCGATCCGCTCGGCGCTCTGCTCGGCGAGCCGGAGGAACAGCGGCACGGTGCGGACCGCGGCGTAGCCGCTGGCGAGCACGGCGAGCACGGCGAACGGGACCAGCCGGCGCGACGAGCGCCCGCTGGTCGCGTCGAGCAGGCCGATCAGCGCCGCGAGCAGCAGGGCGCAGCTGTGGAGGTAGAACCGGGGGCCGAGCTTGGGCGACACGAACACGGTCGCGGTGACCAGCGAGCCGGCGATCGCGACGACGCCGAGGAAGCGGAGCGCGGCGCGGCGGCGGGCGAGCGCGGCGCCGTCGGCCGGACGGTCGAGCGATCCGTCGCCCGGGCGATCGATCGGGCGGTCGCGCCAGGCGTCGGCGACCAGCGCGATCACGATCAGGCCGAGCACCGGCGCGGCGCCGAGCACGAAATCGCGGTAGATGTCGAGGTTGCTGGTGATGCCGCGCTGGAGCAGGCGGCCGAGCAGGCCGACCTTGCCGGCGAGGTTGTCGTAGCGCTCGCCCTGGCCCGGGGCGAAGAACACCGCCGCAAAGCCGGCGACCGCACCCAGCGTACCGGCCCACAGCAGGCGCGGCGGCCGGCCGAGCGCGCGCTGGCGCAGCGCCGCGTAGCCGATCGCGAACACGAGCAGGGTCGGGCCGGTGTGCTCGTTGGCCATCCCGGCGGCGATCCCGAGCGCGGCGATGCCGGCGGCGGCGAGCCAGCCCGCGCCGCGATCGGTCCCGCGGTCGCCGCCCGGCGCGAACCGCAGCGCGATCACGAACCACAGCTGGATCACCGCGCCATAGAGATAGTTGGCGCAGTACGCGCGGCAGAACATGATCATGCCGATCCGCGGGATCGCGAACCACAGGCTGCCGAGCGCGATCGCCCACAGCGCGAGGTCGCGGCCGCGGCGCCACGCCGGCCAGCGCCCGAGGCCGAGCACGGTGACCGCCAGCGACAGCGCGAGGAACGCCAGCGGCGTCGCGATCGGCGCGAACCAGGTCAGCTTGTAGGCGAGGTAGGTCGGCCACTGGCCGATCCGCGGGTTGGCGTGGGTGTACTCGTAGGCGCCGTAGCCGACCATCCGCGCCAGCGAGAACGGCTCGGCGCGGGTGTCCATCGCGACGTTCCAGGCGTCGTACGCGAACGGCTCGTGCGCGACGACCGCGCCGATGTGGACCGCGGTGGCGGCGAGATACGCGACGAACAGCGCGCGCAGCGCACGGCCGCGGCTGGATAGGCCGGGCGAACCGGGCCGCGCGGGCGAAGCAGGACGCGTCACGGCGAGCTCATGGGCGGGTCTGCATCGCGTACCACACGACGAGCGTTCCGTGCTCGACCACGCCGGTGCTGCGGTACAGCGACTCGACCCCGAGGGCTGGATCACCGTGGTCGAGCAGCGGCTGCGAGCGCAGGGTCCAGGTCACGAGATCCGGGCTGGTCGCGAGGTAGAGGTCCTGGTGCTCGAACTGGTCGACGTAGCCGCTGATCAGCAGGGCGTAGCCGCCGTCGCCGCGCAGCGCGTCGACGTGCCAGGCGTGGACCGCGCCGAGGTCGATCCGGACCGGCGCCGCCGACCGCGGATCCCAGGTCGCGCCGTCGGCCGAGACCATCGTGTAGAGCTTGCGGTCCGCGGTGTCGACGTAGAACAGGTGGGTCTGGCCCGCGTCGTCGAGCGCGGCCGGTGACACGATGAATGGATCGCCGCGGCGGAGGTCGTAGACCACGGCGTCGCGCCGCGTCCAGGTCTGGCGGTCGCGGCTGCGCAGCCCGACCAGGGTCTGGCGATCGGGACGCAGCGCCTCGAGGTAGAGGATCTCGTAGTCGCCGGTGCGCGGATCGCGCCGGAGATCGGGATCGTTGTTGTGATCGTACGCCGGGGGCGGCACGAGCGGGAACGCGACGCCCGGCGGCGCGGTGAACGTCATGCCGTCATCGCTGACCAGCAGGCTCGGGTTCTCCAGCTTGTCGTTGGAGAACGGGTACGGCGTCATGACCAGGGTCAGGTGGGCCGCCCCGGCCGCGTCGCGCTCGA
>DATAPF010000508.1:0-37850 GCA_036265355.1 Kofleriaceae bacterium | reverse complement strand
ACGGACTGGCCGCGCTGCGCTCGCCCGCGGGCCCGGCGCGCCCGGGCGCGTCGACCGTCGCGCTCGCGGACGAGCTCGAGCCCGGGACGACCGGGGGCGGCCGGCCGGGCGCGCGGCGCCGGGAGCGCCGAGGCGGCGGGCGCGGACGCCTGGTGCCGTGGCTCGCGGTCGCGCTCGCGGTGCTGGTCGGCGGCGCGGCGGCGGCCGTGCTGGTGACCAAGCGCACGCCGCGGTTTCGCTCGACGGTCGCGATCCAGGGAGTCGCGTTCACCCGCGGGATCACCGCCGGCGAGCTGCGGGTCGAGACCGACGGCGCGGTCGACCCCGACGAGCTCGCCCGGCTGTACACCACCACACTCGATGCGCTGCGCGCCTACGCCCGCAGCGAGCGCGGTTCCGGCGGGCCGAGGTTCGACATCGCCGATCCGGTCGACGTCCTGCTGGCGGTGCCCGCCGACGCGCTGTGCGAGCCGACCGCCTACTTCGATCACCAGGCGCCGTCGAACTGCGCCACCGCGGGGTGGGCGACCGCGATCGGCGCGCGCGGGACGCACCGCTTGATGGTGGTGAGCGACCGCGCACAGCTGGGCGATGCCGTCCGGCGCGGCCTTGCGCAGGCGGTACGCGAGTTTTCCCCGGTCCCCGACGAGCGCCTCCACGAGCTCCAGGACCTGACCGCCCGGTTCGCCGAGTCCGCGAATTGACAACCCGTCGAGCGTCCCAAGATAATCACCGAGGAGGGATCCATGTCCCGCACGGTCATCGCTGCCGTCGTCGTCGCCGTGATCGCGGCCCTCACCGGCATCGCGCTGTTCGTCGCGTCGACCAGCTTCGACGAGCGCCTGCGCAAGGACGCCGAGGCCAGGCTGGTGCGCGCCTACCAGGTCGTGCAGCAGCTCAACCAGCTCGAGGGCATCGACGTCTCGAACAAGGCCGAGCGGCTCGCCGCCGAGAAGGAGTTCGTCGCCGCGATCAAGGCCGACAGCGCCGGCGCGCGCCAGATCCAGGCCCAGGTCGGGTTCCAGAAGTTCACCGCCGACGAGAAGCAGGGCGCGGTCAAGCCCGACATCATCGCCCTGGTCGACGCCAGCGGCAACCTGCTCGCGATGAACGAGGTCCGCACGGTCACCGCCAAGCAGTGGAAGACCGACAAGGGCGAGTCGATCATCCCGGCGCTCAACGTCGTGCTCGGCAAGAAGCTGATCATCAGCGACCTGTGGAACCACGGCGGCGACATGATGAAGATCGGCGTCGCGCCGGTGATCGATCCCGATGCGCCGGTGTCGGCCCAGGACCCCGACGGCCAGGTGATCATCGGCGCGGTCGTCGTGGCGTACGCGCAGACCGCCCGCGAGGCCCAGCAGGACCGCAACCTGCTCGGCACCGAGATCGCCTACTACGACAACCGCAACGTGATGGCGACCAGCTTCACCACCGGGGCCGGCGCCGAGGACACCGCCAAGGCGCGCGCGCTCGCCGGGCTGCTTCAGTCCGGCGGGCTGGCCGAGGGCGGGACCAAGCAGGCGGGGCGCGAGGTCGCGCAGAAGATCACGATCGCCGATGTCGACTACCTGGCGGCGGCGGTCAAGATGCCGCGCAGCTCGACCCGCCGGCTCCCCGCCGATTACCCGCCGATCACCGCCGGCGCGGTGGTGCTGGCACCGCTGGCGGATCCGAACAACCTGGCGAGCACGCTCAAGCTGTTCATCCTGCTGCTCGGCGGCGGCGCGCTGGCGATCGCGCTGGTCGGGCTGTACCTGTCGAACCGCCGCCTGCTCGCCCAGGTCGACCAGATCGAGCTCGGCGTCACCGACATCATCAACGGCAACGTCGACCGCACGTTCCGCCCGGTCGGCCAGGAGCTCGACGGCCTGGCCAACGGGCTCAACGTCATGCTCGCCCGCCTGCTCGGCCGGCCCGAGCCCGGCGAGGAGGAGTTCGACGACGAGGGCAACCAGATCCTGCAGGGCCGGGTCGAGTTCGAGGACGGCGACGGCGCGCCCGCGACCGACCCCGATCTCGCGGCGCTGGCCCAGGAGTCCGAGCCCGACTACTACAAGCGGGTCTACACCGAGTACCTCGCGGCGCGCCGGGCGACCGGCAACCCCGACGAGGTGTCGTTCGAGAACTTCATCGCCAAGCTCAAGGTCAACGAGGGCAAGCTCCGGGCCCAGTACCAGTGCCGCGCGGTGCGGTTCCGCGTCGTGGTCAACGACGGCAAGGTCACGCTCAAGCCCGTGCCGATTTTCGCGTAAGCTGAGCGGCGATGACCGTCCTGACTGGACTGGCGCGGCTGGCGAGCGAGGGCAGCTCGCTGCTGGAGGGCAGGCGGCTCGGCCTGCTGGTCAACGCGACCGCGGTCGACCCCGAGCTCCGCCACGCGATCGACCTGCTGCGCGCGCGGACCGACCTCCAGGTCACCGCGCTGTTCGGCCCCGAGCACGGCGTGCGCGGCGACGCGCAGGACATGATCGCGGTCGACGCCGCGCGCGACGCGCGCAGCGACCTGCCGGTCCACAGCCTGTACGGCACGACCGCCGCGTCGCTGTCGCCGACCCCGGACATGCTCGACGGGATCGACGTCATGGTCTACGACATCCAGGACGTCGGCAGCCGCTACTACACGTTCGTGTGGACGATGGTGCTGGCGATGCGCGCGTGCGCCAGCGCCGGCAAGGCGTTCTGCGTGCTCGACCGGCCCAACCCGATCGACGGTGTCCACCTCGAGGGCCCGCGGATCGCGCCGGGCTTCGAGTCGTTCGTCGGCCTGGTGTCGTGCCCGGTCCGCCACGGCATGACCGCCGGCGAGATCGCGCGGTGGCGGCACAGCGTCGAGCACCTCGACCTCGATCTCGCCGTGATCGGCATGCGCGGCTGGCAGCGCGACATGCGGTTCGACCACACCGGCCTGCCGTGGGTGATGCCGTCGCCCAACATGCCGACCCCGGACACCGCGCTGGTCTACCCCGGGATGTGCCTGGTCGAGGGCACCGAGCTCAGCGAGGGCCGCGGCACGACCCGGCCGTTCGAGCTCGCCGGCGCGCCGTACCTCGACGGCCACCGGCTCGCCGACGACCTCGCGGCGATGCAGCTGCCCGGCGTCCGGCTCCGGCCCGCGGTGTTCACGCCGATGTTCCACAAGCACCACCCCAGGGCGTGCGGCGGCGTGCAGCTCCACGTCACCAACCCCGAGACGTTCCGGCCGTACCGCACCGGCGTCGCGTTCCTCAAGGCGTGCTACGACCAGTCGCCGGCGTCGTTCAAGTGGCGCGCCCGGGCCTACGAGTTCGTCGAGGCGATCCCGGCGATCGACCTGCTCACCGGCGGCGACGCGATCCGCACGGGCATCGAGGCCGGGGCGAGCCTCGACGAGCTCACCGCGCGGTGGCCGCGCGACGAGGGCGACTTCGCCGCCGAGCGCGCCGACTACCTGCTGTACGAGTGACATGGCGCGCGTCGCGCTGTTCGGCGGCAGCTTCAATCCGCCGCACGTCGCCCACCAGATGGTCGCGCTGTACGTGCTCGAGACCCAGCCGGTGGACGAGCTGTGGTTCGTGCCCACCTACGCGCACCCGTTCGGCAAGGCGCTGGTCGACTACGAGCACCGGATCGCGATGTGCGAGCTCGCGGCGGCGGCGCTCGGGCCGCGCGCGCAGGTCAGCCGGGCCGAGGCCGAGCTCGCGGCGCGGCCCGGGTTCGTCGCCAGCCACACGCTCGACCTGGTCGACCACGCGATCGCGGCCGGCCACGCGCCGCGCCTGGTGATCGGGGCCGACATCGTGCACGAAGCGGCCCGGTGGCACCGCTGGGACGACGTGGTCGCCCGCGCGCCGCCGATCGTCGTCGGTCGGGCTGGTCACGCTCCGCCGCCCGGGGCCGGCGCGGTCGCTCCGGCACGGGTCACGATGCCCGAGATCTCGGCGACCCACGTCCGCGACCTCCTCGCGCGCGGCGACTCGGGCGTCGCCGGGCTAGTGCCGCGTGACGTGTTGCGGTATATCGCCCACCACCACCTCTACCAGCCGTGACCGCTCGCAATCCCACCACGTTCATCGTCGGCGCCGGCCCGGTGGCGACCGCGCTCGCGGGCGCCCTGCGCCTGGGCGGCGTGCCGGTGCTCGGGCTGTGGGCGCGGCGTCCGGCGCCGGCGCGCACCGCGGGCTCCACCGCCGGCGTCGCCGCCTTCTCGTCCGCCCCGCCGGACCTCCTGCTGGAGTCCGAGGTCGTGATCCTCGCGGTGCGCGACCAGGCGATCACCGAGGTCGCGCAGACGTTGCTCGGCACCGGCCTCATCAACAAGCGCCACGTGCTGCTGCACTGCGCCGGCGCGGCGCCGGCGCGCGAGCTGCTCGGCCCGGTCGCGTCCCAGGTCGCGGGGATCGGAACGCTGCACCCGCTGTCGGCGATCGCCGATGGCAAGACCTCGATGCGCGCCCTCAAGGGCACGGTGTTCGGCGTCGAGGGCGACGAGGTCGGCCGCGCCATCGCGGCCAAGCTGGTCGCTGCGATCAACGGCGTCGTGCTGGCGCTCGACAGCTCGCAGATGGCCTCCTACCACGCAGCAGCGGCGCTGGCGTCGAACTACATCGTCGCGGCGATCGACGCCGCGGCCGCGGTGCTCGCCGGGGCCGGCGTGCCCCCGGAGCGCGCGGCGCAGGCGCTGGTCCCGCTCGCCGAAGGCGCGCTCCGCAACATCGCCGCACACGGCACCACCGGGGGGCTGACCGGACCGGTGCGCCGCGGTGATCTCGCGACCGTGAGCCGCCATCTCGAGGCCATCCGCGATCGTCCAGATCTGGCTGAAATCTATCGAGTTCTTGCCCGCCGCGCGGTCGAGATCGCGGCGCGGATCGACGGCCGTGACGCGCCGGATCGCGCGGGCCTCGAGGCGATCCGCACGCTGCTGTGTCATGGGACTCCGGGGACGCAGGGGACGTGACGGCGTCCATCCCCGTCGGCTTTCTGACAGCGCGTTTGATCGCCTGACGCCGGCCTGATGGTCTCCGCCACTGCGGAGCGGTCGACGCCTACACGATCGGTCCGCTAGGATCGCGGACGATGAAGCTGCGCTCCGTCGTCGTCGCGTCCCTCGCGGTCCTGGTCCTCGCGCTCGGGGGCCGGTCCGCCGCCGCCGAGAACCCCAACCAGGTGTTCAACGGCCGCATCATGCTGAGCACCAAGCGGTTCCCGCAGTCGGCGTCCAGCCCGTCGGCCTACGTCGCGGCGATCCGCAAGCAGGCTCAGACCAGCTTCGTCGAGGCCAAGGACACTCACACCTGGAAGATCTACTTCGCCGGCTTCCTCAAGTCGCCGCTCAACGACCTCGAGTACGCGATCAAGCTCTACGACGTCACCGGCAAGGGCCAGCAGCTCCTGGTGTCGTTCGACCAGTTCACCGACGAGCGCGGCCAGAAGACCATCGTGTCGAACATGACGCTCGACAAGAAGCAGGTCGGCGTCAACCGGGAGCTGCTGATGGTCATGGAGAGCAAGGGCAAGGTCCTGGCCTCCAGCCGGTTCAAGATCCTGGGCGAGGGCGAGAAGTTCACCGGCAAGGTCAACTTCACCGAGGACGAGGCCAGCGGCAAGAAGTCCGACGAGTAGCGCTACGGAGCGCTACGGATCAACGTCGAGCTCGAACGTCGACGTCGCCTCGGTCTCCGACGGGAAGATCCGCACGATGTGGCGGCCGGGGCGGGCGAAGGTGTGGCGGAACATGTAGTGGCCGACCTCGTCGCCGTGCATCACCGCGGTCTGCCCGGTCGCGTTGCCGTCCGGATCGGCGATCGTGACCACGACCTGGCTGGCGTTGAACTGGCGGCCGAGCTTGGTCTGGATCTCGAGGTGGGTCAGGACCGGGACGTCGGCGCGGATCACGTCGGGGACCAGGGCGCGGACGATCAGCTCGCCGTCGTCGCGCGCGATCCGGCGCAGCCGCTCGCCCGTGGCGGACACGGGGCCCTGGGCGGTCTGCGATGGCTCGGGCTCGTTCATGCGGGCCACGCCGGGGCCGCCGTGCAGCCGGTAGCCGGCGAACCCCGCTCCGGACAGGGCAAGCGCCGCCAGCGCCGCGGCCGCGAGCCGGCGCCGTGCGCCTAGCCGGCGCGACGCGCTCGACGCCGCTGCGCCGGGCGCGGCTGCATCGCGGATCGACCCGGCTGCGGCGGCTGGGGTGGCCACTCCCGTCGCGCTGGGCCGGGTCTTGCGCCGCGCGGTGCGGCGCGACGAGCTCCGGGGATCGGCGAGCCCGGTGATCAGCTCGTCGAGCAGCGCCACCACGGCGTCGGCGCTCGCCGGCCGGTCGTCGCGCCGCTTCTGCATCAGCTGCTCGATCAGCCGGTCGACCGCGGGCGGCACGTCGGGGTGGCGCCCGCTGGCGCGCGGCACCGGCCGGCCGAGGTGGGCGAGCAGGACCTCGAAGCCGGAGCCGTCGAACGGGGTCGTCGCGGTGGTCAGCTCGAACAGCAGGCAGCCGAGCGAGTACAGATCGGCGCGCGCGTCGACCTGATCGCCCTGGGCCAGCTCGGGGGACATGTAGTGCGGCGTGCCGATCAGGCCGTGCGCGGTGAGCCGGCTGGCGTCGGCGCCGCCCGGCTGGCCGACCGCGATGCCGAAGTCGACCAGCGTGATCCGGTCGTCGCCGTTGCGATCGCGCCGCCACATCACGTTGCTCGGCTTGAGATCGCGGTGGATCACGCCGGCGGCGTGGGTCTCCGACAGCGCGCTCGCGACGTCGCGCGCGATCCGCAGCGCGCGCAGCGCCGGCACCGGCCCGTCCTCGAGGATCCGGTCGAGCGGGGCGCCGTCGATCAGCTGCATCGCGAGATATGGCCGGCCGTCGTCGAGCTCGCCGACCGCGTAGATCGCCACCACGCCGGGGTGGACGATCCGCGCCGCGGCGCGCGCCTCGCGCGCGAACCGCCTGGCCTGCACCGGGTCGGCTGCGATCTCGTAGGTCGGGATCTTGATCGCGATCGGGCGATCGAGGCCGAGCTGGCGGCCGCCGTACACCGTGCCGAACGAGCCGCCGCCGATCACGCCGTCGATCACGAAGTCGCCGATCGTGCGGCCGACCAGGCTGGCCGATGCCGCGGGCGCGCCGGGTGCGGTGGCGGCCAGCTCGGTGCCGGATGGATCGCGGACCGCGCCGCACACCGGGCAGAACGGCCCGGCGCCCGCCGTCGTCGTCCCGCAGCCGGAACACGCCTGCATGCCCGGCGAGCGTCGCAGCGGTCCCCCGGCGCGATCGCCGGACCGCGTTGGCGGCGCGTCCGGCGGGTCGATCGCAGGGGGCATGTGCCTTCGACTCGGGGACGGGGCGATTTGTTCGAGCTCATCGGCCATGGCGTGAACCGCTGGCCGCGGTTCATCGCGATCGTGCAAGGCAGGAACCCGTGAGTCGGCTTACCGTCCTGATCGCTTCTTCCGCGATCTGCGCCGGCGCCGCGGAGGCGCTGGCCGGCGGCACGATGCGGCCGGTGCGCGGCGTGCGAACCGTCGAGCGTGCGGGTGCGCTCGTCGCCGGTGCGGATGACGCCGACTCGCTGTGGCTCGATCCCGCCGGCTGGCGGACGTCGATTCCACCTGGAACGATCGTGGGTGAAATCGCCTCGCCGCAGTGTCGGACCAGCAATCTGGTTCACCGACTCCACCGCTACCCGACGACGGCCCGCAGCGTTACGCGTCAGTCACTGACTACATCTCCCCCAGCGGTCGCTCGGACTACATATAATGTAGCGGAGCGCGATCCGAGATCAGCATTCTTTGAAGGAGCGTGGTGGCGGCCCCGAGTCGGAACTGTCATTCACGCTCCCCCCGCAGCGATTCGCGCCGGGGTCCAGCAGCGCGCTGTGACCGGTCAGGCCACCGCGCGGAGCGAACCGGCTACGGCGGGCGCCAGCGCACCCTCGACCAGCGCGAGCGCGCGATCGGTCCGTGACACCAGCGGCTCGGTGCCGAGCCCGAGGTTGGTCTGCATCTCGGCGGCACCCAGGCTGCCGAGCAATATCGACCAGGCCAGGTCGGCGATCTCCCGCGCATTCGCCTGGCGATACAGGCCGGCGTGGATCCCGTCGGCGACACACGCCCCGAGATGCTCCTGAACGCGATTGATGCCTGCCGACACAGCAGTGACGACTTCGTCGGACAGCTGAGGGCGAATCGCTGGTTGAGCCAGCAGACGCAGGATGCGCGGTCCTTCTGGATCTTTTTCAGCCCAGCGGACGAGCGTGTTCCAGGTCTCTCGCAGGCGGGCCGACACATCGGTGCGCTCACGGAGCTGCCCCATCTCGACGTCGAACAATGTCAGCGTGTCCTCGATCAGCGAGACGTAGAGGTCTTCTTTGGAGCGGAAATACAGATAGATTGCGCCAACAGACAGCTGCGCTGCACGAGCGATGAGCTCGATGGAAGCGCCCGCATATCCGCGCTCCGTGAAGACCGTGCGAGCGGCTTCCTGGATGCGCCTCCGGCGGGCCTGTCGCTCCTGCGCCTTGCGTTCTTGAGCGTTCGTCATGGCGCCGATGTAGTATCGGTGACGCGTTGGGTCAAGCGAGTTTTTGTAGCAAGCGATCGCCGCGTTCGGCCGTGACTGGAAAATTTTATGAAAATCATTGGTTTGTGAGATTACAGTTGACTTACGAATCTGACTCGTTCTTCGGTTCCCAATGTGGCCTGGACCACACCTCGCAACGGCCCTGCAACGAGCTCGATAGACCGCCGAAGCGCGGCCATGCGTCGAACGCGCGATGGCCTCCACCGCCGATCGGATCCGAACTTCCCTCGTGCTCGGCGCCGCCGCGGGCACACTCATCGCTGCCGCACTGATGTCACCTCGGAGTGCGGAGTATCGTGCCTCCGACGGAACGGTGTCTTCCACGGATGGCACGGATGGAATCGAGCTGTCCGCACGACTCGCTACTCGCCGCATCCTTCCCGGCGACCAGCAGCAGAACGTCGCGGTGACGATCACCACCACCGGCCGACCGACCGTTCCGTCGAGCGGGCGCCCGCCGCTGTCGCTCGCGATCGTGATCGACCGCTCCGGCTCGATGAGCGGCGCGCCGATCGAGCACGCCAGGGCCGCCGCGCTGTCGATGCTGCGCCAGCTCGACAGCGGCGACGCGTTCGCGGTGGTGAGCTACTCGTCGTCCGCGCAGACCGTGCTGGCGATGCAGCGGGCGACCGAGGCGAGCAAGGCGGCCGCGCGGGCGGCGATCGAGACGATCGAGGCCAGCGGCGGGACCTGCATCTCGTGCGGGCTGGACACCGGCGCCGCCGAGGTCGCCCGCTCGCCGGTCACCGGCGGGCTGCGCCGGATGCTGCTGATCTCCGATGGCCAGGCCAACGCGGGGGTGTACGACCGCGACGCGCTGGCCGCGCTCGCCGCGCGCACCGCGGCCGGCGGGGTCTCGATCTCGACCGCCGGGGTCGGGCTGGACTTCGACGAGACGACGATGCGCCGGCTCGCCGAGGTCGGCCGCGGCAACTACTACTTCGTCGAGGACACCGTGGCGCTGTCGACGATGTTCGGCCACGAGCTCGCCACGCTGAGCCAGACCGTGGCGGCCGACCTCCAGCTCCGGGTGACCGAGCGCCCCGGCATGCGCGTCGAGGAGGCCTACGGCTATCCGCTGACCCGCACCGGGGACGGCGTCGTCGTGCCGGTCGCCGATCTGCGCGCCGGTGAGGTGCGCAAGATCGTGCTGCGGATCCGGGTGTCCGCCGCGCGACCCGGCGCGCTCGACCTGGCCGATCTCGCGCTCGCCTGGCGCCGCGTGGGCGGCGGCGGGTCCGGTGCCGCGCAGGCCATCGCGTCGGTCGATGTGGTCGAGGATCCGGCCGCGGTCGCCGCGAGCGTCGATCCGGCGGCGATGCGGGCGATCGAGCAGGCGCTGTCGGCGCGCGCGATCGAGGAGGCCGCGGCGGCCTACGACCGCGGCGGGCTACCGGCGGTGCAGCAGGTGCTCGACCGCCGCTCGCAGGCGGTGCGCGCCAACGCGGCGTACCTCGGCCGCGGCGCGGTCGAAGCGCTCGACCGGGCGCAGGCCGAGACGCTCGACGGGTTCGCCCGCGCGCCGGCCGCGGCCAAGAAGGCGGCGAGCGTGACCGCGCACAAGCTGGCGCGCTGAACCGCGCGACGCCCACCTCGTACGGACCACGGACTGCGGACTACGGCGCGAGATCCGCGAACGAGACCTGGAGGTCGCGGCTGATCATCACCGAGCGGTGGGCGGGGACGTCCTCGAAGCCGTCCTTGGCATCGCCGTCGCCGCCCGACACCAGCAGGTAGCCGCGGAACGACTCGTCGCGCTCGCCGCGCTCGCCGGTGACCCACAGCCGGCGCAGCCGGAGCGGCTCGTCGAGGTGCGCGACCACCATGGAGCGCCCGTTGGTCAGCGCGACGTTGCCCAGCGCGGCGCCGGTGTTCCCGGTGCGCGCGAGCTCGGCGGCGACCAGCTTGAGCGTCGCCGCGAGCGCGCGGCGCGACGCCGCCGGCGGCAGGTTGGCGTCGTCGATGTTGCCCTCGTCGTGCAGCATCGCGAGGAACACATGGAAGATCAGCTCTGCGGGGGTCCGGCCCTTGAGGTTGCGCCGCAGATACTCCGGAATGTGCTCGAGCAGGCGCGGCACGAGGTCCTCGGCGGCTCCGGTTCCGGGCGCGCCGCTGAACAGCTGGTGGTCGAGTCCGCTCTGCGCATACATCCAGCGCCGGAACCGGAACGGCGGCGTGTTGTCCGTCCCGCCCAGGCCGGTGGCGTCGTCGCGGACGGCCTGCGCGATCACGCAGTCGGTCTTGATCTCGGCGGTCAGCGGCCCGGCCAGATCGACCGGCACCGCGCTCGCCTTCGGCGTTCTCACCAGCAGAACATCACCGCCCTGGACATACCCCAGGCCCCAGCGGCTCACGGGCGGCTGTGCGATCAACGCCGCACGCACCGGTGCGAGCGCAATCGGCAGTCGCTGAGGTTGGTTACAAATACAGGCGAAGAGTTTCATTGCAGGAGACTCCGCAGCCGGGCCGAGCAGGCCGCCGGCTGCCGATGGTCAACGATCACGAGGTCAAAGGCGCAAAGAACGACGTCACGACTTCCACCCCAAGGAGCGTCACCTTTCGAGGATACCAGGAGTATAGGGGTCCGGTCGGACCTCGCCAATCTCCGCGGCGTAACGTCGCGCCGCGCCTGCACCCGCCCATGCCAAGCGTGTGCGACCTCGCGGCACGCTAACCGATCGATGCGACAAATTTTCGAGGCGATGCTCTCGCAGCGGGCGGGTAGGTGGCGGCGGGTAGGGTGCGCAGGTTCCGGAGCCGGCGCGGAGCGCTGGCGGGGAGTGGTACATCGAGCAGTACAGCGGTACAGCGAGCGGTACAGCGATCGATCAGGGCTGCGCGGCCGGCGCGGCCGCATCGAGCGCCTGCGTCAGCTCAGAGAATACCTTTGCGCGCTCGATCTCGTTGAACACCTCGTGCCGCATCCCGACGAGGTCGTGGTACTTCGCACCGGGGATCTTCGCCGCGACCGCACGCGACCGCGCCGGATCCGCGATCGGATCGTCACCGCCGACCAACCATGTGGTCGGTACGCGGATCCGGTCCGCGTGTGCGAACACGTGGTCCTGCGCCGCGCGCGCCTCGGTGAACCAGCGGGCGGTCGCGACATCGAAGCACAGCTTGTCGGCGGTCCGCTCGGCCTGCTTGGCCTTGTCCTGCGTCAGATCCTCGACGCGCAGCGCGTTGGGTTGCGACAGCTTCGGCGCGATCCGGCTCGCGACCCGGGCGAGCAGCAGCTGGAACCCCGGCACCGCGAGCCGCAGGGCGAGGAACGGCGACGACAGGATCGCCGCGGCGACCCGGGGCGGACGGTCGTCGGCCAGCGCGCGCAGCGCGATCAGGCCGCCGTGCGAGTGGCCGAGCAGGACCAGCGGTGCATCGGCGGCGGCCAGCGCGCGGGCGGCGTCGTGCATCGCGGCCAGGTCCTCGAGGTAGATCGCGAACCGCTCGATATAGCCGCGCTCGCCGGGCGACTTGCCGTGGCCGCGCACGTCGTACGAGAACGCGGCCCAGCCGGCGTTCACGATCACGTTTGCGACCTCGTGGTAGCGGCCGCAGTGCTCGGCGTAGCCGTGGTTGATCAGGACCACGCCACGCGGCGCGCCGGCCGGCACGAAGCTCTCCGTGTACAGCCCGCCGACCGTCCGGGTCGAGCTGGGCGAGATCGGTCCCGGGTACGCGTTCATGAAGGGCTTCTATATATCGCAAGTGGGACAGCCGCCCGGAGCTCCGCCGGCCGATGCCCGGAACTTGCCCCGCGCCGGCAGATCTGCGTACCGTGACGGAATGAGGCGTAACGCGTTTGGATTGCTGGCGATTTTCGTCGTGGCCGGATGCGGGATGCACGACGATCACGACCTCGCGAAGAGCACCACCCGCCTCGACCTGGCAAAGGACTTCCTGCGCAAGCACCAGCTGGAGGCCGCCGACACCGAATGCGGCCGCGCATTGGCGTTCAATCCGGCCAACGACGAGGCATACAATGTCCGGGGACTGGTCGCGATGATCCGCGCACTCGATACCCAGCGCACGCTCGAGATCGACGGCTGCCTGACCGGCGTCGATGCCGAGGTCACGCAGCGCGATCTCGAGGCGCTGCTGCGCAAGGCCGACGCCGACTTCGCGGCCGCGGTCCGGATCAGCCCCGAGTACGGCGAGGCGTGGTCCAATCGCGGCATCGTCCACAACCTGCTCGAGGACTACCCCGCGGCCGCCCAGTACCTGACCGAGGGGCTGGCCAACCCGATGCGGCTCGACAGCCCCGGCCTGACCCGTGCGCACCTGGGCTGGGCGCTGTTCCATGAGCAGCGCTACGTCGACGCCGCGAAGGAGCTTCGCCAGGCGGTCCAGTTCCAGCCCAAGATGTGTGTTGCAACTTATCGCCTGGCGAGGGTTTACTTCGCTCGAGAGGAATGGGAAAAAGCGGCGGAACTGTTCCAAACCACGTCTGACGACCCGGCGTGCGGGTCGCAGGAAGCCAGCCTTTACCTGATGAAAACGCGGATGCAGCAGGGGCTCGTGGACGACGCGCGGCACGCGCGCGATGCCTGCCTCCACCTGTCGCCCAGGAGCTGCGTCGCCGTGCAGTGCCGCGCCGACAGCCGCGCGCTCGGCGCGCCGGCCGTGGCAGGCCATCCGTAACCGCCCACCTGACTCGAGCGACCACCCATGGAGCGCCGACCCGAACCCAGCGACAGCCCACGTTCCGAACCGGTCGACGCACGGACCAGCTTGGCGCTGTGGTTGCGCGCGGGTCGTGCGCATCGCGGGATGAGCCTCGACGACGTCGCGAAGGTCACCAAGATCCAGCCGCGGATCCTCGAGCGGCTCGAGGCCGGCAAGCTCGACGGGCTGCCCCCCGAGGTGTTCGTGCGCGGCTTCGTGCGCAGCTTCGCGCGCTGCGTGGGGCTCGACGAGCGCGAGGCGCTCCGCCGCTATGCGGCGTGCGCGATCGGCTCGCACGACCTGACGCCGGCGGTGCGCGCGCTGGTCGAGGTGATGGCCGACCTGGCGCCCGCCAGCGCGACGACCGCGCGGGCGACGCCGCGCAAGATGCACGCGGTCGAGGTGATCGATCTGGCCGGGCCGGTCATGCTGGCCCCGCCGGCCGAGCCGGATCCGCCGGGTGCCGCGGGTGCCCCGGAGGCGACGAGCGCCGAGCCGCCGGCGGTTGCCGTCGCGACCGTACCCCTTCAGGGCGACGAGGCCGATGCCCCGCCGGTCGCTGCCTCGGTCGCCGCGCCGATCGCCGCCTCGGTTGCCGCGCCGATCGCCACGGCCGTCGAGGTGCCGGCCCCCGGCGATGCGCCGGCCCCCGGCGATGCGCCGGCCGCGTCTGCCGAACCGCTCGCGGACAGCGATCCGGCGCCCGTGGCCTGCGAGTCGGCGACCTCGCCGGTCCCGGCCGATCCACCGGCGTCCTCCAGGAAAAAGCGCAGCCGTCGCCGCAAGGCGCGCGAGGCGGCTGCCGCGCGCGAGGCGGCCGAGGCGGCGATGGCCGCTGCGGCTTCCGCGTCCGCCGGGTCCACCGAGCGCAGCGATGCCACGGGGGACGCGGCCGCGGCCTCGCCCAGGCCCCGGGCAGGGGCGACGTCAGCAGCGGGCTCGACGAGCGCGCCGTGGCGGCGCCTGGTCCGCCGCGCCCCGGCTGCCTCGACCGCGCCGGCCCGGCCGAGCCTGGTGATCGACGACGCGGATCCCGAGAGCGCCGAGCGCATGCTGGAGGAGCGCGCCGAGCGCGCCGGCACGCAGGCGCCGCGCCGCTCGTTCCTGCCGCCGATCCTGCTCGACCGCGAGGATCGCTCGGCGCGACAGGGCGGGCTGACCCTCGCCGTGATCCTGCTGCTGATCGCAGCGACGCTGACGCTGTCGTACCTGATGCGGCGGCCGAGTGCGAGCGGCGACGGCGTGACCGGGCGCGAGGCGCCGGCCCAGCAGGCCGAGCAGGGTTGATCGCGCCGCGGGTGTCGCAGAGCCCCGGGCAGCCGGGCAGTCCACCGGGCGCTCCATCGAGCCCGAGTGATCCGGATGACCGCGCGGATCCCGTCGGCGGCGCACACGGCGATCCACTCGGCGTCGTGCTGCGGACGACCGCGCTGCGCGAGTCCGATCTGCTGGTCGTGCTGTACACCGATCGCCATGGCCGGGTGACCGCGGTCGCGCGCGGTGCGCGCAAGTCGCGGCGGCGGTTCGCGGGCGCGCTGTCGCTCCTGGTGCTCGCGCGCTACCGGCTGGGCCGGCGGCCGCGCGGCGAGCTGTGGGGGCTGGAGTCCGCCGAGGTCGTCCGCGAGTGGACGCACCTGGCATCGGACGTCGTCGCGGTCGCGCACGCGAGCTACGTCGCCGAGCTGGTCGATGCGCTGCTCCCGACCGAGGCGCCCGAGCCGCGCGCGCTCGAGATCATCGTCGCGCTGTGGGACGCGCTCGCCGCCGGCGGGCCGTCTCCGGGAGCGTTGCGCGCGGTCGAGATCGCGTTGCTCGACCTCGCCGGCCATCGCCCGGCGATCGATCGCTGCGCGGCGTGCGGCGGTGAGCTCGGGCCGGGCGCGGTGTTCGATCCGGGCCGCGGCGGCGCGATCTGCCGCGCGTGCGCCGCGCGGAGCCGCAACCCCGGCGTGCGGCCGTACGAGCCGGGGACCCGGGAGTACCTCCGCACGGTCGCCGAGCAGGAGACCCCGCTCGCGGCCCGGGTCGTCGACGCCGATCCGCGGTTCACCGCCGCCGATCGGACCGCCGGGCGCGACGCGCTGGTCGCGATGGTCACCGGGCTCGTCGGCCGGCCGCTGCGCTCGCTGGAGTACCTGGCCAAGCTCGGTGCGGCCGGCCGCCGCGCCAGGGACTGACGCGGTGTACACTGCGCGCATGGCAGGGCGGTGCGTCGCGCAGCTCCCCCGAGCATTGAACAGGGCCAAGCTCCACGTGGTTCCGTGGGTCCAATCCCGGTCCGGCGGCGCTGCGCTCGCCGGCTGGCTCTAGGAGACGTATGGCAAATCCAGGTTATCCGCCGATGGGTGGTCCGATGCAACCGGGGGGCGCTCCGATGGGGCCAGGGGGGCCGATGGGCCCGATGGGCCCGATGGGGATGCGCCCGATGGGGGGGATGGGAATGCAGCCGATCCGGCAGGGCACCTCGCACATCGTCCCGGTCGTGGTCGCGGCCGGGCTCGCGGTCGGCGTGTTCTGTGGCCTGCTGTTCGGCCTCGGCACCAAGCACGAGGCGGCCGCGCCGTCGCGCGGCGGCACCGGCGCCAAGCAGAGCGAGGAGTCGCAGATCCAGGCCGCGCAGGTCAGCACGGGGACCAAGCTCCCCGATCGGCCGCGCGCAGCGACCGGCTCGGCGGCGGTCCCGGCCGGCTCGGCGGCGGTCCCGGCCGGCTCGGCAGCAGGAGGCGCAGTCGCCGCGGGCGCGGCGGGCACCGGCACTGCCGCCGCACCCGGTCCGGGCAAGCTCAAGGTCGAGATCGAGCCGGCCAGCGCCGCGCAGGCGGCCAAGGTCCTCGTCGATGGCATCCAGATCACCGGCACCGAGGTCGACATCCCGTTCGACCCCGGGGTCGCCAAGAAGTCGGTCAAGGTCGTCGTCCGGGTCCCGGGCTACAAGGACCTGGAGAAATCGATCGAGGTCGAGAGCGATGGCTCCGCGTCGATCTCGTTCGACCTCAAGGGCGTCCGCATGGTCCCCGGATCCGACGACGGCAGCAAGGCCGCGGGTGGCAACGCCGGCGGCAACACCACCGCCGGTGGCGGGGCCGCAGGCGCTGCGGGCACCGGCGGCACCAGCGGCGGCAGCAAGAACACCGGCACGGGCACCAGCGGCGGCGGCAGCAAGAGCAACGGCAGCAAGGGCACCGGCAAGGGCAGCGGCAAGGGCAGCAGCGGGTTGATCGACATCTGACTCGTCCGGCGTCGTCCGGCGTCGTCCGGCGTCGCCGGCGTCATCGGTCATCGCGTGCGGCGTCGTCTCGCGTCGTCGGTCATCGCGTGCGGCGTCGCCTCGCGTCGTCGGTCATCGCGTGCGGCGTCGCGCCCCACGTAACATGGTGCGTCAGCTCGGGAATCGCAGCCGCGAATTGACCGACTGCGGTTCTCGGGTTACGCGTATGGCTACGACATGGCGCGCCGTGCTTCCCGTCAGCGACCGTTCTGGGCGGGGCGCGGGCGAAAGGCGCGCCAGGCCCGGATGCTGCCGGTCGGCCTGTCGGCGCCGCTGCGCGCGGTGTCGAGCCCGATCGCCAGCGGCGCGGTGCGCGTGCTCGGCGCGGGCGACGTCGCGTTCCAGCAGATCGTCGAGCGCGTGCGCGGCGCCGAGCGCTCGGTCGAGATCCGCGCATTCCTGTGGCGCGACGACGAGGCCGGCAACATGCTCGGCGAGGCCGTGCTCGCCGCCGCCAACCGCGGCGCGAAGGTCGTGATCCACAAGGACAAGATCGCCGCGGTCTACGAGTACACCGGCGGCAACAAGCAGAGCTTCTTCCACAAGCGGGTCGACCCGATCCGCGGGTTCCAGGCCTGGTTTCTCGGCGCGGTGTACCGCGCGCCGGGCTCGTTCAAGCAGCGCCCGAACTCGCTGTCGCAGCAGATCCTCGTCCACCCCAACATCCGGGTCGAGCACCAGCGCAAGCGGTTCGATCACAGCAAGCTGTACATCGTCGACGATCGCTACCTCGTGCTCGGCTCGATGGGGATCGGCGACAACCACCGCCACGACTGGATCGACGTCATGGTCGAGGTCGAGGGCGCGGCGCACGTCGCCCGGCTGCGCGAGCGGATGGCCGGGCTCGACGAGTTCGATCCATCGCGCGGCATCGACTTCCTGGTCCACAGCCGCGAGGCGCACCGCAAGAAGTCGTGCCCGATGATCAGCCACCGGCTCGCGCTGATCGACGGCGCGGAGCAGTCGCTCACCGTCGAGATGGCGTACCTGTCCGATCGCCGGTTCACCGCGGCGCTCGCGCGCGCCGTGCAGCGCGGCGTCGAGGTCCACCTGGTCACCGCCGACCAGGCCGACGTGCTCGCCAACATCAACCGCGCGACCTGCGACGCGCTGATGCGGCTGACCGGTGCGCCGGTCAACCTGACGATCGAGCTCGTGCCGCGCATGGTGCACTCCAAGGTCGTGGTGATCGACCACCGGTTCTGCGACATCGGCTCGGCCAACTTCACGCCGCTGTCGCACGGCGTGTACGACGAGATCAACCTCTACGTCGACGACCCGCCGTTCGCGCGCGCGGTCGAGGCCGAGATCGCGGGCCACTGCGAGCACAGCCGGGTCGCCGACTCGCGGCTGTCGTACCGCCGGATGTACTCCGGCCTGGAGCGCGCGATCATGGCGTACCAGTCGCGGCGGGGCGGATAGCGGCGGATGGTCTCGACGCTCGACACCGGGGAGCGGGCCAAGCAGGAGCGCCGCCGCCAGATCCTGTCGGCGGCCAAGGCGGTATTCGCCGAGGCCGGCTACCACGGCGCGTCGATCCACGCGATCATCGAGCGCGCCCAGATCGCGCGCGGCACGTTCTACCTGTACTTCGAGAGCAAGGCCGCGGTGTTCGACTCGATCCTCGACCAGGCGATGGCCGACCTGCGCGCCCGGCTGCACCGGATCGAGGTCAACGCGCCCGGCGCGCCGCCGCCCCAGGCCCAGCTCCGCGATCAGGTCGTGGCGACGCTCGAGTACGTCGTGAATGACCGGCCGCTCGCGACCCTCCTGCTGTCGGCCGGCCACACCCCGGACGTCGACGCGAGCGAGCGGCTCGACCTGTTCTTCGCCGAGGTCCGCGATCTGCTGCGCCGCGCGCTGGAGACCGGCATGGAGCTCGGCCTGGTCCGGCGCTGCCCGTCCGAGCTGGTCGCCGCCGCGCTGCTCGGGATGATCCGCGGCGTGATCGAGCTGATGGTGCGCCAGACCGAGGCGGCGCGACCGATGCGCGTCGACGACGTCGTCACCGAGATGTTGCAGGTCGCGTTGCGCGGCGTACTGGCCTAGTCCCGGATGTGGCGGCCTTGCCTGAGCGCCCTTGTCATTGGCCCGACCATTGGTCCAGTGGGCAGTAAAGATCCGGATCTACCGGGTCTTGTTCCTAGACTGACGCGTCAGTCGCCTCTAGACTGACGCGTCAGTCTACCTTGCCTCCGGCCCTGCGTCCCGACGCACTCCCTGCGTCAGCGAGAAGCTCATGAGCACACCTGACCAGTTCGTGATCGGCATCGATGTCGGCTCGACGACCGTGAAGATGACGGTCGTCGACCCGGGCACCAAGGAGATCCTGTGGTCGAAGTACCTGCGCCACGAGACCCGGCAGCCCGAGATGACGCGCGACATGCTGCGCGAGATCCATGGCGCGTTCCCGGCGGTGACCAAGGACCGGATCCGGGTGTTCATCACCGGCTCGGGCGGTAGCCCGATCGCCCCGCAGATCGGCGCGAAGTTCGTCCAGGAGGTCAACGCGGTGACCATGGCGGTGGAGAAGCTCCACCCCGACGTCGGCAGCGTGATCGAGCTCGGCGGTCAGGACGCCAAGATCATCATGTTCAAGCAGAACAACGAGACCGGCGACAAGACCGCGCAGACGTCGATGAACGACAAGTGCGCGTCGGGCACCGGCGCGACGATCGACAAGTGCGTGCTCAAGGTCGGCATGCCGCGCGAGGAAGTGCCCGCGCTCAAGTTCGATCCGACCAAGCTGCACCACGTCGCCGCCAAGTGCGGCGTGTTCGCCGAGACCGACATCGTGAACCTCGTGAAGTCGGGGATCCCGCGCAACGAGATCATGAACTCGCTGGCCGACGCGATCGTCAGCCAGAACCTCGCGGTCTTGACCCGCGGCAACACGCTCAAGTCCAAGGTGCTGCTGCTCGGCGGCCCCAACACCTACCTGCCGTTCCTCCAGGAGTGCTGGCGGCTCCGGATCCCCGAGGCGTGGGCCGAGCGCGGCTACGAGTACGACAAGACCCGGCCGGTCGAGGAGCTGATCTTCGTCCCGAAGAACTCCGACCTCTACGCCGCGTACGGCGCGGTGCTGTTCGGGCTGTACGAGCCCGAGTCGGTCGGCCGCTACCGCGGGCTCGAGCCGCTCGAGGAGTTCATCCAGCACGGCCGCAAGAGCAAGCTCGGTGAGTCGGCCGGTCCCGGCCTGGTCGAGACCCCCGACCAGCGCGACGCGTTCACCGAGAAGTACCGCGAGCCGCACTACGCCGACACCGTGCTCGAGGCGGGCAAGACCTACCGCGGCGTGATCGGCCTCGACGGCGGATCGACGTCGAGCAAGTGCGTGTTCATCGACGAGAACGAGAACATCCTCAAGAAGGTCTACACGCTGTCCAAGGGCAACCCGATCCAGGACATGAAGGACATGTTCCTGTCGATGCGCCAGTGGGCGGCCGACCAGGGCGCCACGCTGGAGGTCGTCGGGTTCGGCGTCACCGGGTACGCCGGCGACGTGCTCGATCGCTCGCTCGGCGCCGACGCCAACATCGTCGAGACCGTCGCCCACATGATGTCGGCCAAGCGGTGGTTCCCGTCGGTCGACGTGATCTGCGACATCGGCGGGCAGGACATCAAGGTGATGTTCATGCAGAACGGCGACGTCAAGAACTTCCGGCTGTCGAACAGCTGCTCGGCCGGCAACGGCATGCTGCTCCAGGCGATGGCCGACCAGTTCGGCCTGCCGGTCAAGCAGTACGCCGAGGTCGCGTTCGAGGCCCGGCTCGCGCCCAAGTTCTCGTACGGCTGCGCCGTGTTCCTCGACTCCGACCGCGTCAACTTCCAGAAGGAGGGTTACGCCAGGGAGGAGCTGCTCGCCGGCCTCGCGCTGGTGCTGCCCAAGAACATCTGGCAGTACGTCGTCCAGATCCCGCGGATGGCCGAGCTCGGCCGGGTGTTCGTGCTGCAGGGCGGCACCCAGAAGAACCTCGCGGCGCTCAAGGCCCAGGTCGACTACATCGAGAAGCGGGTGCCCAACGCCGAGGTCTACCTCCACCCGCACTGCGGCGAGGCCGGCGCGATCGGCGCCGCGTTCGAGGCGCTGCGCGTGACCCGGCGGCGCGGCAAGACCGCGTTCACCGGGCTCGACCAGGCGATCGCGATCGACTACACGTCGACCAACGACGAGCAGACCCGCTGCAACTTCTGCCCGAACAACTGCTCGCGGACGTTCATCGACACCCGGACCCTGGACGGCAAGACCGCGCGCTACATCAGCGGGTTCTCGTGCGAGAAGGGCACGGTCGAGAACGTCGACGCGCTCAAGGTGCTCAACAAGGAGCGCCAGAAGCGCATGAAGCAGTTCCCCAACCTGGTCGACTACGAGGCCAAGCTCGCGTTCAAGAGCTTCCTCGATGCGCTGGGCTCGCCGAAGATGCCCGAGGCCGGCGCGCCGGTCGACGACGTCGTGATCAAGAAGACCCTGCTCGGCGCGCTCCGCCACAGACCGGTCCAGCGCGCGTTCCAGCGCGCCAGCGCCGAGGTCTGGGCCAAGCGGCGCGACGTCCGGATCGGCATCCCGCGCGTGCTCAACCTGTACTCGACCGGCCCGTTCTGGCGGACCTACTTCGAGATGATCGGCGTCGACTCGCGCAACGTGGTGTTCTCCGACGAGACCGGCGAGGAGATGTGGCAGGCCGGCTGCAAGTACGGCTCGGTCGACCCGTGCTACCCGTCGAAGGTCTGCCAGGCCCACATCCATAACCTGCTGTTCAAGCACCACGAGAAGAAGCCGCTCAACTACATCTTCTTCCCGGCGATCACCCATATCCCGACGTTCATCGTCAACCAGATGGACACCGCGAGCTGTCCGGTGGTGTCGGGCACGCCCAAGGTGATCCGCGCGGCGTTCACCAAGGAGACCGACTTCTTCGCCGAGCGCGGCATCACCTACCTCGACACCGCGGTCACGCTCAACGAGTCGCTGCTGTGCAAGAAGCAGATGTTCGACGAGTGGGGCCCGCTGCTCGGGCTGACCGCCGACGAGAACGACTTCGCGGTCGACCAGGCGTTCAAGGCGGTCCAGGCGTTCGAGGACGAGATGGAGCGCAAGGGCAAGGAGATCCTCGGCGAGGTGATGCGCGAGAACCGGGTCGCGCTGGTCATGCTCGGCCGGCCGTACCACAACGACCCGGGGCTCAACCACTCGGTGCTCGAGGAGTTCCAGGCGCTCGGTTACCCGATCCTGTCGATGCGATCGCTGCCGCGCGACCCCGAGACCATCCGCGGGCTGTTCGCCGAGGATCTCGCCAAGGGCATCATCCAGAGCGGGCTCGACGTGTCCGACGTGTGGCCCGAGAACTACTCGACCAACTCGGTGCAGAAGGTCTGGGCCGCCAAGTACGCCGCGCGCCACCCCAACCTGGCGTGCCTCGACCTGTCGAGCTTCAAGTGCGGCCACGACGCGCCGACCTACGGCCTGATCGACTCGGTGATCGCGTCGGCCGGCAAGGCGTACTCGGCGCTGCACGACATCGACGCCAACAAGCCGTCCGGGTCGATCAAGATCCGGGTCAAGACCTACGCCCACACCCTGATGCTGCTGCGCGAGAAGCTCGAGGACCACGCCACCAAGCAGGCCGAGCTCGACCGCGCGGTCAGCGAGAAGAAGCTCGAGATGATGCTCGCGCTGCAGCGCAAGCTGTCCGGCGTCGGCCGGACCGACGACCGGCTCGACCGCGAGATCGCCCAGCTCGGCGAGCGCGTGGCGGCATGGAAGGCCGCCGACGAGGCCGCCCGGCCCAGGGGCAAGCGCGCCGCCGCGCTCCACGTGACGCAGCAGTGAACTGATCTGATTCCGGAACCTTCAGCTCCCACCTTCGGAGAAAACATGTCCACGACGAACGACAACAAGGGAAGCAGCATCGATCCAATGTCGATCGAGGCGATCGAGGCCGAGCTGAAGCAGTTCGAGCTCGAGGAGCGCAAGCGCCTCGGGCTGCCGGTCGAGGGCGCCAAGCACTGGTTCGACGAGGTGCCGCGCACGTTCACCCGCGACCAGCGCGAGCACACCACGGTGCTGGTCTCGGGACTGACCATGGCGCACGACCTGTTCGTCCAGTCCGCGCTGCGCGGCATCGGCTACAAGGTCCTCGCGATGGACACGCCGGACAACGACGCCCTGCAGTACGGGCGCGAGTACGGCAACCGCGGCCAGTGCAACCCGACCTACTTCACCGTCGGCAACCTGGTGAAGTACCTCGACGGCCTGCGCAGCCGCGGGATGTCCAAGGACGACATCGTCAAGAACCACGTGTTCGTCACCGCCGGGGCGTGCGGTCCGTGCCGGTTCGGCACCTACGTCACCGAGTACCGCAAGGCGCTGCGCGACTCCGGGTTCGACGGGTTCCGCGTGCTGCTGTTCCAGCAGACCGGCGGGCTCAAGCAGGCGACCGGTGAGGGCGTCGGCCTGGAGATGAACCCCGCGTTCTTCTGGGGCCTGATCCGCGCGATCATGATCGGCGACGTGCTCAACGCGCTCGGCTACCGGATCCGGCCCTACGAGGTCGAGCCCGGCGCCGCCGACCGCGCGCTCGAGATCAGCAAGAAGATCATCGCCGACGCGTTCGAGAACAACACGTCGCTGCCGCTCGCGCTGTTCAAGGTCCGCCGCGAGCTGTCCCGGGTGAAGGTCGACCGCACCCGGGTCAAGCCGCGGGTCGGGATCATCGGCGAGTTCTGGGCGATGACCACCGAGGGCGACGGCAACTACGGCCTGCAGCGCTTCCTCGAGGCCGAGGGCGCCGAGCCCGACATCCAGATCGTGACCGCGTGGCTGCTCTACATGATCTGGCAGGGCCGCTACGACACCGTGCAGCGCGCCGAGCTGCGCGGCGTCGACGCCGGCAAGGGCGAGCAGGGCGGCAGCAAGTTCAGCCTCAAGGGCGTCGACGTCCGCAAGCGCCGGGCGTCGCTGTGGGCCGGCGAGAAGGTGCTGCGCGGCCTGTTCCAGACCATCTCCGCGGCGATGGGGCTCAACGACTACCACCTGCCGGACATGAACGAGATCGCCGAGGTCTCGCACGCGTTCTACGACAACAACCTGCGCGGCGGCGAGGGCCACATGGAGATCGGCAAGCTGATCCAGAACGTGGCCTACGCCAAGGTCAACATGACCCTGTCGGTCAAGCCGTTCGGCTGCATGCCGAGCTCGTCGGTGTCCGACGGCATCCAGTCGTTCATCACCGAGCTCTACCCGCAGGGCATCTTCCTGCCGATCGAGACCAACGGCGACGGCGCGGTCAATGTCTACAGCCGGGTCCAGATGCAGCTGTTCAAGGCCAAGCAGCAGGCCCAGAAGGAGGTCGACCGGGCGCTGGCCGACGTCGACATGACCATGGACGAGGTCCGCGCCTACCTCGCCCGGCACCCGGCGATGATGAGCCCGTTCCACCGCGCGCCGCACAAGGCCGGCTGCACCGCGGCTGACCTGGTGTACGAGGTCGGCGCGCGCAAGAACCGGTTCGCCTACCTCAAGGAGCGGGTGATCGCCCAGGTCACCGGCAAGGCCGAGCGCAGCCACGCCGAGGCCCATGACCGCTTGATCCAGATCGCGCGCAACGCGGCCGCCAAGACCCGCAAGAAGAACTCGATCGTCAGCGTCGCGCCCGAGCTCGACCCGGCCACCGTCGAGGACGCGGCGCGCCCGCCGGTGCCGGCCGGCCGCAAGAGCCTCAAGGTCGTGAACTAGGCCCATGTCGCTGCGCGAGCGGCTCGATGCGCTGCGCGCCGAGGCCCATCGCGCGATCGATCGGATGCCCGGCAAGGCGGGCGAGCTCGCGCGCAAGGCCAACGCCGCGTTCGGCCGGCCGCTGGCCGACGCCGCGGAGCTCGCGGATCGCCGCGCGTTCGAGGCGCGCGCGACCCCGGCCGGTGCGGCGCCCGGCGCCACCGCGCCGCGCGAGGCCGCGCCGGTCGTCGTCTATCACATGGACAAGACGCGGCGCGATGCGGCCCGGCTGACCGAGGTCCTCGAGGGTGCGGGCATCCCCTACAAGGTGATGAACATCCAGGACGACCCGGCCGCGCAATCCGCGGTCCGGCGCGATAGCAAGGGGTTCCGGTTGCCCGTCGTGTTCATCGCGGGCGAGGCGATCGGCGGGCGCGCCGAGCTGACCAACCTGGCTGCGTCCGGCGAGCTCAAGAAGAAGGTGTTCGGCTAGGACTGCAATCGAGCGCCGCGCGTGGAGGCGGGTCCGTGATAAGGTCGGCGCCTCGGATGATGCCGGTCCAGCACAAGGTCCTGCTCATCGACGACAGCGAGATCAGCCTGCACTTCGTGGCCGGTGTGCTCTCGCGCGCGGGGTACGATGTCCGCACCGCAGACGACGTCGACAAGCTGGAGGGCGTGCTCGGCGACTGGCGCCCGGACGTGATCCTGACCGACGTCAACATGCCCGGCATCTCCGGCATCGAGCTGTGCCGGATGCTCAAGTCCAACTACGAGACCGCCCACGTCCCGGTGGTGCTGTTCTCCGCCGTGCCGCAGCACGAGCTCGAGGGCATGGCGCGCGACTGCGAGGCCGACGGCTGCCTGTCCAAGGCCAACGGCCTGGACCGGTTGCCCAAGGAGCTGCAGCTGCTGATCGAGACCGCGCTGTTCTAGGGCGCCTCGTCGAGCCGACCAGGCTCACCAGTGCTGCCTCGGCCGCTGCCGCTACCGGAACGGCTGCCGCTACCGGAACCGCTGCTGGTGCCGGTGCCGCTGCCGCTACCGGAACGGCTGCCGCTACCGGAACCGCTGCCGGTGCCGGTGCCGGTGCCGGAACCGCTGCCGGAACCGCTACCGGTACCGGAACCGCTGCCGCTACCGGAACCGGTGCCGGTGCCGGTGCCGCATCGCCGCATCGGCTGCCGGTGCCGCATCGGCTGCCGGTGCCGGAACCGTCGCCGCTCGCCGCTCGCCGCTCGCCGCCGCCGCTCGCCGCTCGCCGCCGCCGCTCGCCGCTCGCCGCCGCCGCTCGCCGCTCGCCGCCGAAGGTAACCGCGGACCGCGGCCACGTCGTCGGCGACGCGCGCGCTGCGGACATGGTCTCCATGCGCGAGTGCTCCCCACGCCGCGCTGCTCGAGCGCTCACAGCGGCCCTCCGTGATTCGCCCCAGCACCGGGGGCGTCGCCCTTGCGCCGCTCTCGCGCACCGTCCCTTGCCGAGCGCTGCGCCGACCGACGTGACGCGAGCGGCGCCCCCATAGCTGGAACCACCGACGAGGCGCGGATCGCGGTGCCCGCGCTCGTCATGGGACGTGCGCTCCGCGGCGCGTCGGGCGAGGACGCCCCCGGGTGCTGAGGGGCGAATCACAAGGAGGTTCCGATGTTCGATACGCTCGAGATGTCGCTCACCGTGCTGGAGCAGCTCGCTCCCGTGGAGACCAAGATCCGCCAGCGCCGCAAGTCGCTCGCCGACGAGATCGGCCGCGCCGCCGAGTCGGTCGCCCTCAACGTCAGCGAGGCGCGGCAGCGCGCCGGCCTCGACCGCGCCGACCTGTTCCGCCGGGCCGCCGGCTCGGCCAGCGAGCTCACCACGGCGCTGCGCATCGCACGCGCGCGCGGCTACATCACCGCCGCTGACCACGCGCCGGTCGATGCCGCGCTGGATCGGGTCCGCGCGATGCTGTGGCGGCTCACCCACTAAACCGGCTCCGCATCCGCATCGCCGCGGCGGCGGCTTGCCGCCGACGCTGAGGGGGCCTCCCTGGAGCGGCTGCGGCGAGTCAGCCCCCACAGCAGCCCCAACTCGCGATCGAGGAGCACACGTGCCTGCCCGCTGTCGACCTGCCAGCCCCACGCATCCGCCAGATCGAGCGCGCCGCGGATCTCCCCGGCGCTGCCGTGCGCGATGTCCCAGAACCTCCGAGGATCGCGGCCGTGGCGGCGACCGCCTTCGGCGAGGTTGAGCACGATGCTGCTCGCGGCCCGCTCGACCTGATCGGCCGCCTCGGGGCTGTACTTCCGGAGCTGCGCGACTACCGGACGCAGGGCACGAACCAGATCGAGGGCGACGTCATAGGCAACCAGCATGTCTTCTCCCTGGTGTTTCATTTCTGGAAGGGGAACGCCCTCTGCCGACGACCTCCGCGGCTGGGCTACGCCCGTCGCGACCGATCCGCGCAAGACCCGTGACGAACGCCCACGCGAACGCGCGTGGTCTTCCGGACGGCTCGTCTTTGCGGCGGCGGTGGGCGCCACCCGGACGTGGCGGCGTTCGGCGCGAGGTCGTGCGCGGACGGGCGCAGGGCGGCCCAGCCGCGGAGGGAGGAGGCGCCGCGGGGTGAGCTGTGTCCGCCGGTTGCGCCTCCGCCTGTGCGAAGTCGACGTCGCTTTGACGCCCGACCGTGGCCGACGGGGCAGTAGCGGCGTGCGGCGGTCGGCAACGGCGTGCGGCGGTCGGCAGCGGCGTGCGGTGGTCGATGTGCGGAAGCGGCAAGCGGCGCGCGATGAGGCGGCCAGCCGAGGCCGGCTGCCGCCCGCCGGCTGCCGCCCGCCGAGGCCGCTCGCCGAGGCCGCTCGCCGAGGCCGCTCGCCGAGGCCGAGACCGTCCGCCGGCTGCCGCCCGCCGAGGCCGCCCACCGAGGCCGCCCACCGAGGCCGCCCACCGAGGCCACCGGCCGTTCGCCGAAGCCGCTCGCCGAGGCCGCCGGCCGTTTGCCGAGACCGCCGGCCGCTCTGGGTGTCGACTGCCCACGTGGGCGCGGAGCCGCCGGCGGCTACTCCGGCCGGCCCCACATCACGCGGAACAGGCACGCATCGTCGTCGCGCGCCTCGCACGCCTCGTGGTCGACCGCGACGCCGCGGCCGCCCGACAGCACGACGAGCTGCTCCAGCATGCCCCTCGTCCACACGCACAGCTCCGGGTTGCGCGGCGTGCCGGTGATCCGCACCACGGTCTCGTTGACGTGGATCGGCATGCTGGAGACCATGCCCCAGCTCTGGTAGCGGCTCCACACGTTGCGGATCGCCGACAGCGTGCGCTCGGGGACCAGGGTCGCGGCGCTCGCCGGGAAGAACCGGCGGAACGACGCCCGCACGGTCGCGCGCGCGATGTCGTGGGCGAGCCGGGCGCTGTCGCGCTGGACGTGCTCCGGGGCGATGGTGAGCAGCCGGATGAACAGCTCGGTCGGCAGCCAGGCCAGCGGCGCGGTGTCGGTCAGCGCGCGCGCCAGCTCGCTGTGCTCGCCGCCGATCGCGTCGCGCAGCCGCTCGGCCTCGCGGACGCCGAGCGCGCGGGCGACCGAGCGGAACACGACTCCGCGGGTCCTGGGCACCGAACTGCCGCTGCGCGGCAGCACCGTGCTGGCGACCCAGCGCCCGGCGTCGGGCCTGGGCACCGGATCGACGCCGAGCAGGGCGGTGCGCAGCGCGCGCGCGAACGCCCCGGCGCTGGGCGGGCGATCGGCCGGATCGCGGCTCATGCCGCGGGTCAGCACGTCGTCGGCCGGCTCGAGCTCGGCACGGATCACCGACGGCGGCACCAGGTCCTCGCCGTCGCACTGCCGCTGCAGCACGCCCTCGCCGTCGCCCCACGGCGGGGCCAGGGTCAACAGCGTGTAGGCGGTGGCGGCCAGGCCGTAGACGTCGGATCGCGGCGTGGCCTCGAAGCCCTCGATCACCTCGGGCGCGACGTAGCCCGGGGTGCCCGCCGACTCGGCGAACTGGCCGTAGCGCCGCGCGATGCCGACGTCGAGCAGCACGCTGCGGCTGCGGAACGGATCGCGGATCACGTTGGCCGGCTTGACGTCGCGGTGGATGATGCCGCGCTCGTGCAGCGCGTCGAGCGCCGAGGCGACCTGGTCGACCACGGTGACCAGCTCGCCGATCGGCATCAGCGTGCCCTCGATCCGGTGGCGCTCCACTGCCTGCTGGAGGCCCTCGCCCTCGAGCAGCTCCATCACGAAGTAGGAGTCGCCGCCGGACTGGCCGAAGTTGTAGATCTGCACCAGGTTGGGGTGCTCGAGCCGGGCGAGCATCGCGGCCTCGCCGCGCAGGTGCTCGACGAACGCCTTGTCCTCGGCGAGGTCGGGGCGCAGCATCTTGATCGCGACCGGGCGCTCGAGCGCGAGGTCCTCGGCGCGGTAGACCACGCCCATGCCGCCGCGGCTGATCTCGTGGAGCAGCCGGTACGTGCCGCCGAGCGTGGCGCGCATGTCCTCGCCGAGATCGATCTGCTGGGTCGACAGCCGGGGCGCCGGGCCGGTCGACGCGCGCGCGATCGGGCGATCGCTGCCCTGCGCCTTCTTGGCGGCGTGGGCGGCGCGGGTCACCAGCATCGCCGGCTCCTCGTTCTTCTGCAGCGCGGCGAGCCCGACGGTCGCCGGGATCTGCAGCGTGCCGCCGGTCGGCAGCTCGAGCGGCCGGTCGGCGATCGCGGCGCGGAACCGCTCGGCGACGCGCTGCGCGCCGTCGAGCGCCGTGCCGGGCAGCAGCACGGCGAACTTGTCGCCCGACCACCGGCCGCAGACGTCCTCGGTCCGCACGTTGGCGCGGATCGCGTCGGCGACCCGGCACAGCACGCGATCGCCGATCGCGAGGCCGTGGCGGTTGTTGATCTCCCGGAGATCGAGGATGTCGATCAGCACCACGGTCAACGGGACGCCGGAGCGGTGCGACGCCGAGACGTGCATGG
This sequence comes from Kofleriaceae bacterium, assembly GCA_036265355.1. Classification (GTDB taxonomy): domain Bacteria; phylum Myxococcota_A; class Polyangia; order Haliangiales; family Haliangiaceae; genus JABFXX01. The sequence continues at coordinate 8,698 of DATAPF010000508.1, read as the reverse complement.
TCGCGAGCTGCGCGGTCGCGGTGCGATTCCAGATCCCGAGCAGCTGATCGAGGCCCGGGCCGTTGACCACGCGGTCGAGCTCGTCGGTGGTGCGCTGGTGGACCGCGCGCCAGCCGAGCTCGGCGCCGAGCCGTGACGCGATCGATTGCAGCACGGTGCGGTGCTCGCGGCTGAACAGCCGCGGCCGCGTGATGATCAGCCCGACGAAGCCGTGGCTGCCCAGCGGGGTGTCGAGCGGCACCGCGAGGTAGCTCTCGCACGCGCCGCCCTTGACCGGAGACGGCGCGATCAGGCTGGCGCCGGTCGTCGTCGCGATCCGGCAGTAGTCGGCGGTCTGGTTCCAGGTCAGCGAGTCCCAGGTGTGGGAGCCGACCGCCGCGCCGGCCGAGTCGCCGCGCACCGAGATCACGCAGCGATCGACGCCGAACCCGACCGCGAGCTGCGCCGCCGCGGCCTCGAGCGCATCGTCGAGCGGGCCGGACAGCACCGAGATCGTCAGCAGGCGATCGAGCGCGAGCGGCCGGCGCTCGCCGAGCGCGTGGTCGGTCAGCGCCAGGGCGTGGCGCAGCGCGGGCTCGACCACGATGACGTCGGCGCCGGGCGCCGGCTCCTGCGTGGTGTCGCGGATCACCTGGAACAGCGTGGTGCGATCGCGGTCGCGCAGCTCGGGGACCTCGACCAGATCGGTCAGCCGTCGCAGCACGTCGTCGGCCTCGCCGTACTCGCGATCGATGATCACCGCGCGCGGGTGGCTGGCCGCGATCGTCGCGACCAGCTCGTCGGCGTCGCGCGCGACGAGGTAGAGCTGCCCTGCGGTGGCGCCGGCATTGACGACCTCGCCCCGCACCAGGGGATCGCGAGACAGTACGACGAATCCGCTATTCATGACGGTGGCGCATGCTCCCCCGCGCCGGTCGTCCCGACGACGCGTCGGTACGTCTCGCATGCAGTTCAGCAGCATCCTCCGGCAGAATCAATGGTCGTGAAGCTCGACGGAACGATCGCGCGCGCCGCGGATCGGCGCAGGGCGCGCGTCGGGGCTGCGCGCCGATCCGCCGCGCGAGTCGTCGCTTCGCGCACACGCGTGGTCCGCCGGCCGTGGGGCCCGCGCGACCCATGGGGCGCGGCGCAGTCCTCCGCGGTCAACCGTAAGAACCATTACACCATGCGGCGGAGCGCCTCGCAGCTCGCGAACGCCCGGACCGTGGATACCGCGTCGATTTGATTCCGGCGCTCATCGTGCAGCGTTTTGCGGCATAGATGTTTTGCGCTCCCGTCGGAGCCCCGCGCTACATTCGACGCACGTCGACGATGGCTGAAGCACGTTCGCTGCAGAATGTCCTGGTGGTGGATGACGACGAGCGAATCCTCGGTTCCTGGAAACGAGCGGCTCGCGAGCGCAACGTATTCACCGCGATCGATGCTGCGACCGCGCGGCAGCTGGCGAGTACCGAGAAACCGGATCTCGCCATCGTCGATCTCCGGCTGGGGAGCACCTCCGGCATCGATCTGATTCGCGACCTCAAGCGCGATCTCCCCGATCTGCTGGTCGTGCTGTGCAGCGGCTACCTGTCGGTCGCCGCCGCAGTGGCCGCGGTCCGCGCCGGCGCCGATATCGTGGTGTTCAAGCCGATCACGTTTCGCGAGATCCTGCAGCGGATCGAGCAGAACGCCGAGGAGCCCGATCTCGAGGACACGCCGACCCTGGCGCGTGCGGAGTGGGAGCACATCATGCGCGTGCTCGCCGACTGCAACGGCAACGTGTCGATGGCGGCACGCCGGCTCGGCATCTACCGCAGCTCGCTGCAGCGTCGGCTCCGCAAGTACGCACCGCGCTCGTGACCCGACGGGCGCGGCAGGGGCAATGCCGCCACAGCGAAGGGGAGGGAAGGGTGAGATGGCAGGAATGAACACCGTGTAGTCGCCGGGTCCAGCAGACTGCCTCGGTCGTTGTGCTGCGCCCAGTTGCGATGGACAGGAATTCGATTAGCGATTGTCCGATCCTGTGTCACCATGCGCCCTGTGACTGGCTGGTCGGGGGTGGCCGCCAAGCGGCACGATCATCAGCATCCAGAGCTTCCGGGGTGGCGGCAATGGAAACGACGGCGGCGTTCGTGTGCTTCGACGAGAAGGTGAGCCATGGCGGCAGCCAATAGCGAGCGGTTCATTGTTCGCGCCGAGCTCCGGGCGGGCGACGACACCGTGGTCTCGTATGGCTTCGATCTGACGGCGTGCTCGGTGTTCGTGGTCACCGAGTGGCACGCTCCGATCGGTACGGCGGTGTCGCTCCGGCTGTCATTCCCGCGGATCCTCGCGCCGATCGACATCGTCGCCCGGGTCGCCGACATCCGGGTCGCGGGGGAGCCCGGCGAGCCGGGCGGTATCCGGCTGGCGTTCGACGAGGCCGAGGTCGGGGCCCGGCTGATGTCGCATCTCGAGCGCGCCGGCGCCGCCGACCCCCCGGCCGACCGCCCGTACCGCGTGCTGCTGGTCGACGACAGCCGGCTGATGCGCGACATGTTCGCCTACGGCACCGCGAAGTTCTTCGATCGGCCCGGCGCGCTCGCGATCGACCACGCCGAGGACGCCGAGCAGGCGTGGGGCAAGCTCGCCAAGTCGACCTACGATCTGCTGATCGTCGACTACTTCCTGCCCGCCGAGGACGGCGCGTCGCTGATCGCCCGGCTGCGCGCCGAGGACCGGCTCGCCCGCACCCCGATCGTCGCGATCAGCGTGGGCGGCCGCGACGCCCGCGAGGCGACGATCTCGGCCGGCGCCGACGTGTTCGTCGACAAGCCGCTCGTGCTGCGCGATCTGTTCAACACGCTGCGCGTGCTCGCCGAGCGCCGCGAGCGATCGCGGCCGTCGCCGGAGCGCAAGGCGATCCTGGTGTTCGACGACAGCCCGTTCGCGCTCGCGCTGACCCGCGCCGCGCTCGAGGCCGCCGGGTTCACCGTCGCGATCGCCGTCGACCTGTCGTCGTTCGAGCGCCAGCGCGTCGCGTTCGATCCCGACCTGATCCTGGTCGACGTCCAGATGCCGGAGGCGTTCGGCGACGACGTCGCGTCGACCTTGCGCGGCTGGCACGGCGTCCAGGTGCCGATCCTGCTGGTGTCGAGCCTGGATCAGGGCGAGCTCGAGCGCCGGGCCCAGCGCGCCCAGGCGTCGGGCTACATCTGCAAGGGAGCCGGCATGTCCGAGCTGGTGCGGCGCTGCCGGGAGCTGCTGGAGGCCGCGCCCTGACGGGCCCGGCGCCACCGATCGACGTGAACCGTGATGGACGAGCTCAGCGCCAAGTTCCTGCCGCAGTTCCTCGAGCTCGCGCGCGCGCGACTCGCGGCCGCGCTCAAGGCCGCGGCCGCGCGCGATCACGTCGCGACGACCACGACCGTGCGCAACATGCATACCCTCGCCGGTGAGGCCGGCCTGCTCGGACTGCACGACGTGGTCCCGCTGGCGCGCGAGGGCGAGCAGAGGGCCAAATCTCTGAGTGCGAGCCGGACCGACGCAGACGCCGAGCTGCTGGTCGACGTGCTGCGCCGGCTCGAGCAGGTGATCGAGAGCATCGGGGCGACCTACATGTCGCAGTGAGGACAGTCATGACCAGGCTACGGTTGACGTTGTTCACCGCAGTAGAGGGTCGTACCACCACAGCGGCAGCCGGAGCGCCGGCATGACCGTGGATCTCGGACAGCGCGTCGAGGAGCTGCTGCGGGAGAACCGGTTGCTGCGCGAGGAGCTCGCCGCCAAGGCCGCGCTCGCGGCGCGCGCGGTCGCGAGCTTCCAGCAGCGCACGCTGCTCATGGAGATCACGCGCCAGCAGAACGAGGACCTCGATCGGCTCGCCGCCGAGCTCGCGCGCGCCAAGAAGGTCGAGGAGGAGCGGGCGCGCGAGATCGAGGCCGCAGCGCGGCTCAAGAGCGAGTTCCTCGCCAACTTCTCGCACGAGATCCGGACCCCGCTCAACGCGATCACCGGGTACTGCGACCTGCTGATCCGCGACGAGGGCAGCCGGCTGACCCCGCACGGCCGCCGCGATCTGTCGGTGATCAAGGCCAACGCGCGCACGCTGCTCGCGCTGATCAACGACATCCTCGATCTGTCCAAGATCGAGGCCGGGCGCGCCGAGGTCGTCAAGGAGGCGATCGCACTGCCCGAGCTCGCCGAGGAGTGCATGGCCAGCGTGCGCGAGCTGGTCAAGGGCAAGGAGGTCGTGCTGTCCTCCGAGATCACGGCGGGCCCGGTGTTCACCGATCCGCTCAAGCTTCGCCAGGTCCTGCTGAATCTTCTGTCCAACGCGGCCAAGTTCACCGACACCGGCGAGATCGTGCTGACCGCGGAGCCCCAGGGCTCGACCCTGGTGATCTCGGTCGAGGACACCGGCTCGGGGATCCCCGACGATCAGCTGCCGTTCATCTTCGACAAGTTCCGCCAGGTCGACGGCTCGGCGCGCCGCAGGGTCGGCGGCACCGGCCTCGGCCTGGCGATCGTCCGGGAGGTCGTCCACCTGCTCGGCGGCACGGTCAGCGCGACCAGCACGGTCGGCCGCGGCTCGAAGTTCACCGTGGCGCTGCCCGGCGCGATCGCCGGGGCGGCGGCGCCGCGCGCCGGCAGCACACCCGGCCTGGCGCTGCCGCCCGGCGACGGCCCGTTCTCGGTGCTGATCATCGACGACGATCCGATGGTGCAGCACCTGGTGCGCGGCCAGCTCGAGGCCGAGCAGTTCCGCGTGATGTCGGCGGCCGACGGGGTCGAGGGTCTGACCCTGGCGCGCGAGGTCCGGCCCACCGTGATCATCCTCGACATCCACCTGCCGCGGCTCGACGGCTGGACCGTGCTCGCCGAGCTGAAGAGCGATCCGGTGCTGTCGCAGATCCCGGTGATCATGATGTCGGTCGAGGAGCAGCGCGCGCGGGGGTTCTCGTTCGGCGCGTGCGAGTACCTGGTCAAGCCGGTCGAGCCCGACCGGCTGGTCAGCGTGGTCCGCCGCGCGATCCTGCCGGAGGCGGGCGACGTGCTGATCGTCGACGATGACGCGCAGACCCGCGAGGTCGTGGCGCGCACGCTGCGCCGCGCCGGGTACTCGACGGTCGAGGCCCGCGATGGCGAGGAGGCGCTGCTGCGCGCCCGCGTGCTCGCACCCGGCCTGATGATCCTCGACCTGCTGATGCCCGGGGTCGACGGCTTCGAGGTGCTGCGCACGATCCGCAGCGAGGGCCTGCGGATGCCGGTGGTGGTGCTGACCGGCAAGAAGCTGGTGCCCGACGAGGAGCGCACGCTGCGCGACGGGCTGGCCCGGATCGTCCACAAGGGCGGCAGCGCGCTCGACCTCGTGGTGCGCGAGGCCAGGCAGCTGCTGATCGCCCGGCGCGTGGTCGAGCGCGGCCGGCTGCCCCGGATCCTCTACGTCGAGGACTCGCCGCAGAACCGCGACATCGTGCGGCGCTACCTCGCCAGCGACTACGAGGTGATCGAGGCCGAGGACGGCGAGCACGGCATCGAGCGCGTGGTGCGCGACAGCCCGGACCTGATCCTGATGGACCTCTCGCTGCCGCGGCTCGACGGCTGGGAGGCGACCCGCCGGATCAAGGCCAATCCCGCGGTCAAGCACATCCCGGTGATCGCGCTGACCGCGCACGCCGGGCGCGAGGATCAGACCCGCGCGACCGAGGCGGGCTGCGCCGACTACCTCACCAAGCCGCTCGAGCGCGACCTGCTGCTCGGCGCGATCAAGAAGCACCTGGCGGGAGGCCGGCCGTCATGATGGACCGTGTGCTGGTGGTCGACGACGATCCGCTGCAGGTCGAGCTCGTCGAGCGCGGGCTGTCGCGCGACGGCTTCGAGGTCCGCGGCGTGACCTCGATCGCCGACATGATCGTCGAGGCCCAGCGGTTCGCCCCGCGCATCGTGCTGATCGACGTCAACATGCCGGACGCTCCCGGCGATCGCGCGGTCGCGGTCGCGCGCGGCGCGGCGCCCGGCGTGCGGATCGTGCTGTACTCGGCGTGGGAGGAGTCGCGGCTGCGCGTGCTGGCGAGCCAGCTCGGCGCCGACGGCTTCATCTCGAAGAGCGACTCGCTGACCTCGTTCGGCCGCCGGCTGCGCGCGATGCTGGTGTGAGTCAGCCGAGGATCCGGCGGACGCGGGCGACCAGCTCGTCGAGGCCGGCGCTTTTGGGGATGTAGCCGTCGACGCCGGCGTCGGCGGCCAGGCCGGCGAGCTCGCGCTCGTCGATGCTGGAGAACAGGTAGATCGGGGTGGTGACGCCGCGCTGACCGCGCAGGGTGAACGCGACGTCGTCGCCGTACAGCTCGGGCATCTGGACGTCCATCAGGATCAGGTCGAAGCCGTCGATGCCGTGCTCGAGCAGCTCGTCGAACGCGGCGCGCACCGTGACCTCGAAGCCGGCGCCGTCGAGCGCCTGCGCCGCCGACGTCCGGATCAGCGGGCTGTCGTCGACCAGCAGGATGCGCTTGCCCGGGGTCACCATACGATCTCGTCGCACAGCGCGTTGAGCCGCTCGGGCAGCTGGTCGAGCCCCTCGACCTTGGACACGTGGGCATCGGCGCCGACCGCGCGCGCGACGGCCGCGAGCTCGTGGTTGGGCGCGCTCGAGCACAGGACGATCGGGATCCGCGCGGTCGAGACCTGACGGCGCAGCCACTGGCAGAGCTCGGCGCCGTTCATCTCCGGCATGTACAGATCGGTGACGACCAGATGAGGCCTCCAGCTCGACAGCACGGTCTGGAACGCACGCAGCGACCCTACCGCCCGGACCTCGAAGCCTGCATCCGTGAGCACGGACTCCGCGTAGGCCAGCGCGATCTCGCTGTCATCGATCAGCAACAGCCGGCGGCGGTCGACACGGACGTCCACGCTCGAGGGATGGTACCCCGATCATCGGCGCGGGATCGATTCATTGCATGCGTTCCGTCGATTGCGCCGGCGAGCCGCGCTCGGCTCACGCCCCCCTGGTCCCGCCGGCGTCCACGTGGTCCTCCGTCTGTCCACGCGCGCTGCCCGCACTCGATCGTACGGTGTGGTATGGACCGGCCATGTCGGAGTCCAAGCGCACTGACCAGAAGTGGACCGCACAGGCGATGTCGAAGCTCGTGACCGCGCTGAACCGCGCCGACGAGATCGGCGGCGAGCTGCGCGACTACTTGCAGGACCAGAAGCAGAAGCTGGCCCACGATCCGCGGGTCGCGCAGGCGCGCAGTCAGATCGCGCGACTTCTCGGCCGACGGGACCCACAGCATCCGCCCGCCGCCGGGGCCGCCGCCCGGGCCCCGCAGCCGGCGCCAGCGGCGGCCTCGGCTCCACCGCCGTCCGCCGCGTCCGCGCCCGTCGAGGCCGGGCCCGGGGGGTTCGGCAATCCGTCGATCAAGGCGCAGATCTTCGGCAAGCGCAGCTGTCCGTGGACCGGCCGCGCGATCAGCTTGCTCGAGCGCCACAAGGTCGACTTCGACTTCGTCGATCTGGAGGAGCCGGAGCACGAGGCCAAGCAGGTCAAGCTCACCCAGGAGACCCGACAGAACACCGTTCCGTACGTCTATCTGCGGGGCAAGTTCATCGGCGGGTTCAACGCGCTGTCGGAGATCGAGCGGCTCGGTCAGCTCGAGGTCGCGCTGATGTCGAAGGAGGAGCTCACGCGGGCTCCCGCCCACCTGCGCGCGGTCGAGATCGTGCCGCGGCCGAACACCGACGAGGTGGCGCCGGCCGAGGTGGGACCGCCGCCGGACGCTGCCGGGTAACGCCGCGGGGACCCGGCTGGGTCCCCCTTCTGGGTACGATGCAGGCGTACATTCGCGAGCGATCCCGGCCGAAGACCGGGTCGCGCGCAGGGCCGCGGTTCGCTACGTTCCCGGCCATGCCCGAGGAGGATCTCGAGACGTCCGAGCTCAAGGAGCAGATCGACCAGCGGCTCGAAGAGCACGAGCACACGCACGGTCACGGCCACGATCACGGCCACGGGGCCGGCAAGCCGCCGGGGCCGGGCTGGCTGCGCATCCTGCCGCTGTCGACCGCGATGATCGCGGTGTTCGCCGCGGTCGCCTCGCTGAAGTCGGGGGAGAGCTCGAACGAGGCGATCCTGAAGAAGAGCGAGGCGATGCTGAACCAGTCGCTGGCGTCGGACCAGTGGGCGTACTACCAGGCCAAGAGCGTCAAGCAGAAGCTGTCCGCCGACGAGGCCAAGATCGTCGGCGTCGCCGGCGAGGCAGTCAAGGACGTCCAGGCCAGGTTGGCGGAGCTCAAGGCCGGGTTCGAAGACGAGGCCAGGCGCTACGGCAGCGAGACCAAGGAGATCGAGGCGAAGGCTCACCACTACGAGGCGCAGAAGGACGAGGACAACGAGCGCTCGGAGGCGCTGATGGAGCGCCACCACCGGTTCGCGTTCTCGGTGACGCTGCTCCAGATCGCGATCGCGCTGTCGGCGATCGCGGCGCTGACCCGGCGCCAGCTGATGTGGTACCTCGGCCTCGGGGTCAGCGTCGCCGGCGCCGCGATGTTCGTGCTCGGCTGGCTGACCGCTGCGTGACCGTCAGTACTGATCGTGGCCGACCACGGTCAGCGGGCCGGCGCCGGCCTGGGCGAGCGCGGTGCCGGCCTGGTCCGCGGTGGTCACCGCGACGGTGACCGCGGCGTCGGGCCGGAGCTGGCGGCGGCAGGCGGCGCGGACGTCGGCGGCGGCCAGCGC
>DATAPF010000507.1:0-14695 GCA_036265355.1 Kofleriaceae bacterium | reverse complement strand
GTCCGGAACCGAGGCATCGAGGATCGGCGTGCTGCCATCGCTCGGCACGCTCGGCTCGTTGCCCTGAAAGCTACATCCCACGACGAACGCAAGGCATCCCAGTCGCTTCACGCGCGCAGCGTAACCGGACCGTGACGCGCGCGGCCGGGAATCGCCCGACACCTCATCACAAGATCGTTGGTGCGCTCGATGCGAAGCGACCGAAATCACGCACGAAGTGCAACCTCACGGCGCGGAACGACCGCGCGTGCGGCCTGCGTCACGCGTGCGCGCGACTGCGCTGATGTGCGATGAACGCGGCCCGGACGCGGCGGCCCGACCAGGCCGGTCACGGCAAGTGGACCGCCGAAGTGTTCCCACCGCTGATCACGACCGCGATCCGGGACCCCGCCGGCGGCACGAACCGACCGGACAGCAAGGCAGCCAGGCTGGTCACGCCGCCGGGCTCGGCGGCGATCCGCAGCGTCGCCCACAGCGCGCGCTGCGCCGCCGCGATCGCCTCGTCGGTCACCAGCACCGACTCGACGAACCGCCGCGCGATCGGGAACACCCGCTCCCCGATCCGGCGCGGCGCGAGCGAGTCGGCGGCGATGCCCCCGGCGGGCGCGTCGACCGGAGCACCCGCGGCGAGCGCGCGGGCCAGCGTGGGCGCGAGCTCGGGCTCGACGCCGATCACGCGGGTGCGCCCGCCGAACCACGCGGCGACCCCGCCGACCAGCCCGCCGCCGCCGACTGCGACCAGCACGGCGTCGGGCACGCCGATCTGGTCCTCGAGCTCGAGGCCGAGCGTGCCGGCGCCCATCAGCGTCTCGTCCTGGTCGAACGCGTGGATGCGCATCGCCCCCGACGTCTGCGCCCACGCCTCGCTGGCGTTCAGCGCTTCATCGTAGCGCTCGCCGACCAGGATCAGCTCCGCGCCGGTGGCGCGGATCCGCTCGACCTTGGCCGGCGTCGAGATGGTGGGCACGTAGATCCGCGCCGGGATGTTGAGCTCGCGCGCCGCGTGGGCGACCGCCGCGCCGTGGTTGCCGCCCGAGGCCGCCACCACGCCCGCCGGGGGCACCGGCCGCAGCAGCAGGTTGGCGAACGCGCCGCGCGCCTTGAACGAGCCCGCCTTCTGGGTGAGCTCCAGCTTGAACACCAGCCGGAAATCGGCGCCCGGGCGCCCGAGATCGACCCCGAAGTCCCGGCCCTCGACCTCGATCACCGGCGTGCGCCGGATGTGGCGCCGGATCACCGGCTCGGTCGCCGCGATCTGATCTCGACCGACGTCTGTCACGGGGCTCCTCGACGAAGTTGCGACCCGAGTGTGCGAACCCGCCGCGCGGCTGTCAACGCCGCGCGCGCTGTGATCGCCGCGGCGGCGGCGATCTGTCACGGCTGGACCGGCCGCAGGAATGTCCGCTCCTCGGACAGGATGAACCGCCGGTCGTGCGCGAACCGGAAGTTGTCCGCGCCGTCCGGATCGGCGGCGATCCGCGCGCGATAGGCCTCGTAGTCGGCCAGGCTCGCGAACCCGATCAGCGCCAGCGCGATGTGGTTGGTGCCCTCGTGCGGCAGGAAGTAGCCGAGCAGCTCGCCGCCGCAGCGCGGGATGATCGCGGCCCAGCGCCGCGCGTAGGCCTCGAACGCATCGCGCTGGAACGGATCGAGCACGTACCGGATGCAACAGGTGATCGACGTCGACATGGTCGCGACGATCGCGCCGCGCGGTTTCGGTCTGCATCGAACCCGTCCCCGGCCCGCCGGGGAATGCGGCAGCTGTCGCGCCGGCGCAACAAACCCGGGCCGAGCGTGGTCCTGCCACCACGCCGGCGGGCTGATCGCATCGAGATCGTCGATACTTGCGCTGGCGCACCGCTTGCTGGATGCAACGACATGCGCCGTCACCTCGCATCGCTGCTCGAGCCGCTCGCCCTGGTCGCACTCGTCGCACTCGTCGGGCTCGCGCCGGGCTGCAAGGGCATGGGCGGGGTGATGTCCGGCCTGGGCCACGCCGCGGCAGGCGTTGCCCACGGGGTCGCTCGCGCGGCTCCCGCGGTGGCCCACGGGATGGCGAAGGCCGCACCGGTCGTCGCCCACGTGGCGGCCCGCACCGCGCCCGACGTGCTGCGTGCGACCGAGGCCGTGGTCGAGGTCGCCGCCGAGGCCGTGCTGTCGACTCCGATCGAGCTCGATCTCGGCCCCGGGGCCGTCGCGCTGCCCGCCGCGCCCCCCGGCGCCGACGATCCCTGCCACACCTGCCCGGTCGATGACTGCGGCGCGTGCGCCGGTTACGCCGGGTACGCCTGCGTCGCTTCCCCGGCCGGGGCGCTCGCGCATTGCGAGTCGAGCGCGCCTCCCGACGCGCCGCCGGCCCCCGAGCCGCCGGCCGCGGCGCCGTCCGATCCTCCGTCCTCTCCTCCATCCTTGACGCCCCCGCCACCGCCCGCGATGCCGCCGGTGGGACCCGCGGCGTTCCGGTTCTAGCCGGGCTCTGGTCCGGCAGCCGATCGACGAGCGGCGGGTGGGCAGCGCGGCGACATCGCGCGCAGCCGAGATCGATGTAGGACGCGGCGCGATCGGGCCTGTCGCTTGCAGCCCCGGGCTGCATGCGGCCAGACAGCGGCGAGCGAACGTCCCTGGAGGATGCATTCAGTATCCTGTAGTTCCGACGACGAGCCCTGGTGTCGTTCCGCCGGTTCGTGATCCTCATGCGCGCCCGGACCACGCGAATGCGGTGCGCGCCGAGGACGCCACGACGCAGCTCCTGCGCGTTCTGCATCCGTAGCGCCGCCTACCAGGCCCGCAGAAAGCGTGGCCGCGCAGGTGTGATTCGCACCGGCTCCGATGGTAACCCGGCGGTGGCGCTGGATTTGTGAGTTCGCGGTCGGCAGAATTCTTCCGTGCGTTCGTTCGTGCCGATTACGATCGACTCGACATGGGTTGCGGTGGACATGGCGACGGTGCGGGAGATCGGCGGGCCGGTGACCTGGATCGCGCTGCCGACGGCGACCGCCGCGCTTCCCGGCGTGGCGGCGTGGCGTGGCCGGGCGGTTGCGGTCGCGGACCTCGCCGCGGTGCTCGGGGCCGGCGAGCGCTTGACCCCACCGACCGGACGCATGCGCACGCTGTACCTGCAGCAGGGCGCGAGCACGCTGGCCGTCCCGGTCGACGCCGTGCGCGAGCCTCTGACCGTCGCGGACAGTGACATCCGACCGCCCCGCGCCCGCACCGAGTCGTTCTGCACCGGCGAGCTCGACGTCGAGGGTCACACGACCGTGGTCGTCGATCTGGGCGCAATCGTGGATGGCCAGCGTCCGGTGGTTGCGGGTGGCCTCCTCTAGCCCGTCCACTGCGTCGCGGGTCGCGATGGTCCACGTGGCGGATCCGCGCGGCCGGTGGGCCGTGTCGGCGTCCGAGGTCCTGCGGATCATCCCCGCGGCCGAGTGGCGCGGCGGGGCCCCGATCGACGTGATCGCCGCGCTCGGCCCGCTCGGCGGCCGCGCCCGGCGCGTGCTGGTGATGCGCGGCGTCGGTAACCGCGAGATCGCGCTGGTCGCCGCCGGCGGGATCTCGGTCGCCGAGGTCGACCCGCATGACGTGCTGCCGCTGCCCAGCGTGCTGGCCGCCACCTCGCCCCAGGTGTCCGCCATCATCGCTTCCGATGCGTCATTGTCGCTCCTGATCGAACCCTCTGCCGTGATCTCCGCCAGCGACCCCGTGGTTGGTGAGGAACTATGCCCAAGTCACTCGTGAGCCGCATCCGATTCGTCTACCTCCCGTTCGACGTGATCTTCGGCGCGCTGGTCCCGCTCGCGGTGGTGAGCGGCATCGACCCGGCCGACACGAGCTACGCGTTGCTCGTGCTGTGGGGCCTGAGCGCAGTCCGGATCGCAGTCGACATGTTCATGATCGGGCGGATCTACCGATCGGCCGCGCACTGGATCGCGGTCGCGCCGGCCCAGCCCGATCCGCGCGAGCTGCGCGAGGCCGACGAGGCGCTGCGCAGCGGCCCCCGGCGGTTCACCGCGGTCGCGATGACGACCTGGGTGGCCCAGCTGTTCATCGCCATGCTGATCCTCCTGTTCGTCGACCGCTACCGGGCCGGGATCGCGACCCGGTCGGTGATCACGGTCGGGTTCATGGCCAGCGCGGTGCTGCTCGGCACGATCCCGTTCACCGCGCCGCTGATGTCGTTGCTCACCCGCGACGCGTCGCGCCGGGTGTTCGACGCCGCTCACAAGGCCGGGATCGAGCTGCAGCGCGAGCGCGCTTCGCTCAAGCTCAAGCTGACCGTCCTGATGGCGAGCGCCGGGATCGCCGGACCTCTGTGGATGGCGTCGACCGGCTACGCTGCCGACGCCGCGCGCGTCGTGGTCGAGGCCCGCAGCGAGGCCGCGACCCGGGCGGCGCGGCTCGCCCGCGAGGCCGCCTCGAAGTCAACGAACCGCAGCACGCTCGAGGCGCTGGCCGGCACGGTCGGCGGCGGGGCCCACGCGTGGTTCGTCGACGAGCGCGGCGAGCCGGTCGACGGCACGGAGCCGGCCCTCGCGCAACCGCTCCACGACTGGCTGCGCGGATCCGCGGCCGGCGACAGCGCCACCACCAGCCCGCGCGACGCCCAGGTCGCCGCGCGCGCCGTGGTCGCCGGTACCGGGATCTCCGCGGTGGTGGTCGCGCCGGTCGCCGACTGGTCCTCGAGCAACATCGTGATGACGCTGATCGTGTTCTTCCTCGTGATCATCGCGTGGGCGCCGATGTGCGCGGTGTTCCTGGCGCGCGACGTCGCCGACCCGCTCGACGACATCACCCGCACGATCTCCCAGGTCACCGAGGTCGGCAAGCTCGACGAGGTCGCCGTGATCCCGGTGGTCCAGAACGACGAGATCGGCAGGCTCGCGCTGCGGTTCAACGCCCTGGTCGATACCCTGCGCGACCTCAGCAAGGCAGCGAGCTCGCTGGCCAGGGGCGACCTCGAGATCCGGCTCAAGGGCGAGGGCGACGTCGCGACCGCGTTCCGCTCGATGATCGACAGCCTGGGCCGGATCGTGCGCCAGATCCACGAGACCTCGGTGCTGCTCGCCGCGGCGGCGACAGAAATTTACGCCGCCTCACAGGAGCAAGAAGCTGCGGCGGCATCGCAGTCGACCGCGATGGTCGAGATCCGGCAGACCATGGAGTCGCTGTTCGAGGCCGCCGCCCACGTGTCGGAGTCGGTCCGCGGTGTGCTGTCCAACGCCGAACGCACACTCGAGACCACCGATCGGATGGTGATCCGGATTGGCGATCTCACCACCCACGCGAACCGGATCGGTGAGATCCTCGAGACCATCCGCGACATCTCCGATCGTAGCGATCTGCTCGCGCTCAACGGCGCGCTGGAGGCCAGCCGCGCCGGCGAGGCCGGGCGTGGCTTTGGCCTGGTCGCGGCCGAGATGCGGCGGCTCGCCGAGCGCGTGATGTCGTCGGTCCACGACGTGCGCTCGCTGGTCGGCGACATCCGCGCGTCGGGCTCGTCGACCATGATGGCGACCGAGGACAGCAAGAAGCTCGCCGCGAGCACCACCGACGCGGCGCGCCAGATCACGCTGGTCACGCAGCAGCAGCGCAGCGGCACCGAGCAGGTCCTGCAGAGCGTGCGCGAGATCGCCGAGACCCTGACCCAGTCGGTCGCGGCGATGGCGCAGACCCGCGCATCGGCGGAGCAGCTCAAGAGCCAGGCCGACAAGCTGTCGAGCCTGGTCCTGGCGTTCCGCATCGAGAACCCAACGACGTGAGCCAGCGGCGCGAAGCTCTCCTTGCGCGCTATCGCGCGATCTCGCTGGACCGGCTCAAGTCGATCCGGGCGAGGCTGACCGCGGTCGCCGACGGCAACACCGAGGCGCTGGGCGAGGTCCGCCGCGAGCTCCACACGCTCAAGGGCGACTCCCACCTGCTCGGCCTGGTCCAGATCGGCAAGGTCGCGCACGCCTGCGAGGAGCGCCTGCTCGATCCGCGCACCCTGGGCTCCGCGGTGCGCGTGCTCGGCGACGCGCTGGAGGCGATCAAGCTCGCGCTGCACGACGACGCTCCCGGGCCCGCCGCGGAGGACGGCCTGCGCGCCGCGCTCGATCAGCTCGCGGCCCAGCCGCCCGAGTTCGCGGCCCAGCCCGCCCCGCCGCCGAGCGCGACCGCGGCCGCGCCGGCGACCGACGAGCCGTTCGAGGATCCGACGCCCGAGCAGCTCGCCAGGCTGCGGCCCGCCAAGCCCGCCGCCAAGCCCGCCGCGCCGCCGCGCCCCGAGGCCTCGCGCTGGGTCCACGTCAGCGCGCGCGACGTCGACGTGATCTGCGAGCGGCTGTCCGCGCTGCACGCCGACCTCGGCCGGATCCACGCCGCGCTGCGCAGCGCGCCGGCCACCGGGCGCGACACGATGCACGACGTCGAGCGGGTCCGCGCCGATCTTGACGAGATCGTGTCCGCGGCGTGGGCGCTGCGGCTCGCGCCGGTCCACCCCACGCTGGCCGAGCTCGGCGAGCACGCGCTGGAGCTCGCGCGCGACCACGGCAAGCAGCTGCGGGTCCGGATCGACGACGGCGGCGCGCTGGTCGAGCGCCGGCTGCTCGACGAGGTCCACGAGCCGCTGCTCCACATCGTGCGCAACGCGGTCGACCACGGGATCGAGCCGATGGACGAGCGCGGCGACAAGCCGGTGCCCGCCGAGCTGGTGCTCGCCGCCCAGGGCCACCGCGACCACGTCGTGATCACGGTGTCCGACGACGGCCGCGGCATCGACTTCGCGCGGGTCCACGCGGTCGCCGCCGCGCGCGGGCTCGCCGACCCGTCGGCGCCGCTGTCCGAAGAGGCCGCCTACGAGCTGCTGTTCGTCCACGGGTTCTCGACCCGCCGCGATCCGACCGCGCTGTCGGGCCGCGGGGTCGGGCTCGACGCCGTGCGCCGCCGGCTGGCCGCGATCGGCGGCCGGGTCTCGGTGACCAGCACGCCGAACGCCGGCACGCGGTTCGCGATCCACATCCCGTCGACGGTGTTCCGCGAGCGCGTGCTGATCGCCGACGTCGGCGGTGCGCTGTGCGCGCTGCCGGCGCGCGAGGTCGAGGCCGTGGTGCCGATCGATCCGTCGATGATGGAGCAGATCGGTGCGTCGCCGCTGCTGCGCTACCGCGGCCAGGGCATCCCGTTCCTGCCGCTGCCGCTGTTCCGCGCCGACAGCGACAGCACGCGCGCCGCGATCGTCACCCACGGCGGCCAGCGCTGGGCGATCTCGCTGCCCGACGTGGTCGCCGACATCGAGCTGCTGCGCTCGCCGGTCGACGCCGCGGTGTCCGGGCTCGGTCCGTTCACCGCGAGCGGCACGCTCGACGACGGCCGGCTGGTCCTGGTGGTCAGCCTCGACGCGCTGCTGTCGAATCCGCGCCAGATCGCGCACTTCTCGCGCACGCCCAGCCGCGACCGCGGCCGGCGCCGGGTGCTGGTCGTCGACGACTCGCCGATCGTGCGCGACCTGCTCGGCGAGCTGCTGTCGAGCGTCGGGCTCGAGGTCCGGACCGCGGGCGACGGCGCCGCCGCGCTGGACAGCCTCGCCGAGCATCCGGTCGACCTGATCGTGTGCGACGTCGAGATGCCGGTGATGGACGGCTTCGAGCTGCTGCGCCGGCTGCGCGACCGCGCCGACCGGGTCCCGGTGGTGATGGTGACGACCCGCGGCTCGGTGTCCGACCGCGCGACCGCCGCGTCGCTCGGCGCCGACGCGCTGATCGTGAAGTCGGAGTTCGAGAATGCGCAGCTGCTCGATACGGTGCGCCGGTTCGTGGAGATCCCGGCGTGAAGCGCGCGGTCGTGGTCGATGACTCGGCGATCTGGGGCACCCAGCTCCGCGAGTGGCTGGAGGCCGACGGCGACGTCGAGGTCATCGGGGTCGCGGCCGACGGCGAGTCCGCGATCGACCTGATCACCCGGCTGCGCCCCGACGTCGCGACCATCGACCTGCGGCTGCCCGGGATGTCGGGGCTCGAGGTCGTGACCCAGCTGATGAAGCGCGCGCCGCTGCCGCTGCTGGTCCTGACCGGAGATCCGACCGGCGACGACCCCGAGCTCGCGTTCGAGGCGATCCGGCGCGGCGCGCTCGACCTCCTGCTCAAGCCGAGCATGGACGACGAGGAGGCGATCCGGGCGCTGCGGGCCCACGTGCGCTGGCTGGCCGGCGTGCCGGTGGTCCGCCACCTCGATCGCGGCGAGTCGGGCCACCGCCCGGGCTCCGAGCCGGCGATCCGGGTCCCCGAGTTCCTGCGCCCCAGCGCCGATGCGAGCCGGCCGCACGAGGTCCGTCCGAACGATGTCCGTCCGAACGACCGGCCGGCCCTGCCCCCGACCCGCGCGCGCACCGGCCGCGCCGACGACCTGGCGCTGGTCGGGATCGCGGCCTCGGCCGGCGGGCCGAGCGCGCTCGCCACCGTGCTGGGCTCGCTGCCCGCCGAGCTGCCGGCCTGCCTGGCGATCGTCCAGCACCTGCCCAGGGGGTTCGCGCCGAGCTTCGTCAGCTTCCTGCAGACGCGCTGCGCGCTCACGGTGCGGCTCGCCGAGGCCGGCCTGGTGCCGCGCGCCGGCATGGTCGTGCTCGCGCCCGACGACCATCACCTCGAGCTGGTCGATGGCAGGTTCGCGCTGACCAGCGGCCCGCCGGTCGAGGGCCACCGGCCGTCCGGCACGGTGCTGCTGCGCTCGCTCGCCCACTGCGGCAGCTCGGCGATCGGCGTGGTGCTCAGCGGGATCGGGCGCGACGGCGCCGACGGCCTGCGCGCGATGCGCGACCGCCACGCGATCACGTTCGCGCAGGACGAGACCAGCTCCGTGGTCTACGGCATGCCGCGCGCCGCGGTCGAGGAGGGCGCCGCCCAGCAGGTGCTCCCGGTCGCCGAGCTCGGCGATGCGATCACCGCGGCGGCGACCTGCGTGCGGCGGTGGAGGAAGCCGTGACCGCGCCGCTGCTCGCCGAGCTGATCGAGAAGATGACCGGGCTCGCGCTCGAGCGCGGCGGCGTCAACAAGGCGCTCGACCGGTTCGTCTCCGGCCGGATGCGCGCGCTCGGCATGACCATGATCGAGAGCTACGTGTCGCTCGCCGCCGATCCGACCCGGCCCGAGCAGCGCAAGCTGATCGACGCGATCACCGTCCCGCACACCTGGTTCTATCGCGACTCCGAGCAGCTCCGCGTGATCGCCGGGCTGCTCCACGCCGCGCCGCCCGGCCCGCTGTCGGTCTGGGTCGCCGGGTGCGCGACCGGCGAGGAGGCCTACACGCTGGCGATGATCGGCCGGCGGATCGGCCGCGAGCTATGGGTGCTCGCGACCGACGTCAACGAGACCGCGCTCGCGTCCGCGCGCCGCGGCGTGTACAGCGCGCTGTCGGTCCGCGACGTGCCCGAGTACGAGCGCCACTGGGTGCCGCAGCGCGAGCACGGCTTCGTCGTCGACGACGCGCTGCGCTCGACCGTGCGGTTCCAGCGCCACAACCTCGTCGACCCGACGCCCCAGGCGCCGCGCGGAGCGTGGGATCTCGTGGTGTGCCGCAACGTGCTGATCTACTTCGCGGCGCCCGCCGCCCGCCGGCTGCTGGCGCGGTTCGCGCGCGCGGTGCGCGAGGGCGGCGCGCTGGTGGTCGGCGCCAGCGAGGTCGTGTTCGAGCCCCCGCCCGGGCTGGAGCTGGTGTCATCCGAGAAACGGCTCGTGCTGCGCCGGCCGACCCGGCCGCCACCGCTGCGCACCGAACCGCGCGGTACCCCGCCTGCGCTGCGCACCCTGCCGGAGCCCCGCACGGCGCCGGAGCCGCGTCCGGCACCGGAGCCCCGTCCCGCCGCGGCCAGCGCGCCGGTCGTCCCCCCGAACCCGCGGCTCGCGCCGCAGGACATCCCGCCGGTCCCCGAACCTGCCGACCGGCCGGCGGATACCACCGGGGACCTTGTCGCCGCCCTCCACCGGGGCCACGCGCTGTTCGAGCACGGCGACATCGCCGCCGCGATCGAGATCTACGACGCGGTCGCCCGCGCCCACCCGGCGGTGGCCGAGCCCTGGCTGTTCCTGGGCATCGCACGCTACGCGCACGGCGACATCGAGGAGGCCGCCAGCGCGTTGCGCGCCAGCCTGTGCCTGGATACCACGCTGTGGCCCGCCGGGTTCTACCTGGCGCGCGCCTACGAACGACTCGGACGCCGCGCCGATGCGCTGCAGCAGTACGACCTGATCGCCGTCGACGATCTCCAGCCGTTCTCGCTGCAGAGCACGAGCGCGGTGATCAACGAGCTGCGCGCGTTCGGCCACGACTTCCGCAACGCAGCGCGCCGGCTCAGCGCCGAGCGATCGTTGCCAGCGCGCCGGCCGTTCCGTTGACGGGTCATATCGCGTTCAAGCTCGTAAGCCGAGTTACGCGCGGGATCACGGGGTGTTTGCACAGATTGCGCAACACCGATCCAGCGCGATCGCGGCGTCGAAGCATCCCGCTGCGATGCGCCGGGTCTGTCGTCCGTCATCGCACATATACCGCATGCACCGCTGAGCCTGCCGGGTGGCAAAACGACCGAGCGGTCGTGAGCAGGTGTGAGCCACCCGCGGAACGGAAATCCTTACCACTCGACGGGCGATCCAGGCATTGTGCCCCGGCAACGTGCGAGGGACAATCCACATGTTCAGAAATGCCAGACTGATTCAGCTGCTTGCAGCATCGACATTGTCGATCACGGCCTGCGCCACCGCGGTCGACGACGGCGACGCCCCGGCCAACGCGCGCGACAAGGCGTTCGAGCTGCTCCAGCGCACCTCGGGTGCGCCGGTCAACATGGAGCTCAACGAGGCCGGCGTCACGCGCATCGTCGCGATGACGCCGCGGTTCCCGGTGGCGACCCATGCGACCGACGTCGCCCAGGCCGCGACCAACTTCCTCGCCGCCCACCATGATCTGTTCGAGCTCGACGCGACCGACGCCACGAGCTTCACGATCACCCGGGTCGACGCCGAGCCCGAGCGCAACATGAGCCACGTGACGTTCCAGCGGACGTTCAACGGCATCCCCGTGTGGCAAGGCGCGATCACCGTCCACATGGACGGCGGCAACGGCGTGTTCCGCGCGCTCGGCGACGAGTTCTACCGGATCTCGGCGCCCAGCAACCGCGTGATGCTGTCGCCCGACGAGGCCGCGCTCGCCGCCGGCCGCGCGGTCGGCGCCTCGCTGTCGCTCACCGCGGTCCCGGCCGAGAGCCAGGATGCCCAGGGCGCGACGTTCACCGCGCCGGGCACGCTCGACCCGGTCAAGGTCGACCCGCAGATCGTCCAGCTCTCGGACACCGACAGCCGCTTCGCCTACCGCGTGCTGCTATCGCGGCTCGATGACCAGAAGCAGCAGCAGTACGACCTCATCCTGGTCGACGCGGCGGACGGCACGCCGCTCGGCGTCCACTCGCTGGTCAACACGTTCACGGGCAAGGTGTTCAACGTCAACGCGCAGCCGACCGCGACGCTGGCGACCGACACCCGCACCGAGCAGTCGTTCGACGGCGATCCCACCGCGTCACCGCTCGGCTGGGTGACCACGCCCGGCAACAAGACGATCGGCAACAACGCGGTCGCCGCGACCGACATCGACGGCAACAACACGGTCGGCACCAACGAGACCCAGCCGACCGCGGTGAACAACGCGTTCGACTTCCCGTTCAACCCGGCCCAGAACGCCCAGAACTTCAGGCCGGCCGCGGTCACCAACGCGTTCTTCCTGGTCAACGACTACCACGACCGGACCTACAAGCTCGGCTTCACCGAGGCCTCGGGCAACTTCCAGACCAACAACAACGGCAAGGGCGGCGCGGCGAACGACCCGGTCAACGTCGACGCCCAGGACGGCTCGGGCACCAACAACGCCAACTTCTCGACCCCGCCCGACGGCCAGCGGCCGCGCATGCAGATGTTCATCTTCAGCCTCAAGAACGGCGCCGGCGGCGTGACCCAGGACGGCGACTTCGATCCGAGCGTCATCTACCACGAGAACACCCACGGCGTGTCCAACCGGCTCGTCGGCGGCGGCTCGACCAACTGCCTCGGCGGCCTGCAGTCGGGCGGCATGGGCGAGGGCTGGGGCGACTTCATGGGCAGCTCGTTCCTCAACAACCCGATCGTCGGCGCCTACGTGACCGGCAACGCGACCCGCGGCATCCGCCAGTTCGCGATGAACGCCTCGCCGTTCACCTACAACGACGTCAAGAACGGCACGCTCGCCGAGGTCCACAACGTCGGCGAGCTGTGGGCCGCCACGCTGTGGGACGTCCGCACCTCGGTCGGCGACGCCACCACCCAGCAGCTGGTCATCTCCGGCATGAAGCTCACGCCGTGCAACCCGACGATGCTCAACGCGCGCGACGCGATCATCCAGGCCGACGCCAACCTCAACGCCGGCGCCAACCGCTGCAAGATCTGGGCGGCGTTCGCCGGCCGTCAGATGGGCACCGGCGCGTCGTCGCCCAACGCCAACTCGACCACCGCGATCGTCACGTCGACCACCGTCCCGGCGGACTGCAACGGCGGCGGCGGCGGTGGCACCACCGTGTTCAGCGACGACTTCGAGACCGACAAGGGCTGGACCGTCAACCCCAGCGCCACCGACACCGCGACCACGGGCAAGTGGGAGCGCGGCATCCCGCAGGCGACCACCAGCGGCGGCACCCAGCAGGTCGGCACCCCGACCAGCGGCACGCACGACCTGGTGACCGGCGCGTCCGCCGGCACGGCGGTGGGTGACAACGACATCGACGGCGGCACCACGTCGATCCGCTCGCCGGCGATCGCGATCCCGGCGACCGGCACGACCACGCTGACCTTCAAGTCGTACTTCGCGCACCTCAACAACTCGTCGAGCGCCGACTTCCTGCGGGTCCAGGTCGTCGGCACCACCACGACGACCGTGTTCCAGGTGACCGGCACGGCCGCACAGGTCAACGGCGCGTTCGCCAGCCACTCGGCGAACATCTCGTCGTTTGCGGGTCAGACCGTACGGATCCTGATCTCGGCCGCCGACGCAGCCGGCGCGAGCCTGGTCGAGGCCGGCGTCGACGACGTCCTGATCACGAACCAGTAGTAGACCTCGATCGGCGAGTGTCCCGCTGATCCCCGCGGCGGCTGCTCCGGCGGCCGCCGCTGGCTGTTTCGGCCGGACGACCTGCTAGCAAGGCCCGGTCGGCAGCACCGTCGTCGTCGGACGGGTGCAGGGGTTGGTCACGCCGCCGGCGACCTGCACCAGGTCCGCGGTCTTGAGGGTCTTCACGGTGTCGCGGTTCAGCGTCAACTTGCGGGGGCGGTAGGACTTCTTCATCCCGTAGTCCTACCACCGCGGCGCCGCCGGCACCCGCCGGCCGGGCGGTCGGATCGAACTCTGCCGGGCGATGCGCGACCGGTCACCGAGAACTGGAATCACGGCGCGGATCGGAGTACGACGCGACGATGACGCGTGGACTCGCCCTCCCCATCGCCCTCGCCCTGGGCCTCGCGGCCTGCCCCGCCCCGAAGGGCCCGACGCTCGCCGGGTACTTCACGTCCGAGCCCGGCCTGCAGGCCGCCGGCGTCAAGCGGATCCCGATCCACACCCCCAAGGGCGACTTCACGGTGTGGACCAAGCGGTTCGGCGCCAACCCGCGGATCAAGCTGCTGCTGCTCCACGGCGGCCCCGGCGCGACCCACGAGTACTTCGAGGCGCTCGAGAACGACCTCGCCGCCGCCGGCGTCGAGTTCATCTACTACGACCAGCTCGGCTCGGCGTACTCCGACCAGCCGACCGACGCCTCGCTGTGGACGATCGACCGCTTCGTCGACGAGGTCGAGCAGGTCCGGGTCGCGCTCGGCCTCGACAAGGACAACTTCTACCTGCTCGGCCACTCGTGGGGCGGCATCCTCGCGGTCGAGTACGCGCTCGCCCATGGCGACCACCTCAAGGGCCTGATCATCTCGAACATGATGATGAGCATCCCCGACTACAACAAGTATGCCGACACCGTGCTGGCCAGGCAGATGCCGCCCGACGTCGTGGCGGAGATCAAGGCGATCGAGGCGCGTGGCGAGTACGAGAGTCCGCGCTACATGGATCTGCTGATTCCCAATTTCTACCACGCGCATATCTGCCGCCTCACCGACTGGCCCGATGCGGTCAATCGCGCGCTCGGGCGGATCAACCGCCAGATCTACGTGCTGATGCAGGGTCCCAGCGAGTTCGGCGCCTCCGGCCTGCTCGAGAAGTGGGACCGCAAGGCCGACCTGCCCAAGCTCGCGATGCCGACGCTGGTGATCGGCGCCAGCCACGACACCATGGACCCCGAGCACATGCGGTGGGTCTCCACCCAGGTCCAGCACGGCAGCTTCCTGCTCGCCCGCAACGGCAGCCACCTGGCGATGTGGGACGACCAGCAGACCTACATCCGCGGGCTGCTCAAGTTCCTCGACGCCATCGATCAGGGCGCCCAGGCGGTCATGTACTGAACCAGAGACGATCTCGCCTGGCGGCGGGGCCGCGCGATCACGGCGTGACGAGCGTGAGCGTCACGACGTCGGGACGCACCTTGATCGTGTGTTCCAGGAACGTGGTGCCCGCCTTGGCCGCCCTCACGGTCACGTTGCCGGCGGTGATGTTGGTGTCGTACGCAATGCCGTCGGTCGCCGTGGCCGTGGCCGACGTGCTCGGCAGTTCG
>DATAPF010000506.1:0-3836 GCA_036265355.1 Kofleriaceae bacterium | reverse complement strand
CCGGCGACATCTATCGCGACCTCTGCGACTCGCAGGCCGGCGTGTGCCGTCACCGCGCGTTCGCGTTCATGATCACCGCCGATGCGATCGGCATCCCGACCCGGTTCGTCGAGAACGAGGCCCACGCGTTCGTCGAGGTCTGGTTCCCCGACCGGCGGTGGCAGCGGATCGACCTCGGCGGCGCCGCGCTGCGCATGGAGGTCACCGGCGCCAGCGACAAGGTCCTGCACCGGCCGCGCGCCGACGATCCGTTCGAGAAGCCGCCCGAGTACAAGCAGACCTACACGCAGCTCGAGGGCGACATCAAGGGCCTGACCCGGCAGCAGCTCGCCGACAAGCACCGCTCGCTGAGCCAGGCACCGCCGAGCGGCGCGTTCGATCCCGGTCCCGGCCCCGGCTCCGGCTCCGGCCTCAGCTCCGTCCCCGACCGCATCCTGCCCGACCAGTCGCTGCCGGCGGTGACCCGCGACCCGAAGAAGCCGTCGCCGAGCCTGACCGTGAGCTTCGTCGATGAGCGCGCGTTCCGCGGCGCCGAGCTCCACGTCGAGGGCGTCGCGACCGCCGCCAGCAAGCCGCTGCCCGATCACACCGTCGATGTGTTCCTGTCGCCCGCCGGGCGCAACGGCGCGGACTCGATCTTCCTGGGCCACGCGGTCACCGAGGCCGACGGCTCGTTCCACGCCTACTTCCCCGTGCCGCCGACGACCGCGCTCAAGGCCTACGAGGTCTGGCTATCGAGCCCCGCGGACGCCTACTACAACGCCGCGCTCAGCGAGCCGTGACCAGCGAAACCAATCAATGACAAGATTGTCATGGACGCACCGGGGGCCAGGCCGTAGAACTCGTCACCTCGTCGGGTGATTCATTCGCCCAGGCCAAACCGGCGTGGTTGTGCTCGGTGGGTCGACCAGGCAAGGTCGTCACGCTGCCGCGTCCGCGAACCCATGTTCCGGGGGCGGACTGGCACTCGATGAGACCGGGATATGAAGGTTCGACTCCTTCCTGCCGCATATCTATGCGGCGGTGGCGGAACGGTAAACGCACTGGGCTTGCTCATCCCAACATCCCAGCGGCATAAGCAACCGCGAGGACGCTGCGGCGACCCGCAACATGGCCAACACCGCCAAGGTGATCGCCGAGAACCCGGTCCTCATGCGGCTCAATGAGCTCGAGACCATGAAGGACATCGCCGACAAGATCGACGAGCTCAAGCTCGTCGTCGGCCTCGACGGCCTCAAGGGCTTCCTCCCGCTCGCCGGCGGGAAGGACAACTGAGCGACGGACTGGCAATCCATCACCCGGACCGGCCGGTGCAGCGATGCATCGGCCGCTCCGCGTTTTCGGCGGTTACGCGTTCCAGTCGCGCGCGCCGCACCGCGGGCAGACCGCGGGGAACCGGCGATGCGCCGCGCGGTGGAACTCGTGATCGCACCGGCGGCACCGGAAGACCAGCGGCGTCATCCGCCGGAATGCAAGCGCCCCGACAAACGCCGCCACGCTGACCGGGACCAGCAACAGCGCGACCACGACCCACCATGGCGTCGCGATCGGATCGCCGGTCACGCGCGCACCGTAGCATGCGGCCCACGCCTCGCGGACCGCATGCATCGAGGCGCTCGCGCTCCAGGGCCGCGACCCGACACCGCGCGTTCCGAGGCACGGCCGACCAGACGCCCGTCCGATCAGCCGGTCGGCGCAACGAGCGTGCGATCCGGCAAGCAGGACCATGGAGTCGGAGCGGAAGCCGGTCAGCCCAGGTTGACCGGCAGGGTGACGATGGTGGCGCCGCCGGTGGCGGGGAAGTGCATCCGGCCGAGCGCGCGCTGGGTGCAGCCGAGCAGGCCATGCTCGATCAGGTAGTGCGGCGCCTGGATCCGGCTGCGGGTGACCCGGCCGCGGCCGTCGACCAGGAGCTTGACGGTGATCGTCGCGCTGAGATCGGTGCCGGTGGCGACCTGGACGACGCAGTCGCGGACGCCGCCGGCCTGGCCGGTGATGGTCTGGCTGATCTCGCCGTCGTCGAGCGAGCGCGGCTGGGTGCCGCCGCCGGCGAGGTCGAGGTGCTGCGGCGGCAGGCTGACGTCGTCGCCGCGCCATTCGAGGGCGCGGTCGGCGGCGGTCAGCGGCGGCGGTGGTGGATCGTCGGCCTCGCCGTCGGGCCCGGCGGTGGCGGTTCCGGCGGGCTGGCCAGGGCTGGTGGCAGCTCGCGGCCGGCGGCGCTTCTTGGGGTGAGGCACGCCGGCGTCGCCGGGCACCATGACGACCGGGGGGCTGTCGGCGGGAGGAGCGTGGGTGCGCGGTGCCCACGGCGGGCGCAGCACGAGATACATTGCACCGGCCCCGAGCACGACGCCGATGACGAGCCCGATCGAGCCACGCACGGCTAGCTTGTATCACGCGTCTCGCGCGCCCGCCGTCGAACCGAGGGTCGCGGCGGGGATCGTGCTGGGGGCGGTTGCGAGCTACCTGGGGGTGGCGCAGCTGGCGCCGGCGAGGGTGAAGTTCGTGGTGGCGCAGCTCATGCTGGCCGGGGTGGCTGGCGTGGCGGTGGGGATCCTGCACCGGGGGCGGCCCCTGGCGGCGCTCGGGTTGCGCGGGGCCCGGCTGCGATTCTTCGTCGCGGCGATCGCGATGGGGGCGACGGCCTGGTACCCGAACGCCTGGCTGTTCGACTGGCTGTTCGCGAAGCTGGCCTTGCCGCGCGAGCAGGCGAGCCATTTGCAGGCGCTGGTCGACCGGCCGCCGCTGTGGTGGGCGATCGCGATGTTCGCGATGCTGCCGGCGGTGTGCGAGGAGATCGTGTTCCGCGGGGTGCTGGCGCGCTCGCTCGGGCGGCGCATGTCGCTGGCGGCCGCGGCGGCGATCGCCGGGGTGGTGTTCTCGGCGTACCACCTGTCGCTGGTGCAGGCGCTGCCGACGCTGACGCTCGGGATGCTGCTCGCGGTGATCGCGATCCGCGCGGACTCGATCGCGCCGTCGATGGTGGCGCACGCGCTCAACAACGCGCTGGTGATCGCGGCGTCGCGCGGTGCGCTGCCCGGGCTGATGGACTGGCTCGAGCGGCACCCGGTCGCCGGGCTGGTGGGGTGCGCGGCCGCGACCGCGAGCGGGGTCGTGATCGCGGCGCGAGGGTCGGCGTGAGCGACGCCCGGCTGACGTTCGCGACGCTGGCAGTGCGCCGCGAGCTGCCGTCGGACCACTGCGAGCTCGCGCCGGTGGCGGCGCCGCAGCTGGCGGCGTACGGCAGCGAGGGGCAGACCACGGCCGAGCTGCAGCTCGCGCTGGCCGAGCTGGCGGACGAGGCGCGTCCGACGACGGTCGCGAGGTTCCTGCTGAGCTACGCGCCGGCCGCGCTGCAGACGATCACGGTCGAGCTCGCGACGACGCCGCTGGCGCAGGCCACCGGGCGCAAGACGCTCGCCGGCGCCGAGCGCGCGCGGCTGGCGTACGCGACGCTCGACGCCGCCGGCCGCCGGGTCGCGCCGCCGGATCCGCCGCCGCCGGTGGTCGGGCGCGACGCGCTGCTCGCCGAGCTCCACCGGGTGCTCGGCGCGCCGGTGCGGCGCAGCGTGGTGCTGGTCGGCGACGAGGCGGCCGGCAAGTCGGCGCTGGTCGCCGCGTGGGCGGCCGCGCAGTCCGGCCGGGGCGCGAGCGGGCCGGCGGGGCCGCGACCGATGTGGGCGACGTCGGCGGCCGAGCTGATCGCGGGCGCGAGCGGGCTCGGCGAGTGGCAGGACCGCGTCGCCAAGACGATGGCCGCCGCCGAGACGCTCGACGCGGTGCTCTACCTCGACGATTTCGGCGCGCTGTTCGCCGACAAGCCGGAGGAGGGCGGG
>DATAPF010000505.1:0-5177 GCA_036265355.1 Kofleriaceae bacterium | reverse complement strand
GCCCGGCCGTCGGGGGCGAACGGGTAGTAGTCGATGCCCGACGACGCGATCAGCGCGCGCGGCCGCGACGCGGCGGGCAGCGCGGCGATCGCCTCGACCAGCGTGCGCGTGGTCTCGACCCGGCTGTCGCGCAGCCGCTGCTTGTACCGCGCGTCCCAGCGCTGGCCGGCGATCGGCGCGCCCGCGAGGTGGACGATCGCCGCGGCGCCGGCGAGCGCCGACGTCCACGGCCCGGGGCTCTGCAGGTCGGCGGTGACACAGGTCGCGTCGCCGAGCACGCGGCGCGCCCGCTCGGCGTCGCGGGTCAGCGCGGTGACCGGGTGCCCCGCCGCGCGCAGCGCCGGGACCAGCGCGGTGCCGATGAACCCGGTCGCCCCGGTGACGACGATCGGCGCCGCCATCACACCACCGCCGCGGCGCCGCGGCCCGGCCGGACCGGCGCGGCGATCCGCGCAGCCACGAAGTCCTTGGCCGCACGGCAGGCGTCGATCAGCGCGAGCCCGCGCGCGAGGTGGGCGGCGAGCGCCGATGACAGCGCGCAGCCGGTGCCGTGGACGTGCTCGCCGCCCGGGGTCCGCCGGCCGCGCAGCTCGACGACCTCGCCGGGCTGGCACAGCAGGTCGACCGATTCCTCACCGCCGAGGTGGCCGCCCTTGACCAGCACGGCGGTGCGCAGCCGCTCGGCCAGCGCCTGGCCGACGCTGCGCGCATCGTCGAGGTCGGCGACCCGGGTCCCGGTCATGAACGCGAGCTCGCTGGCGTTGGGGGTCAGCACGGTGACGTGGGCCCCGAGCGCCGCGACGGCGTGTTCGAACAGGCTATCGACGAACCGCACGGCACCCCGCGACGGATGCACGACCGGATCCCACACCACCGGCGCCGCGGTGAGCGCGAGCGCGCGGCCCACGCTCTCGGCGACGGCGCTCGATCCGAGCATGCCGAGCTTCACCGCGCGGACCTCGACGTCGGACAGCAGGAACTCGAGCTGCTCGCGCACGCGCTCGGCGTTCATCGCCTCGCTCTCTACCACCCCCGTCGTGTTCTGCACGGTCAGCGCGGTCACCACGCCGACCGGGCGGCAGCCGAGCGCACTGACCACGCGGACGTCGGCGATCAGCCCGGCGCCGCCGGACGGATCGAGGCCGGCGCAGATCAGGACATCGGGCGCGGCCTGCGCCTCCGGCGCCACTCGAAACGGGTTCACGAGTCGAACGCCGCCATCCCGGTGATGTCCTGGCCGACGACCAGGGTATGGATGTCGTGCGTGCCCTCGTAGGTGAACACCGACTCGAGGTTCAGCATGTGCCGGCCGCACTGGTACTCGTCGGTGACGCCGTTGGCGCCGAGGATGTCGCGCGCGTCGCGGGCGATGTCGCGCGCGATCGACACGCAGTTGCGCTTGGCGAGCGAGATCTGGCCGCCGGTGATCGTGCCGGCCTCCTTGAGCCGGCCGAGCCGCCAGCACAGCAGCTGCGCCTTGGTGATCTCGGAGACCATGTCGACGAGCTTGCGCTGGACCAGCTGGTAGCCGGCGATCGGCTTCTTGAACTGCACGCGGTCCTGCGCGTAGCGCAGCGCCTCGTCGTAGCACGCCATCGCGGCGCCGACCGCGCCGTAGCAGATCCCGAACCGCGCCTGCGACAGGCACGACAGCGGCCCGCGCATGCCGCTGACCCCGGGTAGCAGCGCGTCCTCGCCGACCTCGCAGTCCTCGAGCACCAGCTCGCTGGTCACGCTGGCGCGCAGCGACCACTTGCCGTGGATGTTGCGCGCCGAGAACCCCGGCGTCGTGGTCGGCACCAGGAAGCCGTGGATCCGGCCGTCGAGCTTGGCCCACACCAGCGCGACGTGGGCGATCGAGCCGTTGGTGATCCAGCGCTTGGTGCCCGTGATCCGGAAGCCCTTGCCGGTGCGCACCGCGGTGGTCAGCATGCCGGCGGGGTTGGACCCGAAGTCGGGCTCGGTCAGGCCGAAGCAGCCGATCGCGCGCCCGGCGGCCATCTCGGGCAGGTAGCGCTGCTTCTGGGCCTCGGAGCCGAACGCCCAGATCGGGTACATCACCAGCGAGCTCTGCACCGAGCAGAACGACCGGATCCCCGAGTCGCCGCGCTCGAGCTCCTGGCAGACCAGGCCGTACGCGGTCGGCGTGATCCCGGCGCAGCCGTAGCCGGTCAGCGAGCTGCCGAGCAGGCCGAGCTTGCCGAGCTCGGCGATCAGCTCGTGGGGGAACGTGCCCGCGGCCCAGTGCGGGCCGATCGTCGGCATCACCCGGGTGGTCACCAGCTCGCGGACGGTGTCGCGCACCAGGCGCTCCTCGTGGCTGAACAGCTCGTCGATCGCGTAGTAATCCAGTGCGGCGTACGCCATGGCTTGGTCTCCGCGCCCCCCGCGTCGATGTGAGGGCGAATGCGTGAAGGATCTCCCGGGGCGGTATACTTCGCCCGTGGTCCGTACGGCAACGCTCCGCTCCGGGATGGTCTGTATCCTCGTCCTCCTCGGAACGGTCCGGGGGCCTGCCGGGGCGGTCCGGCCGACGCTCGCACGCCCGCCCCGCCTGGACCGCGCCGGCGCTCCGCCGCGCACAGGTCCGGCCGCGCAGACGCCGCAAACGGCCCACGCCGGCCGCGCGGCGCGTCCCACCCGCGCCGGCCGCGCCACCCATCCGGCGCGCCCGACCGGCGACGCAGCGGCGCGCGCAGCGCCGGCCGAGACCGCGGGCCCAGCGGATGCCGGCGCCGTGCGCGCGCTCGGCGACGCGTTCCGCGCCTACGACGCCGGCGATCTGGCGACCGCGCGCACCCGGCTCGCCGATCTCGACGACCGCACCCTGCCGATCCGCGACTACGCGCTGTGGCTGCGCGGCATGGTCGCGCTGCGCAGCGGCGACCCGGCGCGCGCCGAGTCGGCGTTCCACGAGCTCGCGAAGATCGCCCCCGGTGCCGGCTCACCGTTCGCGCGCGAGGTCGCCTGGCGGCTCGCCGACTGCGCGTGGGCGCGCGGCGACCGCAAGGCCGCGGCGCGAGCCTACGAGAAGGCGCTCGCCGCCAAGGATGCGCGCGAGGCCGGCGACGTCGGCACCGCGATGTACCGGATCGCCGAGACCCGGACCGGCGCGGCCGCCGCCCCGGCCTACCGCGCACTCGCGATCGAGCACCCCGCCCACCCGCTGGCGATCCGCGCCGAGCAACGGCTCGCCGAGCTCGGCGCCCCGCCGCTCACCGCGACCGAGCGGATCACCCGCGCGCAGCACCTGGCGGATGCCCACCTGTGGGACGAGGCGGTCGCCGAGCTGGCGCTGGTCGGCGGCGACGTCCCCGGGGACACGGCCCGCGAGCGCGACTACTGGCTCGGCGAGACGCTGTACAAGATGCGGCGGCGCTACGGCGACGCCGGCAAGCTGCTGCTCGCTGCCTACGCGCAGCTCGGCGGCCGCGCCGCCGAGGCGATGTTCCATGGCGCCCGGGCGCTGTCGCGCGCCGACCGCGACGACGACGCGATCGCGTGGTACGGCAAGGTCGTCGCCGCCTACCCGGCGACCGCCTACGCCCAGGAGGCGCAGTTCCTGTCGGGCTGGCTCGAGTTCAACCGCGGCCGGTTCGCCCAGGCGATCGCGCCGCTCACCGCCTCGCTCCAGCGCTACCCGCGGTCGAAGTTCGTCGACGACTCGCTGTGGTTCCTCGCGATGTCCCACTACTTCCTCGGCCAGTGGGCCGACGCGCGCGCCCGGCTCGACCAGCTCGCGCACCGCAGCGGCGCGCTCGAGGGCGGCAAGGGCAGCTACTGGCTCGCGCGGGTCGACCAGCGGCTCGGCGATCAGGCCGCCGCGACCGCCGGCTACACCCGCACCGTCACCCGGTTCCCGTTCTCGTGGTACGCGCTGCTCGCGCGCGCCCGGCTCGCCGGCCTGGGCGCCGGCGCACCGCCGTTCGGCGTCGACGACCCGGCCCCGCACGGCCCCCGGCTCGCCGCCGATGTCGACGAGGCGCTCGCCGGCGACCGGCTGATCGCGCGGGTCGACGCGCTGATCGCCGCCGGGCTGGGCAGCGAGGCGGGCGACGAGCTGGCGCGCAGCGAGCGCGCGTTCCTCGCCCGCCACGACCGCGGCGCGGCGTTCGCCATGCTGCTCGATCGCTACCGCAAGGCCGGCAACTACTTCCGGCCGTGGATGCTCGCCGTCAGCTACAGCGGCAGCGCGCTCGACGGGCCCCCCGAGGGCGACGCACGCCGCTGGTGGGAGAACGCCTATCCGCGCGCCTACCGGGACCTGATCGAGCGCTACCAGGCGCTCGGCGACAACCCCGAGGGCTACCTGTACTCGATCATGCGCAAGGAGAGCGGGTTCAACCCCCACGACCTGTCGTACGCCGACGCCCAGGGCCTGCTCCAGATGATCCCGCCGACCACCTTGCGCGTCGCGCGCGAGCTCCACATCCCCTACGACCCCGGCCGGCTCTACGAGCCCGCCTACAACATCCAGACCGGCAGCTGGTACATCGGCCACCTGCTCCAGAAGTTCAAGCGCCAGATCCCGATCGGCGCCGGCTCGTTCAACTGCGGGCCGCGGCCGGTGATGAAGTGGCTCGATCAGAACGGCGATCGCGAGATCGACGAGTTCGTCGAGCTGGTCCCGTACAGCCAGACCCGCGAGTACATGAAGAAGGTCACCGAGAACTTCGCGCGCTACCAGTTCCTCTACGAGGGCAAGGTCTACGAGCAGCCGCTGACCATCGACAAGCACTACCTCGACGATCGCCTCACGTACTGACGTGCGGTAGCGGTGGCCGCCGCCCCGAGGAGCAGCTATCTATTAGGAATGAAGCTCAAGGGCACGATCCGTCGCAGCGATCTGGAGGGCGGGCACTGGGTGCTGGAGACCGACAGCGGCGACCACTACCAGCTCACCGGCTCGCTCGCCGGCGCGAAGGACGGCATGGCCGCCGAGGTCGAGGGCAAGGTCGACAAGAACGCGATGGGGATCGGCATGACCGGCCCCCAGCTCAGCGTCCAGAAGATCACCGCGAGCTGATCCTCCCGCCTCGCCCCGACCGCGCGGTTCCTCCCGTCCGCCGCCGACTGCGCGCGTTCGGCCAGTCCGCCGCCGACGCGCCCGGACCCGCTGACCGATCAGGGTTCCACCGAACCGCGGTCGACCACGCCGGATTCCGCGTCCGGCTGAT
>DATAPF010000504.1:0-15561 GCA_036265355.1 Kofleriaceae bacterium | reverse complement strand
GGTTGGTTCCGGAGCAGCCGATGATCGTCTTGTTCGAGCCGATGGTGGCGGTGCCCTGGCCGAGGTTGCCGCTGACGAAGATCACCGCCGCCGTCGTCCCCTTGGCTGCGGTGTTGAACTGCGAGAGCGTGGTGACGAGCTGGCCAGTGGCCGCGCCACCGCCGGTCGTGCTGCCGTTCAACGACGCCCAGCCCACCGGGGCAGGCGCGCCGGCGATGAACGACGGAACGCTGCAGGGAGTGGCCGCCTGTGCCGCCTCCGACTCGTCAGGCCCGTCCAGTCCGTCTGCGACACCGCAGCCGCCGGCGATGGTGGCCGCGGCGATCATGAAACTACCGCATCTCGATCTCGTAAGGGTCATTGGACTCTCCTTTCGACGCTGAAGGCCCTTGTGAGGCCACGAACACACGTGAGGTGCCGTCCACGACGCCCTGCGAATCCTGGTCCTGGTCCGGGGCTGGAACGCCATTCCGCGGCTGGCGATGGGACGCTAGGTCAAGCGGGTAAGGTTGTCAAGTGGCCAGGTGGCCTTACCAGTCGTCCGACAATGATGCCCGCATGACCTACACTCGACAATCGTGATCACGATAACGTCAGAACTCCCGGCCGGAAGTGCCGATCACGCCGGCGCGGTCTGGTAGAAGTCGCGGCGCAGCACGCAGGACAGATAGCGTTCCTTCATCAGCTCCAGGACTTGGCTGCCGGGCTGATCCCAGATGCGCTGGTTGAGGATCTCGACCTCGATCCGTCCGGCATACCCGGCGCCGTCGACGAGCGAGCGGATCCGGTGGCTATCGATGCAGCCGTCGCCCATCATGCCGCGGCCCATCAGCATGTCGGGCGTCGGCACCAGCCAGTCGCAGACGTGAAACCCACGGATCCGCCCGCGCGCGCGTCCGATCTCTCGCTCCACCATCGCGTCCCACCAGACGTGATAGACATCGACGACGATGCCCACGGTGTCCGGATCGAACTTCTCCGCGAGGGTGTTTGCCTCTTCCAGCGACGTGATGCAGGACCGCTCCGCCGCGTACATCGGGTGCAGCGGCTCGATCGCCATGGTGACGCGGCGGTCTCGCGCGTAGGGGACCAGCGCGCCGATCGCGTCCTCGACCATGCGGCGCGCGGCCGCGATATCGCGGTCGGGCGGCGGCCCGCAGACCAGGACGAGCGTGTCGGCTCCCAGCTCCGCGGCCTCGTCGATCGCCCGACGGTTATCCTCGATCCGCGACGCGCGGTCCGCTGGCGTCGCCGCCGGAAACATCCCCCCGCGGCACACGCTGGAGACGTGCAGCCCGGCGTCGCGCACCAGCCGCCGGCTCTGCGGCAGTCCGACCTCGGCGATCTTGTGGCGCCAGATGCCGATCGCCGGCACCTGCGCGCGCAGGCACCCCTCGAGCGCCTCGGCGAGGCTCCACCGGTTGGTCGTGATCTGGTTCAGGCTCAGGCGCGTGTAGTCGGCGGAGGTTTGCATGGCAATCCAGGGCGGACGACGGGGCCCGGCGTTCAGCAGAT
This sequence comes from Kofleriaceae bacterium, assembly GCA_036265355.1. Lineage (GTDB taxonomy): Bacteria > Myxococcota_A > Polyangia > Haliangiales > Haliangiaceae > JABFXX01. The sequence goes on along the minus strand of DATAPF010000504.1, from coordinate 14,046 downwards.
GCCGGCGACCCGGAGGACGCGGCGCATGGTCTCGGCGGCGAGCTCGGCGTCCACGAGCAGCCCGGCAGCGTCCGCCAGGCGGTACAGCTCGGCGAGGTGCAGGATCGAGCGCGCGCTCTCCTTGCCTCCGACCATGCGGAAGTGGGTCTGGTGGCCGTTGAGGTACGCGAGGAACACGATGCCGGTCTTGTAGGAGTACGTCGGCGCCTGGAAGATGTGGCGCGACAGCGGAATGGTCGGCGCCAGGATCGATGCGAACGCCGCGGCGTCGCCGGCATCGAGGGCTTGCAGCGCGGCGGAGGCGGCCGGCGCGATCGCGTCGAAGATGCCGAGCAGCGCGTGGCTGGACCCGTGGCCGTCGCCCAGGATCAGGCGGTCGTAGTGGAAGTCGTCGCCGGTGTACATCCGGACGCCGGAGGGCAACCGGCGCCGCATCGCGACTTCCTGGCCGGCGTCGAGCAGCGAGATCTTGACGCCGTCGATCTTCGAGCGGTACTCGCGAATGATGGCGAGGCAGAGCTCCATCGCCGCGGCGGTGTCCGAGCTTCCCCAGTAGCCGGCGAGCTGCGGATCGAACATCTCGCCGAGCCAGTGCAGGATCACCGGCTGGCGGATCTGCCGGAGAATCGAGCCGTAGACCCGGAGGTAGTCGTCGGGCGTCCGGGCGGCGCGGGCGAGCGCCCGGCTCGCCATCAGGATGACGCGCCCGCCGTGGGCCTCGACGAACGAGCACTGGTCCTCGTACGCTCGTTCGACCTGGTCGAGCGTGACCCCGTCCGCCGCTGCGAGATGATCGGTGCCGGCGCCGCACGCGATGACGCCGCCCACCGCGCGCGCCTCCGCGAGCGAGCGGCGGATCAGCTCCTGCGATGCAGACCAGTCGAGCCCCATCCCGCGCTGCGCGGTGTCCATCGCCTCGGCCACCGCAAGTCCGTACGACCACAGATGATGGCGATAGCGCAAGGTCGCGTCCCAGTCGATCGCCGTCCGGGTCGTCGGATCGGCGTCGGCGAGTGGATCGCACACGACATGCGCGGCCGCGTAGGCGATGCGGGACGCGATCGGTCCGGTGGGCCTGGGCCAGGTCCGCTGCGCACCGCGCGTCGCGTAGGGCTCGAGCGTGCGGTCGGCTGCGGGAAGCGAGATCATGGCTGAGATCGTGGCTGAGATCGTGGCTGAGATCGTGGTTGAGATCGTGGCTGGCATGATCAGCGGTCCAGCGTCAGCTCCGGCACGTCGAGCCAGCGCCGCTCGGCCGACGAGCGCAGCCCGAGCTCGGCGAGCTGGACGCCGCGCGCGCCCTCGAGCAGATCGTGCTTGAACGGCGTGTCGAGCGCGACGTGGCGGAGGAACAGCTCCCACTGGACCTTGAACGCGTTGTCGAAGCTGTCGTTGTCGGGCACGGCTTGCCAGTGGTCGTAGAAGTTGAACGGGTTCGGGATGTCCGGGTTCCAGACCGGCTTCGGCGTGGTGACCCGGTGCTGGATCTTGCAGCCGCGCAGGCCTGCGATCGCGCTGCCCTCGGTGCCATCGACCTGGAACTGCAGGAGCTCGTCGCGGTGGACCCGGACGGCCCACGACGAGTTCATCTGGGCGATGATCGGCTCGCCGCCGGGCCCGGCCAGCTCGAACGACCCGTAGGCCGCGTCGTCGGCCGTGCAGCGATAGCGCCGGCCGGCCTCGTCGACCCGCTCGGGGATCAGCGTGACGGCGCGCGCCTGCACGGCCTTGACCGGCCCGAACGTGTGATCCAGGACGTAGCGCCAGTGGCAGAACATGTCGACGACGATGCCGCCGTCGTCCTCTTTGCGGTAGTTCCACGACGGGCGCTGCGCGGGCTGCCAGTCGCCCTCGAACACCCAGTAGCCGAACTCGCCGCGCACCGAGAGGATCCGCCCGAAGAAGCCGCTATCGATCAGCCGCTTCAGCTTGCGGATGCCGGGCAGGAACAGCTTGTCCTGCACCACGCCGTGCTTGACCCCGCGGCGGTGCGCGAGCCGCGCCAGCTCCAGCGCGGTGGCGACGTCGGTGGCGACCGGCTTCTCGCAGTAGATGTGCTTGCCGGCCGCGATCGCCGCGCGCACGGCGTCTGCGCGGCGGCCGGTGGTCTGTGCGTCGAAGTAGATCGTGTCCTCGGCGCTGGCGAGACACCGTGCGAGATCGGTCGAGGTCCGGGTCAGCCCGTGCGCGCGCGCCAGCGCCTTCAGCTTGTCGTCATTGCGCCCGACGAGGATCGGCTCCGGGTACAGCGCATCGCCATTGCCGAGATCGAGCCCGCCCTGTGCGCGCAGCGCGACGATCGAGCGGACGAGGTGCTGGTTCGTGCCCATGCGCCCCGTCACGCCGTTCATGATGATGCCGACGCGGTGTACCGCCACGTGCGCTCCTCGCTACCTAGCGATCGTGATCGTGATCATCGTCATCGTCGTCGCCATCATGGTCGTGGTCGCGCTGCGGCCGGGTGACGAGGCGGAACTGCGCCCGGATCTCGCGCGGCCGGGCCACGCGGTCGAGGAACATGATGCTGTCCATCCGGCAGTTGCACGGGTTTCGCTCCTGGGTGTTCTGCGGGAAGCTGCCGCCGATCTTGATGCCGCGCGGATCGGTCGGCGACGACACGTGCGGTCCGGGACTCGTGGTGAGGCCCCACGGGTCTCCGGGCGTCACGAGGAAGCCGCTCAGCGGCTCGCCGTTGCGGTAGAGCGCCAGGGCGCCGGTGTCGAAGTCGAACGTCGCGGCCAGGAACACCCACTCGTTCTGCGGCAGGAGCGTTGGCCACGGGTCATTCGCCGCGAACGTCTGCGACGCGCTGCCGTCGATCCGCCGGCCCAGCGCGACCAGGTGCAGCTCGTTCACGCCATTCACGGGGACGTTGATGATCTCGAGCAGCGCGCGCACCGCGTGGCCCTCGGAGTCGCCGGTGAGCAGTCCCATGAGGCCGATCGCGTTGAACAGGTCATTGGGATCCGGCGTCTCCGTGTTGAGGCTCGGGTTGGTCCCGGTCATCTTGACCCAGCCCATGATGGTGGCTTGCCGCACGGCGTTGAACGCGTGCAGGGTCGGCACGCCGGTGATCGAGTAGACGCCCGCCTTCCAGTCATCCTCGCCCTGCATGGTCGGGTTGATCTGCCCGAGCTGGATCGACGCCTTGCTCTTGAGGTGAGCGCCGTCCGCCACGCGCATCGCTGCCCCGCCGTTGACGAGATCGATCGTCGTGTCCGAGAACCCGCGGTCGCGCTCGAGGAACGGCTTGCCGGCGACCGGTTGCTCGAAGTCGTAGTGCGCGACCACGTTCGGCACCAGGCTCGGGAGCACGTCCTCGAACCGCCGCGCGTCGACTACCTTGTAGATCTTGCCGTTGGACTTCGACAGCAGATACAGCTCGTTCTGGCCGTCGACGCTGAACCGCAGGTCGATCCGCGTGTCGCCGACCATCTCCTGCATGGACATCAAGCGGCCCGAGCTGTCGAGCAGCTTCATCTCGTGGATCGTGGCGCGCGGCCCGCCTCGCTTCATCTCGCTCTCGTTGGAGAACAGGATCCGGCCGTCGACCAGATCGCCGAAGATGTACTTGCCACGCAGGGCAGGGACATCGTGCCCGCGGTACACGTAACCGCCACTGACCGCGTGGCCGGCGTCCGCCGAGCACGGGATGTCGGGCGGCCGGTTATGATCCCACACGATCAGGGGATAGACGAAGCCGAACTGCGCGTCGTCGGGCGGCAGCGGGAACAGCAGGCATGGATCGCCGCCGCGCTTGAACACGAACGGTCCCTCGCGCTCGCTCCAGCCAAAGTTATCGCCGGGCCGGACGTCGACGACCGATTCGACGTGCTTCTCGCCGATGTGTCCGAGGAACATGCGGTGCGTTCCGCCGGCGTCCCAGCTGAAGCGGTGCGGGTCGCGCATCCCGTAGGCGAAGATCTCACCGAGTGCGCCGGGTTTGCCGACGAACGGGTTCGACCGCGGCACGCCGTACTTGCCATTGGCGCTGTTGTGGCCCATCGGATCGATCCGGATGATCTTGCCGTGCGGGATCGCGAGGTTCTGCGGATCGGTGCTGTTCACGCCGTTGCCGCCTTCGCCGACGGCGAGATACAGCAGCCCGAAGTCCGGATCATGCCGCTGGGCGGTCGGATTGAAGCCGATCTCCTGGATGGCGTGGATGAAGCTGAAGAACCCGATGCGGAGCATCTCGCGGTGCGTGCCCTCGAACCGGTCGGCGCGCGGATTCCGCGCCGTCCACTCGGTGACGACGCTCTGGATCACGGCGTTGGCCTGCGTGAAGTCCGGTGTGCTGTCGGTCAGCGCCGCGAATGCCTCGCTGTGGGTGGTGTAGAACTTGCCATTGCGCGCGAAGTCGGGATGGAACGCGACGAACCCGAAGCCGCTGCCCAGGCCGCGGCCGGAGAAGAAGTTCGGGAACATCGAGCGGACGTCGAGGAACGGCTCGGGCGTGCCGTGCGGCCTGATGACGTACAGCGTCCCGTTGAGGTCGGGCGTGAACATCCGCCCGCTGCCATCCTGGAGCTCGGTGAGGAAGTTGATCCGGGCGTGTCGCAGCAGCTTCGGATCGGTCGTCACGGGGAACGGCGCCGACGGAGGAAACTGGGCGAACTCCTGGACCACGAGCGCCAGGTCCGAGGGACGCGGCTCCTCAGGAATCGGATCGGGATTCTCCTTGTCGTCGGCGAACGCCGCGAGCGGGGCAGGCGAGTCGGCCGGCAGCGACGACACCGGATCGACCGCCACGCCATCACTCTCGGCCTGCGCGATCGCGGTGGCGGATAGCTCGCTGCTCCGGCGATCCGTGCCGTCGGCCGGGGCGCAGGTTGTCGCGATCAGCGCGGCTGCTGGCAGACTCCAGCGCAGCAATCGCGTGGCCAGTCGCGTGAATGAACGCCTTGTCGTCATCGGGACTCCCTTCCGTGGTGGGCGCGCGCGGCGACCATAATGCCCCATCGGTCAGGCTGTCAAATGGCAAGTTGGCCAGGTGGCCTTACCATCAGGCCACTCCCGAGGTACCGGGGGCAGCGGTGCGCTTCCGGCGCTCACCTCCGCGCAGATCTGTCAGCGTGCTTGTCCTCGCGCGCTGGCCCGATCGGCCGGCCGCCCAGGTACAGCTCGCCGAGCCGCGGGTCGGCCAGGAGCTCCGGCGCCGGACCCGACATGTGCACCTTGCCGAGGTCGAGGACGCAGCCGATGTCGGCGGTCTCGAGCGCGCGCCGGGCGTTCTGCTCGACGAGCAGCACGGCCGTTCCCGCCGTGCGCATGCGCGCGACCTGGTCGAACACGATGCTGGTCGCCTTCGGATCGAGGCCCATCGAGGGCTCGTCGAGCAGCACCACCTTGGGCCGCACCATGAGCGCGCGCGCGAGCTCGACCTGCTTCTGCTGCCCGCCCGACAGCAGCCCCGCGAGCGAGGTCCAGCGCTCGCCGACGACGGGAAACAGCTCGCGGACGAACCCGGCACGCGCGTCGCGGATCGCCCGGTCGGCGAGGGTGTAGCCGCCGAGCAGGACGTTCTCGGCCACCGTCATCTCGGGAAACACGCTGTGGCCCTGGAGCACGTGCGCGAGTCCACAGGCGAGCATCTGCTGCGGCCCCTGCCCGGTGACGTCCACGCCGTCGAGCACGATGCGGCCCGCACGCGGCGCCACGAGCCCGCTGGCGACCTTGAGAACGGTGGATTTGCCGGCGCCGTTGGGCCCGACCAGACAGACCACGGTGGCGGCCGGGACCGTCACCGTCAGGCCGCGCAGGACCGGCGACGCGCGACCGTACCCGGCCTGGATGTCGATCAGCTCGAGCATCTGGTCACACTCCGAGATAGGCGTCGAGCACGCGGCGATCGGAGCGGACCACCGCCGGTGGGCCTTCCGCGATCGGTCGCCCGCGGTCGAACACGACGATGTGGTCGCAGATCGTCATGACCATGTCCATGTTGTGCTCGACGATCACGAAGGTCTTGCCCTCGGCGTTGAGCTCGCGCACCAGCGTGCCGATGCGGTCGATCAGCGCCGGGTTCACGCCACCGGCCGGCTCGTCGAGCAAGATCGTGTCGGGGTCGCCCATCAGGACCCCGGCCAGCTCGAGCAGCTTCTGCTGCCCCCACGACAGGTTGCGGGCCTCGCTGCGCTCGAGATGCTCGATCCCCATCCGCGCGAGCCAGCCGCGGGCGCGGTCGATGTCCTTGCGGTCGCGCGCGCTCGCCAGCTGCGGCTCGGCGCCTCGCGCGCAGACCGCGACGAGCAGGTTGTCGAGCACCGTCATCCGGGGGAACACGCGGCACAGCTGGAAGCTGCGCCCGATCCCCGCCCGCGCGATCCGGTGAGGTGGCTTGCCGGTGATGTCTTGACCGCGATACGTCACCCGGCCGGCGTCGGGCTTGATCATCCCGGTGATGCAGTTGAACAGCGTCGTCTTGCCCGAACCATTGGGCCCGATGACGGCGTTCACCTTGCCGTGATGAAACCGCACGGTCGCGCCGCCGAGCGCGGCGACGCCACCGAACGACTTCGTGAGCCCGGCGGTCTCGAGGCTTCTGACCTCCGGGTCGCCCGACCGGGATGGACTCACCGGCCACCCCCCGTGCGATCGGCCTCTTGCACGACGCGCTCGGCGGGCTCGTGGCGAGCGCGGTCCAGCAGCGCGGCGGCGGTGACCTCGCGAATCGACGCTTCCTGCGGCCCGAACCGCCGCCGCCACAGGCTGGACAGCGCCGGGATGACACCCTCCGGCATGAACATCACCACGCCGCCGAGCAACAGCCCGGTCGCCACGAGGTGGAGCGGCGTGTCGCCGTACGCGAGCTTGAAGGACTCGAGCGCCGCGCCGACCACCACGGCTCCGAGCAGCGGTCCGAACAGGTGGCGGACGCCGCCCAGCAGCGCCATCAGCACCATGGTCGAGCCGGTCAGGACCGAGAACTGGAACACCGGATCGAGGTCGCCGAACCACAGCGCATAGAGGCCGCCGCCCAGCGCGGTGAACGCCGCGGACACGACAAACACGATCAGCTTGAACGCGAACGTCGGGATCCCGAGGGACTGCGACTTGTCCTCATCCTCGCGGATCGCCTTGAGGCCGAGACCGAACCGCGAGCGGTCGATCAGCCACCAGGCCAGCAGCGTCCCCGCGAGCAGCGCCGCGAACAGGAAGAAGAACACCAGGTGGTGCTCGGCGCGGTGCAGGCCAGGAAACGGACGCGGGACCACCAGGCCCCTCGAACCTCCGGTGAGCGACGCCCAGCTCTGGAACACCAGGAGCAGGATCAGCACCAGGGCGATCGACACGATGACGAACGACGCACCACGGACCCGGAGCGCCGCGGCCCCGATCGGGACCGCGAGCAAGGCCACGAGGGCGGCGGCGGCGAACAGCGCGACGAAGCTGGGCAGCCCCGCGGCGATCAGCAGGGCGGTCCCGTAGGCCCCGAGTCCGGACAGTGCGCTGTGGCCGAGCGAGATGTAGCCGATGAAGCCACCGACGAAGTTCCACGCGGTGGCGAGCACGGCGTAGTTGACGATGGTGATGCCGACCGTGAGCATGTACGGGTCGCCCGCGGCCGCCGGGAACGACAGCACCAGCCCGGCGCCGATCGCGATCACCGCGAGCCGGACGATCGCGCCGCGCCGCATCGATTCAGAATCGCTTCGCAAGTCGTCCTCCGAAGAACCCCTGGGGCCGGATTGCCAGCGTGGCGAACAGCGCGAGATAGAACCCGGTCTGCGCCCAGGTCGTGCCGAGCGGGATCTGGAGCAGGCTCATCACCATCCCGAGCGCCATGGCGGCGATCGCGGTCCCCACCACGCTGCCGAGCCCGCCGACCACGATGATCGCCATCAGCGGGCCGATCCAGCGCCAGTGCAACGACGGGTAGATCGTCGAGTCGAGCGCGAGCGCCGTCCCGCCGATCGCGGCCGTGGCGAGCCCGAGCCCGAACCCGTAGCCGACGACGCGATCGGTCGGGATCCCCACCAGCTTCGCCGCCTCCGGGTGCTGGATCGTCGCCCGCAGCGCCTGGCCGAACCGGCTCCTCGTCATCACGACGTAGAGCGCCAGCATCGCCGCCGCGGCCATCGCGAACGCGAGCAGCTTCACCACCGCGACCCGCGCACCGAGCAGCTCCAGGCTGGCGCCGCTGTACCCGAGCTGGATGCGGTGCTGGGTCCCGGTGAACAAGCTGCCCAGCGCTCCCTCGATGACCACCGCGATCGCGAACGTCAACAGCACCGACATCATCGTTCGCGTCGCCGGCTGCAGCCGGGCGAGCAGCAGCCGCTGCATGGCGACCCCGACGGCGAAGAACACCGGGACGGTGATCGGCAGTGACAGCAGCGGGTCGAGGCCGGTCGCGAGCTGGAAATACCAGGCGAGGTAGGCGGCGAGGATCAGGAACGCCGAATGGGCGATCATCACCACGCGCATCACCCCGAAGTACAGCGTCAGCCCGGCCGCGAGCAGGGCATACAGCCCGCCCAGCAGCACCCCGAGGACGACGGTCTGAAAGACCAGGGCTCCAGAGGGCATCTGGCAATCACCACGCCGGCTTGGGATAGATCAGGTCGGCCTCCTTCAAGGCTGCGGGCAAGACGATCTGGATCTTGCCTCCGACCCACTGCTGGATCATGTGCTCGCCCTGCGGTCGCCCGCGGTCGTCCCATCGCAGCGGGCCGACCACCGTCTCGACCTGGTTGGCGTGGAGCCAGGCCACGAGCTTGCCCTGGCAGCTGCCCTGCTCCGCGCACCCCACCGCCTTCACCGCGGCCGCGACGACCTGCCCGGTCGAGTATCCGTTGGCCTCGTCCTCTCCAGGGAGCCCGCCGAACTGGGCGGTGTACTTGTGGACGAACTCCACGTTGCTCGGAAACTTCGATTGCGGCGTGTAACCGGTCGGAGCCAGGACGCCCTCCGCCTTGTTGCCGATCGCCTTGGCGAACTCGGCCTCGGTCGGCGCCGTCGAGAACGCCGCGAGCTTGGGCTGGTAGTTCAGCTGCTGCAAGGTGACGATCAGGTTGACGCCGTCCTGGTACTGCGATCCCCCCACGACGATATCGGCATTCGAGGCGGCGATCTTGGCCGCAATGCCGCTGAACTCCGTGGTGTTCGGCGGGTAGACCTCGTTGACCAGCGTCTTGATGCCACCCGCCTCCAGCTTGGCCTTGAACCCGTAGGCCGTGCTCTGTGCGAACGGATCGTCCATCGACGCATAGGCCGCGGTCCTGGGACGGGTCGCTTCCGGGAGCGCGAGGACGTACTTCGCGAGCAGGTTGTAGTGCTCGGTCGCGACGGCGGGTGCCGCGTAGAACAGGTTCTTGAAGCCCTGCTCGAACACCTGCTTCGCCGCCCCGGCCGGCTCGACGAACAGCATGCCGTACTCCTCGGCGACACGCGCCGACGGGACGACCAGCCGGGTCGAGAACGGACCGAACACCAGCGCGACCTTGTCCTTGCCGATCAGCTGCTCGTAGTCCGACACGACCCGGTCGGCGTTCGACGCATCGTCGAGGAACTTCAGCTTGACCTGGCGACCGAGCAAGCCGCCGCCGTCATTGACGATCTTGGCCCACGCCTCGTAGCCGCGCTGTATCCCCTTTCCGGGTTCGGAGAAGTCGCCAGTGAGCGGGAGTGACACACCGATCACGATCGGATCGCCGGCCGAGCCGCCGGACTTGCGATCGCGGCCGCACGCAGCGGTCACGAGCACGGCGGTCACGACAGCAGCGGTCATTCCTCGCTTGACACGAAACACGGAATCCATCGGACAAGCTCCTTGCCGGCCGGCGCGCAGCCACCGAGATCAAGGTCCGTACCATGGACTCGGATCAGCAGAAAACCGTAAATGCGAGCTGCGCAGGTATCCGCGGGTAATAACAGGCATTCAGGACCTTGAATATCGACCTGTTGTTTGTCGTTTCCCGCTGCGCCGATGTTGGCCAATGTACGCTCGCTGACATGGCCGGTATCTGGTGGTCACGGAGCGGTGCCCGGCGCGGGCGCCCACGCGGAGTGCGACGCGGTCGCATGGAGCAGGAAGTCGAGCAGCGGCAGGTGGCGGCGCAGCGTGCGGCGGTGGCGGTGCGGCTTGAGCGGGTTGAACCGGCCCAGCGGCGACAGGATCTGCGCCGGGTTCTTGCGCACCCAGGTCCACGACCCCATCTCGAGCGTGAGCGGCAGCAACACGCCGCCGCCCGTCGCGCGGCGGCGATCGTAGAGGTAGTCCCACAGATCGCCGCGGATCGTGTAGGTCTGCGCGGTCTGCTCGAAGCGATAGACGTGGTTGGGCAGCGTGGTGTCGAGCAGGCGGCCCAGCGCGGTGAGCGCCGGCCGGTCGGGCAGCGGCTCGCGGGTCCGCGCGTACGGGTACCACAGCCGGTCGACGAAGCCGAACCCGGAGTGCAGGTCGAGCGCGATCGCGAACGGCGCCGCGAACAGCTCGTCCTCGACCAGCCGGACCAGCGCGGCGGCCTCGGGCTCCATCGGCGCGCCGGGCCGGCCCATGTACCACGGCAGCCGCGGCGAGATCCGGTGGCCGCCGACCAGCGGCGTGCCGCCGAGCTCGTGGGCCGGCGCGTTGCGCATCAGGTCGACGCCGTTGCCGTTCGAGCGCTGGCCGCGCGCCATGCCGACCGGATTGACCAGCGGCAGGACGATCACGCGGCAGCGCGCCAGCGCGTCGTGCAGCACGTGGTCCCAGCCGAGCCGGGTGATCAGCGACGACAGGAACGCGATCGCGACCTCGGTGCCGATCCGCTCGAGGCCATGCACGCCGCCGGTGACCAGCAGCACCGGCGCGCGCGGCGCTGCGCTGCCGAACCGGAACGCGTAGATCGGCATCGCCTCGACCCGGGCGAGCTCGCGGACGGCGTCCGGCCGCGCCGCGGCCAGCCGCTCCAGCGCAACCATCGCATCGAGGGCGCGCGGTAGTTGCTTCACGCAGGCAGCGTGCGTTCTGGCGGCGCGAGGCGCACGCGGAAGCCGCGCAATTCGCGATCGACGGCGAGCTCGCAGCCGCGGCCCCCGGCGGTCAGCACCGAGGCGCCGCTCGACAGCGCGCTCGCCGCGGGGCGATCGAGCGCGGGGAGCCCGAGCGCGCGCAGCGCCAGGCGCCACCGGCACGGCAGGCTCGCGGGGTCGACCAGCACCGGGATCGCAGCGATCGCGGCGAGCAGCTCGGACAGGCCGGCGGCGCGCAGCACCAGGACGCGCGGCTCGCTCGGTGGCGCGCCCTCGATCGCGAGCTGGATGCCGCGGGTCGCGAGCGCGTTGGCGGCGATCCAGCGCGCCGCGCGGGCCCGCGCGACCGGCTCCAGGGTCCCGGGCACCGCGGCGGGGACCGCAAACCGCGCGTCGATCGCGAGCCCGGCGAGCCGGGCGATCACGCGGCCTCCGCCTTGCGCGGCGGCAGGAAGCCGAGGCGCTCGTACTTGCCGCGCATCTGGTCGAAGATCGCGCGATCGATCTTGGCGACCAGGCGCTCGTCGCCCGGGCCGTAGTAGTCGGTGCGCCGGCCGACCTCGACCGCGCCGAGCAGGCGGTGGAGGGCGCGCGCCGGTGCGTTGTCCTCCTTGACGGTGAACCAGCACACGTCGACCCGATCGACGACGCGGCGGACGAACGCGCCGATCATCTGCACGGTGACCCGGGTCCGCTGGTACTCGGGGATCACCGCCAGCGTCGTGCAGAACGCCTCGTGGCCGCGCACGAACGACAGCAGGTAGCCGACCGGTCGCTCGCCATCGAGGGCGAGGAAGCACGAATCGGAGAAGATCTCGGTGCACAGCCGCAGGTAATGCGGACACAGCACGGCCTCGCCCATCGCGGCAAACACGTCGTTCTCGAGCCTCGTGAGAGCAACGAAGTCGTCGGTGACCAGCGTTCTGATCGTGTAGTGGCTCATGGATCTCCCTGTGCAAACAGGCTGACCCACCTGCGTTTCAGATTGGTGAAGCCACGCCGCAGCGCGTGCGACGTCTCGACGACGCGCTCGCTAGAAAACGATCGCGAAGCTGTGGCGAGCACACGCTCCCACCCGGCCGGCTGGCGCAGGTCACGCCAGCGTGACTGTCCGGTTCCAGGACGGGCTCGGCTTCGTCGCTAGGGCTTTGTCTGCGCGGCGCGCTGGCGCAGCACGTACTGCAGGATGCCGCCGTGGGCGACGTATTCGACCTCCTGCGGGGTGTCGACCCGGGCGATCACCTCGAACGACTTGCCGCCGGCGTGGACGGTGAGCCGCTTCTTGGGCGTGACGCCGGAGGCGATGTCGAGGATGGTGATGGTCTCCTCGCCGGTCAGGCCGAGGCTGGCCGCGTCCTCGCCGGGCAGGAACTGCAGCGGCAGGACGCCCATGCCGATCAGGTTGGAGCGGTGAATGCGCTCGATGCTCTTCGCGATCACGGCGCGCACGCCGAGCAGCAGCGTGCCCTTGGCCGCCCAGTCGCGCGAGCTGCCGCTGCCGTAGAGCTCGCCGGCGATGACCACCAGCGGGACGCCGTCGGCGGCGTACTTCATCGCCGCGTCGTAGATCGCGAGCTGCTCGGCGGCGCCGGCCCCGGAGAAGTACCGGGTGAGGCCGCCCTCGACACCGGGCAGCATCAGGTTCTTGAGCCGGATGTTGGCGAACGTGCCGCGCACCATGACCTCGTGGTTGCCGCGCCGCGCGCCGTACTGGTTGTAGTCGGCGGGCTTGACGCCGTGGCTGTCGAGGTAGCGCGCCGCCGGGCTGCCCTTGGCGATGTTGCCGGCGGGCGAGATGTGGTCGGTGGTGATCGAGTCGCCGAGGATCGCGAGGATGCGGGCCCCGGTGAGGTCGGTGAGCGGCCGCGGCGTGGGCCCGAGGTCGTCGAAGAAGCTCGGCTTGCGGATGTAGGTCGAGCGATCGTCCCACGCGAACGTGTCGCCGGCCGGGATCTGGAGCGCGCGCCACTCGGCATCGCCGTCGAGCACGTGGGCGTAGCGCTGCCGGTACTGGTCGCGCCGGATCGCCTTGCGCATCGCGTCGGCGACCGCCGCGGGCGACGGCCAGACGTCGCGCAAGTACACCGGCTTGCCGTCGGAGCCGGTGCCGAGCGGCTCGGTCTCGAGATCGATGTTCATCGTGCCGGCGAGCGCGTAGGCGACGACCAGCGGCGGCGAGGCGAGGTAGTTGGCGCGCACGACCGGGTTGACCCGGCCCTCGAAGTTGCGGTTGCCGGACAGCACCGAGGCGACGACCAGGTCGCCGTCCTTGACCGCGGCGGCGATCGCGTCGTCGACCGGGCCCGAGTTGCCGATGCAGGTCGTGCAGCCGTAGCCGGCGAGGTAGAAGCCGAGGGTCTCGAGATCGCCCATCACGCCGGCCTCGGTGAGGTAGTCGGTGACGACCTGCGATCCGGGCGCCAGCGACGTCTTGACCCACGGCCGCGACCGGAGCCCGCGCGCGACCGCGGCCCGGGCGAGCAGGCCGGCGGCCATCAGCACCGACGGGTTGGACGTGTTGGTGCAGCTGGTGATCGCCGCGATCACGACCGCGCCGTGGCCGAGCTCGAAGCTGCCGTGCGCGGTGGTGACCGGGCGGGTCGCGCCGAGGGTGCCGGGTGCGGCGTGGCCGCCCTCGCTCGACCAGGCGTCGATCGCGGCGGCGTCGGCGCCGCAGCGGTCGCCGAGGATCGAGCCGACCGCGCGGCGCCACGCGCGGCGCGAGGTCCTGAGCGGGACGCGATCCTGGGGCCGCGCCGGGCCGGCGAGCGACGGCTCGACGGTCGACAGGTCGAGCGCCAGGGTGTCGGCGAACCGCAGCTTCACGCCCGGCTCGTGCCACAACAGGTTCTCCTTGGCGTAGCGCTCGACCAGCTCGACGTGGTCGTCGCTGCGGCCGGTGAACCGCAGGTACGCCAGGGTCTCGGCGTCGACCGGAAAGAACCCCATGGTCGCGCCGTACTCCGGCGCCATGTTGGCGATCGTCGCACGATCGGGGAGCGACAGCGCCGCGACGCCCGCGCCGGTGAACTCGACGAACTTGTCGACCACCCCCTTCTTGCGCAGCATCTGGGTCACGGTGAGCAC
>DATAPF010000503.1:0-18109 GCA_036265355.1 Kofleriaceae bacterium | reverse complement strand
CGAGCGAGACGTCGTCGGGCTGGTCGATGAACCGCGAGTGCAGGTAGGTCAGCGTCGCCAGCGCCGTGATCATCACCGTCAGCGGGACCAGGCTGGACACGATGGTGAACGCGAAGCCGAGCAGCTCGCCGGCGGCGAGCGCGAGCGCGACCGCGGCGGCGAGCGCGAGCACGATCGCGAGCAGCGCGCGCAGCGAGCGGTACAGCCACCCGGTGATCGCGACCAGCAGGACCGCGAAGATCGCCATCGACCGGGCGGTCGCCTCCGACGACTCGTGCTCCAGCCACGCGGTCACCAGCGGCGCGCCGACCGCGTGCACCGGCCCGGCGCCGGCGCGGTCGCGCGCGCGGTCGATACCGGCGAGCGCGGCGTCGCGCCCGGCGGGATCGCGGACGTCGAGGCTGGCGATCACGGTGAGGAAGTGGTCGCCGACCAGGCCCTGGCGGCGGAACAGCGAGGTCCCGGCGGCGAGCCGGCGCAGCGCCTCGGGATCCGCGGCGGGCTGCGCGCGGCGCAGCGCATCGAGCACCGAGAATGCCGAGACGTGCGGGACCGCGGCGAGCGCGGCCGCGGCGCGCTGCACGCGGTCGAGCGTGGCCGGCGACCACGGATCGGCAGCCTCGAACGCGATCAGGACCAGCTGCGGCTCGGGGAAGATCGCCTGGAACGCGCGGGTCGCCGCGTAGTCCGGATCGGTCGGGACGATCAGCCGCTCGATCGCACCCTGGCTCGGGATCCGGGCGGCGAGCAGCGCGGCGGCGGGGACCGCGACCAGGTAGACGGTGAGCACGATCGCGCGGTGGCGGAGCAGGCCGGCGAGCGCGCGTGAGATCCGATCGCCCGGCATGTCAGGTGACCGGCGCCTGGCGGCGCTCCCAGGCCAGCACCGCGGTCACCGCGACCGCGCCGTAGCCCATGCCGAGCAGCACGTCGATCACGTAGTGATGCTGGAGGTACACCGCGCTGAACCACATCAGCGCGGCGTAGCCGGCGGCCGGCCAGCGCGTCCACCCGAGCTCGCAGGTGCGGAACGCGAGGACGGTGGCCATCACGGGATACGCGGCGTGGAGCGACGGGATCGCGCCGAACACGTCGACGCTGTGGCGGTACATGTCGTCGAACACCCGGGTGCCGAGCAGCGCGTCGAACCGCGCCGCGGCGCCGGACGACGGCGCGCTGTGGATCAGCGCCGGGCCGAGACCGTGTGCGGCGACGTACCACGGCGGCGCGGCCGGGTACACGACGTAGGTCAGAAAGCCCATCGCATTCACGAGCAGAAAGCCGCGCGCGAAGCTGCGCGCCCGCGTCACGTTGCCGGCGAAGTACACCAGCATCGCGAGTGCGAGATACTCGGCGACATAGATCAGGTATGCGAAGCCGGCCGCGAGATCGGCGACGACCCAGTGATGGGTTGCGAATACCTCGTTGAGGGTGTGCGTGCCGATCCCGAACCACGCGCGATCGAGCAGGTAGGGCCCGGCGACGTGGATCCGGCCGGCGGTCGCCGCGCCGAGGTAGAATCGCTGGGCGTCGTAGAGCGCCCCGGTCGCGATGAACGGCCAGAACACGCGCAGGAACCGCCGCGTGTTCGGGTTGTAGGCGTCGAGCAGGCACAGCACGCCGATCGCGACGTTGCTGGCGTGCAGGCCACCGAGCGCACCGACCACGGCGACGTAGGCCACGCCGATCGCGGGCGGCCACAGCCGGCGCGGCATCGTGCAGGATGGTAACAGCCAGTCGCGCGACAGCCCGGCGATCACGGCGAATGGCCGTCGTGCAGCTCGCAGCAGGATTGTCATGACAAGGGCTAGCGGCGGCGTCGCTTTGAGTCAAGCTGTCGTGAGTCAGTCACTGTAATCGGCATCTGTCACCGTGCGTCGCTGCTACACGATGAGTACGTCGTGGGCGCCAGTGTCGATGTCGGTGCTCGAATGAACATCATCATGCGGACAAATATGATTTGTTGGACATCGCATCGAATCCGCGGGGCGGCCTCGCTCGCCGGTGCGCTCGCGCTCGCCGCCGCGACCGGCCACGCCCGGCCCGCGGCGGCACCGGCGCCGCTCGCGCTGGTGGTCTGCGCTCCGGGATCCCCGGGGACGACCGACGAGGCGCGGACCCGGATGGACGCGTTTGCCACCGCGGTGTCGACCCGCGCCGGGATCCGGATCGCGGCGAGCTACGAGCCGTCGGAGGACGCGTGCGTCGACCAGCTCGGGTCCGCCGCGCTCGGGCTGGTGTCGCTGCCGTTCTTCCTCGCGCACGAGCACGAGCTCGGGCTGGTGCCCCGGTTACAGGCGGTCACCCGCGGGCGGCCTGCGCTGGACCGCTGGGCGCTGATCGCGGCGCGTGGCCGGATCGCGGGCCGGAACGCAGGCCGGAACGCAGGATCGAGCGCGCTGGCCGGGTACACCATCGTGTCGAGCGCCGCGTACGCGCCGGCGTTCGTCCGCGGCGTGGTGCTCGGTGGGTTCGGCGCGCTCCCGGCGGACGTCAAGCTCGAGCAGTCGACCGCGGTGCTGTCTGCGCTGCGGCGCGCGGCCAGCGGCGAGCCGGTGGCGGTGGTGCTCGACGGCACGCAGCAGGCCCAGCTGGCGGCGCTGCCGTTCGCGTCCAGGCTCCAGGTCGTCGCGCAGTCGCCGCCGGTCCCTGCCGCCCTGGCGGTGACGGTCGCCGCGCGCGTCCCGGCGGAGGCGTGGGGCCGGATCGAGCGCGGGCTGGTCGCGCTGTCGTCCGATCGCGCGGCGACCCCGGTGCTCGGCGCGATCGAGATCGCGCGGTTCGATCCGGTCGATGGCGGTGCGCTCGCGCGGGCGCGCCGGGCGTTCGCAGGTGCGCGATGAGGGCCGCGGTGATCGCTGCACTGGTGGTGGCGGCGTGCGCTCCCGCGCTGCACGAGCCGCGGCCGGTCGCGACGCTCGCGCCCGGGCACGGCGGTGGGCGCAGCGCCGACCAGCTGATGCACGACGCCGACGCGGCGTGGCAGCGCCGGGCCACGCCCGGGCAGGCCGCCGCCGCGGTCGATCTCTACCTCGATGCGGCCGCCGCCGATCCGCACCGGGTCGACGGCTTGCTCGGCGCGATGCGCGCGCTCGGCTTCCGGATCGAGCACGAGCCCGGCGCCGCGCGCGGCCGGCTCGCCGAGGAGGAGGTCGAGCTCGGCCAGTGGTGTCAGCGGCGCGCGCCGGCCAACCCGGAATGCGACTACCGGCTCGCGCTCGCGCTCGGCCAGCAGGCGCGCGAGCGAACGTCGACCGGCCGCGACGCACTCGGCAAGATCGTCGACCTGCTGCACCGCGCGATCGCGCGCGCGCCCGATCTCGACTCGGCCGGGCCGCACCGCGTGCTCGCGCTGGTGCTGCTGCGCGCCCCGGCGTGGCCGCTCGGGCCCGGCGATCCCGAGGCGGCGCTCGGCGAGGCGCGCGCGGCGGCGCAGCGCTTCCCCGACGCGCCCGAGAACCAGATCGTGCTCGGCGAGGCGCTCGCGGCCAGCGGCGCGCACGACGAGGCCCGGGCCGCCTACCGCAGGGCGCTGGCGCTCGCCACGGCGGCGCGCGCGGCGGGCGAGGTCGAGGCCGGGCAGTGGGTGGCGGAGGCGCAGTCGCGGCTCGGCAAGACCGCGGGCCGATGACCGCGCGCGCGACGGCGGTGACGGTTGCGATCGCGCCGGCGATCGCGGCGCTGGCGATCGCGGTCGGCGCCCCGGCGCGCGCCGACTGCACGGGCGACCACGAGATCAAGACCATCCCGCTGCCGGTGTGGGCGACCTCGCCCAACGAGGGCAACACGTGGGGCGTGATGCCGGTGTTGCTCCGGGTGTGCGCCGCGGACCAGTCCACCGAGTGGCTGTTCGCGCCGAGCGTGACGTGGAACTCGGTGATCCACCTGACCGGGTCGCTGCGGTTCTACGGCTACCTGGATCCCGACACCGTGCTCACGGTGATCGCGTCGGCGAGCACGCGCATCAACCGCCGGCTGGTGGCGCGGTGGCAGCGGCTGCCGGCGGCGGACGGGACGTGGACCGACGAGGCGGTGCTCAGCGCGGAGCGCAGCGCGTTCGCCCGGTTCTTCGGGCTCGGCCCCGACGCCCCGGCGAGCGCCGAGACCAGCTACACCAGCGCGCGGCTGCTCGCGAGCGAGCGCCGGGGGCGCAACCTGATCGACCACGTCAACGCCGGGATCCTCGTCGGCTTCGAGCGCGACGCGATCGAGGACCGCGGCGTTCCGGGCCTGCCGCTCGCGCCGGAGCGGTTCCCCGGCGCGCCGGGGATGCGCGGCTCGACCGTGCTGTGGCAGGGCATCGACCTGCGCTACGACGATCGCGCGGGTGGCGACTATGCCGAGCAGGGCGTGCGGGTCGAGGCGTCGCTCGCCGTGGTCGAGGGGCTCGCCGGCTCGCCGACGTTCTTGCGCGGTGAGGCTTCGGCGCGCGGCATCTTCCCCGAGCTGGCGTGGCTGTCGGGCGCGGCGCGCGCCCTGTGGACCGGGGTCAGCGATCGCAGCGCGCCGTTCTATCTGCAGAGCTCGCTCGGCGGCTCGTTCGCGCTGCGCGGCTTCCCCGACGGCCGGTTCGTCGATCGCCAGGCGTGGACGATCGAGGGCGAGCAGCGGATCCGGCTGGTCCAGACTCACATCCTCGGCGTGGTGGTCGACTGGCGCGCGGATCCGTTCGTCGCGGCGGGCCAGGTGTTCCATGATCTCCGCAGCGCGCTGTCGCACCCCCGGCTGTCCGGCGGCGTCGGGCTGCGCGCCGTCGTCCACCCGAACCTGGTCGGCCGGGTCGACATCGCGAGCGGCGGTGAGGGCATCTCGGTGTACGCCGAGATCGGCTATCCATACTAGAGATGCCGCGCGACGCGACGCGCGGAGGGGTGAATGGGCCGGCTTTGCCGGCACAGAGGGGACGGGAAGGTCCCCTCTCGATCGGCGCCGGGCCGCGCCCGGTCGGTGAGCTTCTGAAGCTCGCAGGCGCTCGCCGTCTTGCAATGCTGAAAAAGCGACTAGGAGGCAATCTTGACATTGCCAATATCTTCATCGAGGGTAGGTAATAGGGAATCACCATCGTTGTTTGGCGCGGGGCGCCAGCTCAGGAAGGAAGGCCTTGCCTCATGGGGATTCCGTTGTCCCAGATGTTCACCGTGGCGCGCTACGTGCTGAAGCAGCGCATCGCGGGCCGCACGCGCTACCCGCTCGTGTTGATGCTGGAGCCGCTGTTCCGGTGCAATCTGGCCTGCACCGGCTGTGGCAAGATCCAGTATCCGACTGCACTGTTGAAAAAGCACCTGTCGGTCGATGACTGCCTGGCGGCGTCCGACGAGTGCGGCGCGCCGGTGGTCAGCATCGCAGGCGGCGAGCCGCTGCTGCATCCGCAGATCGCCGAGATCGTCCGTGGCCTGATCGGGCGCCGCCGGTTCATCTACCTGTGCACCAACGCGCTGTTGCTCGAGGACAAGCTCGGCGAGTTCGAGCCCGATCCGCACCTCAGCTTCAGCGTCCACATGGACGGCCCGCGCGCCGAGCACGACCACTCGGTGTGCCGCGCGGGGGTCTACGACAAGGCGGTCGCCGCGATCCGGTCGGCGGTCCACCGCGGCTTCCGGGTCACCACCAACACCACGCTGTTCGACGGCGCAAACCCGGATCGGATGCGGCGGTTCTTCGACGACATGATGGCGCTCGGGATCGAGGGCATGATGGTGTCGCCGGGCTACTCGTACCGCAAGGCACCCGATCAGGACCACTTCCTGCGCCGCGAGCAGTCGCACCGGCTGTTCTCCCGGATGCTGGAGTCACCGTCCCGGCGGTGGCGGTTCAACCAGTCGCCGCTGTTCCTGCAGTTCCTGATGGGCAAGCGCGTATTCGACTGCACGCCGTGGGGCAATCCGACCTACAACATCTTCGGCTGGCAACGGCCGTGCTACCTGCTGCAGGACGGCTACGCGCGGACGTTCCGCGAGCTGATGGACCAGACCGAGTGGTCGAGGTACGGCCACGCGAGCGGAAACCCGCGCTGCCGCGACTGCATGGTGCACTGCGGATTCGAGCCCAGCGCGATCAATGCCAGTTTCGGCTCGCTGCGCGGGATGGGCGAGACCGCCCTGGCGCTGGTCAAGGAGCGGCGATGAGCGACCCGCAGGCCACCGGCCCGGGCGCGCCGGGTGCGCTGTGCGCGCTGATCGACCGCGCGTTCGATTACCGCGGCTACGTCACGCTGTCGCGGCGGGACGGCGTCAAGCTGGTCGGGTTCGTCTACGATCGCGGCCCGGAGCACGTCGAGCTGTTCGACGAGGCCGCGCGGTGCCGGATCCACCTGGCGGTCGATCAGATCACCGGTGTCGAGTTCACCGGCGAGGACAGCGCGGCGAAGGCCCACCAGATGTGGGAGCGCCGCAAGGGCGCGCTGGACTCGCCCGACGCCGCGCTGGGGGGCGAGTGGGGCGAGCCGGACCGCGGCGACCGGCACGCCGCGCGCGGCACGCTGCCGGTGCTGATCCTGGTCGCGCTGCCCGCGGAGCTGCGCAGCGTCGCCGGCGTGCTCGGCGCGCGGCCGGGCGGCGACAGCGTGCGCGGCCGGCTCGGCGCGATCGGTGCGGTGGCGCTGGCGGTCGGCGTCGGCGGCGGCGCGGCGCAGGCCGTCGCGGCCGAGCGGCCCGGGCTGGTGATCAGCTGCGGGTTCGCCGGCGCGCTCGATCCGTCGCTCGGCCCGGGCGATCTGGTGCTGGCGTCGTCGGTGCACGACGAGGCCGGCGAGTCGATCGCGGCCAGCGAGCCGGTGCTGTGCGCGGCCCGGCGCGCGCTCGGCGCCGGCGATCCGGCGGGCCTCGCCGAGGGCGAGCTGCTGTGCACGACCGAGGTGGTCGCGACCGCCGAGGCCAAGCGCGCGCTGATCCGCCCGGGCCGGCTCGCGGTCGACCTGGAGAGTGGGCCCGCCGCCCACGCCGCGCGGCGCGCCGGCATCGCCTGGATCGCGCTGCGGGTCGTGCTCGATCCGCTCGACGCCGATCTGCCGGCGTTCGCGCAGGCCACCCGGCGCAGCTACCTCGCGCCCGCGCTGCGCCACCTGCTGCGCGGGCCGCGCGCGGTGGCCGAGCTCGCCGAGCTCGCGCGCCGGGTCCGGACCGCGAGCCGGTCGCTCGCGCGCGCGCTGGGCCGGCTCGGCCCGATCGTCGGCGGGCTGGCGAATGCGGAGCCGGCACCGTGATCGCGCTGGTCACCGGGGCGAGCGGGTTCATCGGCGGCGCGGTCGCGCGCACGCTGCTGGCCCGGGGCGTCCACGTCCGCGCGCTGCTGCGGCCCGGCGCGGTGCCCAACGTGCCCGATCCGCGCGCGATCAAGGCGATCGAGGCGATCGCGGGCGATCTGTGCGACCTGCGGGCGGTGCGCGCGGCGGCCCGCGACTGCGCGGCGGTGTTCCACGCCGGCGGGCTGTACTCGTTCTCGGCCAGCGCCGGCGAGCTCCACGCGGTCAACGTGATCGGCACCGGTCACGCGATCGCCGCTGCCCGCGAGGTCGGCGCCCGGCTGATCCACACCTCGAGCATCTCGACGATCGGCGGCATGCGCGGCGGCAAGCTCCCCGACGAGCGCCAGCGCGCCACCGGGGTGGCCCCCGGGCCCTACAAGCAGAGCAAGTGGCGCGCCGAGCAGCTGGTGGCCGACGCGATCGAGCGCGGGCTCGACGCCGTGATCGTCAACCCGACGTTCCCGATCGGCTGGGGCGACGTCAAGCCGACGCCGACCGGCGCGGTGATCCGCGACTTCCTCGCCGGCCGGTTACCGGCCTACGTCGAGACCGGGATGAACGTGGTCGATGTCGACGACGTGGCCGAGGGCCACTGGCTGGCATTCGAGCGCGGCGGGCGCGGCGAGCGCTACATCCTGGGCAACGCGAACCTGACGATGCGCGAGCTGCTCGGCGAGCTCGCCGCGCTGTCGGGCCGCCCGGCACCGCGGCTGCGGCTGCCGTATGCGGTGGCGCTCGGGCTGGCGCACGCCGACGCGGTGATCGCCCCGCTGGTCGGGCGCGCGCGGATCCCGCTCGAGGGCGTGCGCACGGCGCGCGAGTTCAGGTTCGCCAGCAGCGCACGCGCGGTGCGCGAGCTGGGGCTTCCACAAACGCCGGTGCGCACGGCGCTGGAGAAGGCGGTGCGCTGGTTCCAGCCGGCGGTCAGGCAGGAAAGGAGTTCGCTTCATGGCCGAGCGTGAGATCCAGAGGACAGGCGCCTCCGCACACGACGTCGATCAGGTCATCGCGCGGGCGCACGGCTGGTTCCGGCGCGCGCAGTTCGAGGACGGGTACTGGTGGGCCGAGCTGGAGTCGAACGCGACCATGGACGCGGAGTACGTCCTGATGACGCACTTCCTCGGTGCGCGCGACGACGCGATCTGGCGCGGGGTCGCGCAGGACATCCGCAGCTACCAGCGCGACGACGGCAGCTGGGCGCTGTACCCCGGCGCCCCGGGCGACCTGTCGACGACGATCGAGTGCTACTTCGCGCTGCGGCTGACCGGCGACCGCGGCCCGCACCTCGCGCGCGCGCGCCGGTTCATCGCCGCGCGCGGCGGGATCGCGCGGGCGCGCGTGTTCACCCGGATCTGGCTCGCGCTGTGCGGCGAGTGGAGCTGGGACGACCTGCCGGCGATGCCGATCGAGCTGATGCTGGTGCCGCCGCGCGCGCCGCTCAGCATCTACCGGTTCGCGTCGTGGGCGCGCGGGACGATCGTGCCGCTGCTGATCCTGATGACCGATCGCCCGGTGCGGCCGGTGCCGGCGTCGGCGAGCCTGGCCGACCTCCGGATCGGCGCGGCGCTGCCGATCGAGCCGCGCGACGCGGCCGACCGCGTGTTCCTCGCGGTGGACGCCGTGCTGCGTCGCTATCACCGCGCGCCGTGGCACCCGCTGCGGGCGCGCGCGCGGGACGCCGCCGAGCGCTGGCTGGTCGACCACCAGGAGGCCGACGGCAGCTGGGGCGGGATCCAGCCGCCGTGGGTGTACTCGATGATGGCGCTGCACGCGCTCGGCTACCCCGCCAATCACCCGATGATCCGGCGCGGGCTCGACGGGATGCACGGCCGCTGGATGATCCGGCGCAGCGACGGCAGCCTGCGCGTGCAGGCCTGCCTGTCGCCGGTGTGGGACAGCGCGCTGGCGGTGGTCGCGCTGCGCGAGTCCGGCGCGGCGGCGCACGATCCGGCGGTCCAGCGCGCGGCGCGCTGGCTGATCGGCGAGGAGATCCGCGTGCCGGGCGACTGGCAGATCGCGGTCCCCGGCGTCGCGCCGAGCGGGTGGGCGTTCGAGTTCGACAACGACCTCTACCCCGACGTCGACGACACCGCGCTGGTGCTGATCGGGCTGCACCGGGCGGGAGCGCTCGACGAACCGACCCGGGCGCGCGCGGTGGCGTGGCTGCTCGCGATGCAGTGCAGCTCCGGCGGCTGGGCGGCGTTCGACAAGGACAACACGTCGCGGCTGCCGGCGCGGATCCCGTTCGCCGACTTCGGTGAGATGATCGATCCGCCGAGCGCCGACGTCACCGCGCACGTCGTCGAGGCGTTCGGCGAGCTCGGCATGCCGCGCAGCCACCCCGCGGCGCGCGCGGCGATCGACTACCTGTACGCCGAGCAGGAGCCGGACGGCTCGTGGTTCGGCCGGTGGGGCGTCAACCACCTCTACGGGACCGGCGCGGTGCTGCCGGCGCTCGCCGCGGCGGGCGAGCCGATGGACTCGCTGCCGGTGCGGCGCGCGGTGCGCTGGCTGGTCGAGCGCCAGAACCCCGACGGCGGGTTCGGCGAAGGCTGCGAGTCGTACGTCGACCCGGCGGCGCGCGGCCGCGGCCCGAGCACCCCGTCGCAGACCGCGTGGGCGCTGCTCGCGCTGGTCGCCGCCGGCCGCGCCGGCTCGCCGGCGGCGGAGCGCGCGACGGCCTACCTCCAGGTCACCCAGCGCGGCGACGGCAGCTGGGACGAGGACGCGTACACCGGCTGCGGGTTTCCCGGCTACGGGGTCGGCGCGCCGCGCGGCGCGCGGATCCGCCAGGGCCGCGAGATGGCGTCGGCGTTCCTGCTGCGCTACCACCTGTACCGCAACTGCTTCCCGCTGCTCGCGCTCGGCCGCTATCGCACCGCGATCACCCGGGCCGGGCGCGCAGCGGCGCGGTCGTCGACGTCCTACCAGGGCCGGCTCGATGCGGTGAGCCGCAGCTTCGCGATGTGCATCCCGCAGCTCGACCTGCCGCTGCGCGATCGCGTCGCGCTGTCGTACCTGCTGATGCGGGTGCTCGACACCGTCGAGGATGCGCCGTTCACCGACAAGGCCGAGCAAGCCCGTCAGTTCCAGCGCCTGCGCGGCTTCCTGCGCGCGCCGCCGCGGGCCGCCGAGGTCGACGCGTTCATCGCCGGGTTCCCCGCCGAGCTGGCCGACGCCGAGCGCGCGCTGCTCGGCGACACCGCCGCGCTGCTCGACGACGCGCACGCGCTGCCGCCCGCCGTGCGCGCCGCGATGTTCAGCGCCGTCGATCGCATGGCGATCGGCATGGCGGCCTATGCGCGCCGGCCGTCCGGGCTGCGCCTGGTCGACCTCGAGGACGTGACCCGCTACTGCTGCTTCGTCGCCGGCGTGGTCGGCGAGCTGCTCACCGCCCTGTTCGCGATCGGCAAGACCCCGCCGGCGCCGCCGATGGTGCTCGCGTACCACTTCGGGCTGTTCCTCCAGAAGGTCAACATCCTCAAGGACCAGCAGGAGGACGAGGCCGCCGGGCGGTTCCTGGTCCCCGACCGGCGCGAGCTGCTCGCGAGCCTGCGCCGGGACGCGCAGGGTGCGCTCGAGTACCTCCAGGCGCTGCCGCGCAGCGAGCGCGGCTACCGCACGTTCTGCGCGTGGTCCTTGATGATGGGCGCGGTCACGGTGGCCGGCCTCGACCAGCCGCGCCGGAGCCGGCGCGACGAGACCGCCGAGCTGCTGGCGCGCACCGCCGCGATCGCGCAGGACAACGCCGCGCTCGGCCGGCTGTTCGCCGAGCTGTTGCCCGAGCTGCCCGTCGTTGCGCCCGGCCCGCGGCAGGCCAAGCCGGAGTCGATCGAGTGGTTTCGCGCCGTGCTCGCGGCGCCGCTGTCCGACGCCGAGCTGCGCCGGCTCGGCATCGCGCTCCGGGCCTCGGCGCTCGCCGGGTAGTCGGCACACCTCCGAGCAGCAGTGCTCCGGGCGCTCGCCGAGAGCTACGCCCGGTGCCGTCGTGAGATGTGCAGGCCGCGCCGGAGCAAGACGATCCCGAGCCCCATGCCCACGATGAGAAAGAATCCGCCCGAGACCTGGCATCCAAAGTCGGCCGCGACGTCCCATTGAATGCCGATCGATTGTCGGCGCGGAAGAAGCCCCTGGCAGGGCGTCGCGGCAGTCGTCGCTGACGACCCGGACGGGCCTGCGTCCGGGTACGGTACCACGTGCGGCGCGGTGAGGGGCGCAGCGATGGCCAGCATCACGAGGATCGGCCACGCATGAGGCAACACGAGGCGTGCGATTCGCTTCGTCACCTTGACTGCGTGGCGTAGACTCACGAGCTCGCTCTGCAGGTCCAGCAAGGGCAGCCAGTCATCCTGATTCCTCAGCCGGTTCGCCACCAGCGCCACGCTGCATCCCAGAACTGTGCCGCTGATGACGAAGCACCAGCCGTACCTGCTGTTCATGAAGATGTCATGGAACAGTTGCCAGCGGTGGAGCATGATCTTTTCAGTGCTGATCCAACGCATCCGGTGCAGCGTAGGAGGGGCATAGACGCCCATGATGATGAGGTCCACGAGCAAGCCGCTCAGCGCACCGCTCACCAGCCCGAGGAAGATCGGTAGCACCGGTCGGAGGTACGATGACGCGGCCTGCTCCGAGTTCGGCGTCCTCAGCTTGCTTCTCGGCCGCGGCGAGATGATGTAGTGGACGGACAGCGCCAGCGAGATCAGGGCGCCGTACGTCGCCCCCGCAACCAGCCCGTGATAGAAGCCCAGGAAGAAGCTACCCTCGAGCTGGGCAATGCCGACGTCGAAGCCGGTCGGAAACGTCTTGAACAGTCCGGTGCCGATCCCGCACAGGATCGTGGCGACGAGCACGACATAGAACAGACTGGAGATATCG
This sequence comes from Kofleriaceae bacterium, assembly GCA_036265355.1. Taxonomy (GTDB): domain Bacteria; phylum Myxococcota_A; class Polyangia; order Haliangiales; family Haliangiaceae; genus JABFXX01. The sequence continues at coordinate 5,988 of DATAPF010000503.1, read as the reverse complement.
CGGCGCAGCCTCATCCACCACGACATCAGCCGCACGCGCCTCCGCGTACGACGGTCCAGTACGCGAAACGCAGGCGCGTGCGACGTGACACCGTGCTTCTCGGCCTCGATCAGCACGCTGGCCAGCGTCCGCGTCGACCGACCGTCGGTGTCGCGCGCCAGCACCTCGACCACCTGTGCATACAGCGCCGGCACGTCGAGCTCGGCGAGGCTCGCGGCCGCGGCGTCGCGAACTTCATTGTGCTCGTCGAATAGCGTCGTCGGGATCAGCGCGCGCCCGAGCTCCGGAAGGGTCCCGAGCACCGTCACGGCGTTGGCCCGCACCTCGAACGCCCTGCCCTCCCAGAGCGCATCCCGCAGCACGCTCTCCCGGACCTCCGGCAGCGTCTCTCCAAGGCGTGCCGACCACTGGTCCATGTTGAAGCGGCAGGCCAGGCTGGCCCGAAACATGAACTCGGACTCGTCCGCGGCATCGAGGATCTGGGGATCGTACACACGCTCGCATTCCTCGAGCAGCTCTCGGTGCGGCCCGAAGTAGCCGGTGAGCTGGCCATCGGGCTGACCGGCTGCCTCGCATTCCTCGCGGGCACGATCGAGCAGCGTCGTCAGCAGATCGGTCACCGCGAGCAGCTTGGTCAGATCCGGATCCTTGTGCTGCGCGACCGGCTCGACGAGCAGATCGTGTGAAAGCTCGAGCCAGCGCTCGCCGCCCCGGGTCTCGGCGCGCAACAGGTGCTCCGCAGCCAGCTGATCGATGATCTCGTTGCGAAGCCGTCCGGTACGGTTGCGGCCACCGTCCATCGGCAGCGTCACCCGGCTGGCGGACTTGGTGACAAACTTGAGCAGCCCGAAATGAATCAGCTCTGGCGTCGTATGGTTTGTCGCGGCGACCCGCTTGACCGTCTGATTGACAAACTCCTGGAGGACATTTTCGACGAATCTCTCGAAGGTCTTGCCGCCGCCTGCCGCGCACTCGAGGTGCTTCATCTCGATGTCGGTCAGACCCTCCTCGAGGCTGAGCCACAGTTGCTTGCACACGATCTGCAGGTGAACGAGCTCGACGAACTCGACGCGCCGGAGCACGATGGTGCCGTCCGGACGCCGCTCGCGCCGCGAGTGCAATGCCTTGACGATCCGCTCCGCGACACCCGGTGCAAACTTGACATACCGGTCGACTGGCCGGGTGATCACCTCGCACGCTTCTGCATCGTTCATCCGTTTGAGGTGGATCCTCGTGAATCGACCCTCCATGCCCTCGGTATGCTCCTCGAAGTTGGCCAGGTATTCGTCGCGGAATGACACCAGGATGCGTAACCCGGGATCTGCCTCCAGGGCATTCGACAGGTCGGCAAAGAAAGCCGCTCGATGCTCATGCCTGTCATTGTGGTGCGTGAAGAACTCCTCGAATTGATCGAGGATCAAGATCCGGCGCCCCGAGGATCGGTAGCGGGCCATCGCATGAAGCTGCTCGGCCACGCCGCGCGTCGGCTTCGGCAGATCGGGATCGGTCAGTCCGCGGTTCACCTGGAACGAGAAGCAATTCGAGATCTCGCCGAGCAGCTCCGCGGGCAGATCGATGCGGATCGGACCGCCCACCAGCACTTCCCACCCTGCTTCTTCGAGGCTGTTGCGGATCCTGGCATGGATCAGCGAACTCTTGCCGGCACCCGACGGCGCGTAGAGTGCGACGCAGCGCTGCTGGAGCGCCTCCAGGATGCTCCGCGATACCGTTTCTCTTCCGACGAACAGGGAGGCTTGCTTGACGCTGTAGGGCCCCGGGCCGACATAGCGGTCGATATCATGACGCACACCCAGGAGCGGCACCGTGCTCGATGCCGGCTCGATCACAGGCACCGCCTGACTGCCCACGGCCGCGAGCTTCCGCAGCTTGGCATGGACGTGTCGACAGACGTCATCGATCGCCGCCGCGTCCGGGCGATCGATGACATTCGCATAGAGCACGCTTCCGATCATGCAAGCGATGTCCGATGGAAGCTGGAAGTTCTTCAGTCGAACCGGCAAGATATCCAGGCCTGCGTTGGTCGCATAGACCAGCTCGCGGCGAACCCAGCGCGATGTCGCCGATTCCGGCGTGAGCAGCAGGACCACCAGCTTGGCGAGGTCGAGCGCCCGGGGAATGCCTTGCGCGAAGTTATCACCCGGCTCGAGATTTGCGTCCGCGAGCCAGTTCGGGATCCCCGCGGTCCACAGCTTCGCCGACAGCTGCAGCGCGAAGCCAGCGTCCTTGTGGCTGTAGCTGATGAAGACGTCCAGGACCGAGGTATCGACGGCCACGCCGCAGATCGAGCAGACCGCCCTGTCATCGTGCTCGTGGTCCGTCACCACGCTTTGATTCACGCCGCATTCCCGACAGAAGGTGAGCATCTCCATCGCGTGCCTCTAGTCGCTCTCCCTCGAACGCACCGGCGGAAGCGTCCACCCGTCGATCGCCGTCCCCAGGGCGGCAAGCATCCGGTGGCCGGAGCGCAGCGCCGCGGCATGCAACCGCGCCGGGTTCCGCGTCAACCGCCCGATGCGTTCGTCATCCTCGGCGCACAGGGTCGCGATGTTCACATCGTGCCGGACGGCCACACGGCCGAGCGCCAGCGCGCGCAGCTCGGCGTCTCGCTTGGGCTGATCGCGGAACGCCTGGAGCAGGGCGGCGTTCCCCCGCGCGCTGACCACCCGGAACAGCAGATCGGTCACCGTCCCGGAGGTCGCGCCCGGAAACCCGCGCGGCCGGGTGAGCAGCACGAGCAGGTCGGTGCACTCGCTCGCCAGCGCTTCCCGCAATGGAAATGGACTGGCGACCCCGGCGTCGATGCACGATCGCCCGTCCACCGCGATCGCCCGGTTGTATGCGACCGGAACCGCTGTGCAGGCCTTGAGCACGGTCAACAGCGGTGTCCGCGTTCTCTGGGTATCGACCAGCCACGGTTCCCCGGTGACAGCATCGAGGACATTGACGAACAGCCGCGTCCTCGACGACAGGATCGCCTCGGATTGCAGACGCTTCCGCCCACCGACGACGCGATCGATGATCCAGTCGATGTCGAGCACCTTCCATGGCCGCAAGAAGCTCACCGCATGGCGAGTCAACATCTCGCGGTAGTACATGGTGATGCCGTGGCGGGCCTGCCGGGACAGGAAGTAGCTGGCATTCATTGCCCCGGCCGACGTCGCGTAGACCTCGTCGAAGATGTCGGTCAACCCGAGATCCTCGAGCGCGACCAGGCTACCGGCCGAACACACGCCGCGCATGCCACCGCCCTCTATCACCAGCCCGATGCGGCGCCCGTCGGCCATGTTGCGACCCGCGCTTCGATTCCTCGCGCGAGCCTTGATCGCAGCGATCACGGCGGTCGGGTTGACCCCATCCAGGACCTTGCCAGAGCCTGCCTGCCGGACGACTTCGCTTCGTTGTGACATTGTCGACCAAGGCGCCGCGCATCGCGTGGCACGACATCCCGCGGCAGGTCGACAGAGCACTCTCACGTACGAATTCCAGAACAGCGGTATCGATTCCGCCCAGCTGTTGATCCTCAGTCGACCACATGGCACTCCGAGCGCTGTCTCCGCCTGTGTTGCGAGCCCTGCACATGAGCCCGGACTCCAGCGTGAAGGCGGCGCGAATCCCGACCAGAAAAAATGCCGAGCCTTCGGCGCCGGCGAGCCGAGCGTGAGCCGCCCATTGCCGTCGATCCGCATCCCGCTGTGTCGCGCCGGAACCACACGCGTCGCCCAGGCTGGCAGAGGACGAGGTCGTCCAGAGGCGGACCATGGCGAAGTCATTTCTGGGTATGCTGCTCGCGCTGGCAGCGTGTGCACCGATCTATGTGCGTGAAACTGCTGTCGATACCGCGATCGCGTCGCGGCTCGATCGCGACATCGTTGCGGACTCCGTGGCGTACACGGCCGCGGCGCGGGTCCATGGCGACGTCATCGCGCTCGAGCTCTCGCAGGCCGAGCGCTGCGCCGAGATCGAGACGCCGCGCGCGCATCGCGTGACCCGCGTCGAGCGTCACCTCGATGGCCGGGTGATGTCCACCATCTGGGTGATCGGTGGCCTGTTCGGCTTCGCCGGCGTGTACGGCTACGTCGACGCCGACCGCATCGCGACCACCCAGAACCAGTCCGGCATGGGAATGATGACGACGCCCGGTGACGTGCGCAACGCGGGCATCGTGGGCATGGCCATCGGCGGCATGGCGCTGCTCGCGATCGCCGGCAACCATCTGCGCGCCATCGACAGCCAGCGCGACGACGGCGCGGTCAGCGGACCGCCGGTGCGCCGGGACTACGCGTGCAACCAGCACTCAACCGCCGGTACGCGGGTCGCGCTGGACCTCGGCGACGCGACGCTGCGCGGCGACACCGACGACGTCGGCCGCGTGGAGTTCGCGCTGACCGACGTGCCGCTCGCAGCGTTTCCCCGTCGCGGACCGCTCGGCGTCGTGATCGATGGGCGCCGCGCCAGGGTCGATCTCGCCGACAACGAGCTCGCCGAGCTGCGGCGCACCATCCAGGCCAACCCTGCGTCGCGCCTGGCCAGGGACCTGCAGGCGCTGTGCGACGCCGGCATCGCCGAGGCCGACGCCATGCTCTCGGGCGCGCCTCGCCGCGACCGGCTTGCCGGCGCCGCCGCGGCGTTGCAGCACGCAGCGGCCCAGTGCACGGCGCCCGCGCAGGTGGCGCGGGTCAACGCACTGAGTGCACAGTTCGGCCAGCGCCAGAAAGCTCTCGACGACGAGGAAGCGCTCGCAGCGCGCCAGCGGGGGGAGCCACGCGACGGACTCGAGGAGCGCCGGGTGCCCGTACCGCCGCAAGCAACGCCGGGTCTGCTGACGGCGGCCTGCGGCGGCAACAATGCCTACAAGGTCACGGTCGGCTACCTCGTGTGCATGGCCCCGATGGCGAGCGACATCTGCGCCAACGCGACCGAGGCAGGGCTCCGGTACATCGGGCATCGCATCGTGGCCGGGCTCGGTCTCGGGCTACTGCCGCGTGCCGCCGCCGACGCTGCGGTCGACACGGGCGCTGCCCTGGCCGCTCCCTACATCGGGGATGTGTGCCGGCGCATGCTCGCAGCACAGGAGCTGCCGGCGGCGCCAGCGCAGGGCATGATCCCGTGCTTGCTCGCAGCGCGCCAGCCGTCCTGGATCGCACCCCAGTGCCGCGCGCTCGGCCACAACTGACCGCCAGCACGCGGACTGCTCTCCCGTACCCAGGTCAACTCATCGGCGCTCGCCGGCCGAGCCGGCGCGTCGCGTTCACGGATCGGGCAGCGTCAGGCTGGTGAGCAGCGCGCGCCCGATGAACACCGCGATCTGGCCGCGGGTGATCAGGTCGGTCGTGCAATGGGTCGTGGCGGAGCAGCAACCGCGGCCAACTTGCACTTCTGACCTCGTACCCGTCCCCTCGGTCCTCCGCGACATCCACGCGATGGGAGCCGAGGCTAGCCGTCGCGGCGGGCGAGCAGCTCTTCGACGGCCGCGAACCGGCTGCGCACGAGCGGCGACCTGAGCGGCTCGTAGCGATACGCGATCTGGCCGTGGGCGTCCTTGACGAGGATCGCGAGCGGCTGGTGGCGCTGCGTGGCCAGCTGCTCCCAGGCGATGAGCTCGGCGAGGTCTTCGCCCGTGGCCGCGGTGGCGTACAGCGACACGAACGGCGTGCGGCTGAGCGCCTGGTACAGCGCCTGCGCCCTGGCCAGCGGCGTCTTCGGTCCCCGGCGGAACGCTGTGGACTGGATCATGCTCCGATCGTAGGGCGGAGCGAGCCGCGTCCGATCGAGCCAGATACCGGCCTGGAACCGACCTTTCGGTGTCGTGCTGATCCCCAGGGTCGCGTCCACGGCATGTGTCGCCTCGTGCAGGAGGACATAGGCCAGTGCGCTGGAGTCGCCGGCCTCGATCGTCACGGTCTGGCCCGAGCGATCGGGCTCGAAGATGCCGCTCTCCTTGCCATTGAGGAACTCGGTCAGCGTCTC
>DATAPF010000502.1:0-37685 GCA_036265355.1 Kofleriaceae bacterium | reverse complement strand
GCTCGTACCTGTGCGGCGCGGGGCTGCCGATCTACTGGAACGACATGCCGCACAGCGGGGTGCAGCTGCTGCTCGACCGCAGCGGCGGGGTCACCGCGTTCTGCGGGGCATCGGAGGTCGGCCAGGGCTCGGACAACGTGCTCGCGGTGTGCGTCGCCGAGGTGCTCGGGATCGACATCCTCGACGTCAAGGTCGTCACCGGCGACACGTCGCTCGGGCCGGTCGACCTCGGCAGCTACAGCTCGCGGGTGACGGTGATGATGGGCAACGCCGCGGTCGAGGCCGCGCAGCGCGCGCGCGACCGGCTGGCCGAGGTGGTCGCGAAGCGGCTCGACGTCGCGGTCGAGCGGGTCGGGTTCGCCGGCGGCCGGGTGTTCGACGTCGGCGATCCGGATCGCGGCATGGCGTTCGCCGACGCGGTCCAGCTCGCCGAGGCGGCCGGCGGCACGATCGGCACGGTCGGCAGCTACAAGCCGCCGCGCGCGCCGGGCAAGTTCAAGGGCGCCGGGGTCGGGCCGTCGCCGTCGTACTCGTACTCGGCCGCGGTGGTCGAGGTCGCGGTCGACGAGGCGACCGGCGAGGTCGACGTCGTGAAGATCTGGATCGCGCACGACATCGGCCGCGCGCTCAACCCGGTGCTGGTGCGCGGCCAGGTCGAGGGCTCGGTGTACATGGGCCTGGGCGAGGCGCTGATGGAGGAGCAGGCGTTCCGCCGGCTGCCGCCGCGGCTGTCGCGCGCGCTGGTCCACCAGACGCCATCGATGCTCGAGTACAAGAGCCTGGCGTCGCGCGACATGCCCGAGATCGAGAGCATCCTGATCGAGAACCCCGAGCCCAATGGCCCGTTCGGCGCCAAGGAGGTCGGCCAGGGGCCGCTGTTGCCGATCCCACCGGCGGTCGCCAACGCGGTGTACGACGCGGTCCGGGTCCGGGTCGACGAGGTGCCGATCACGCCGGACAAGGTGCTGGCGGCGCTGCGGTCGGCGTCGAAGCGGGTCGGCCCCGATGCGTTCCCGGCGGTGCCGTGGCCCGAGCCGCTGACCGTGCCGCCGCCGTGGGAAGGCGGCGACGGCAACGCGATCAACGAGCCGCGCCGCCGCGATCGCTCGGCGGGCGGCAGCCCGGCGCCCGAAGCGCCCGAAGCGCGCGACGGGCGTGAGCGGCGCGATCGCCGCGAGGAGGCCGCCAAGCCATGATGCGCCTGCCGCGCTTCCAGTACGTCGCGCCGGCGTCGCTCGCCGAGGCCGCGCGCGCGCTGGCCGATGCGGGGCCGTCGGCGATGGTGCTCGCCGGCGGGACCGATCTGTTCCCCAACATGAAGCGGCGCCAGCAGACGCCGGCCACGGTGATCGGCCTGCGCGGCATCGCGGCGCTGCGCGCCCGCACGATGGATGCGGGTGGCGCGGTGATCGGCGCGCTGACCCGGCTGTCGGCGATCGAGCACGATCCTGCGATCGCCGCGGCGTGGCCGGCGCTGGCGCGCGCGGCGTCGCTGGTCGCCACGCCGCCGATCCGCAACATGGCGACGCTGGGCGGCAACCTGTGCCTGGACACCCGGTGCAGCTACTACGATCAGAGCCAGGAGTGGCGGGCGGCGATCGGCTACTGCATGAAGCGCGAGGGCGACACCTGCTGGGTCGCGCCGGGCTCGGAGCGGTGCTGGGCGGTGTCGTCGTCGGACACCGCGCCCGTGCTGTGCGCGCTCGGCGCCGAGATCGTGCTGGTGTCGGCGGCCGGCGAGCGGCGGATCGCGGCATCCGAGCTGTTCGCCGACGACGGGATCCAGCACCTGACCCGTCGGCCCGACGAGATCCTGACCGAGATCCACGTCCCGGCGCCGGTGGCCGGCGAGCGCTCGGCGTACGTCAAGCTGCGCCGCCGCGGCTCGTTCGACTTCCCGGTGCTCGGCGTGGCGGTGCGCGCCCGGCTCGGCGCCGGCGGGGCTGTCGAGACGGCGCGGATCTTCGTCGGCGGCGCCGGGTCGCGGCCGCAGGAGGCGCGGGCGGCCGCCGACAAGCTGATCGGCCGCGTGCTCGACAAGGATGCGATCCGCGAGGCCGCCGGGCTGATCGCGCGCGTCGCCAAGCCGATGCAGAACACCGACTTCACGCTGAGCTGGCGCAAGTCGGTCGCCGCCGCCTATGCGGCGCGCGCACTGCGCGAGCTGGTCGGCGGCCCGGTCACCGGCCTGGAGGCGTCGTAGCCCCGATGGAGCTGCCGCAGCTGACCGTCGACCGCTCGCGGTCGCCGTCGGTCCTGCAGTTCGCGCCCGGGTTCAACGCCGCCGCGTCGTTCATCGATCGCCACGCCGCCGAGGGCCGCGGCGGCAAGCTCGCGATCCGCTGCCAGGCGGGCGACGTCACCTACGCCGAGCTCGCCGAGCAGGTCAACCGCTGCGGCAACGCGCTGCGCGCGCTCGGCCTCGCGCCCGGCCAGCGCATGGTGATGGTGCTGCGCGACTGCCCGGAGTTCTTCTACCTGTTCTGGGGCGCGATCAAGGCCGGCATCGTCCCGGTGCCGCTCAACGCGATCCTGCGCGCCGCCGACTACCGCGTCATCTTCGAGGACTCGGGCTGCGCCGCGATCGTCTACTCGCCCGAGCTCGCCGGCGAGGTCGAGCCCGCGCTGGCGCCCGGCCGCCCGCCGATCGCGCTGCCGGTCGACGGCGCGGCGCACAGCCTGCGCGCGCTGCTACCCGGTGCCTCGCCGCGGCTCGACGCCGTGCCGGCCGACGCCCTCGCGCCGTGCTTCTGGCTCTACACCTCGGGCTCGACCGGCCGGCCCAAGGGCGCCGTGCACCGCCACCGCGACATGGTGGTCACCAGCGAGCTGTTCGGCCGCGGCGTGCTCGGCATCGCCGAGACCGACGTCATCTTCTCGGCCGCCAAGCTGTTCTTCGCGTACGGCCTGGGCAACGCGATGACGTTCCCTTTGTGGGCCGGCGCGACCACCACGCTGCTCGCCGAGCGGCCGACCCCGCGCAACACGCTCGACCACATCGCGCGGTTCCGCCCGACGCTGTACTTCGGCGTGCCGACGCTGTACGCCTCGCAGCTCCAGGAGCTCGACGCGGCCGACGCCGATCTCGGCTCGCATGATCTCGGCTCGCTGCGGCTGTGCGTCTCGGCCGGCGAGCCGCTGCCGGCCGAGCTGTTCCGGCGCTGGAGCCAGCGCACCGGGCTGACCATCCTCGACGGTCTGGGCTCGACCGAGGCGCTCAACACGTTTTTGTCCAACCGCCCCGACGACGTGCGCCCCGGCACCAGCGGCCGGCCGGTCCCCGGCTACCAGGTCCGGATCGTCGGCCCCGACGGCCGCGCGCGGCCGCCCGGCGAGCCGGGCCGGCTCCAGGTCCAGGGCGACTCGACCGCGGCCTGCTACTGGAACAACCCCGAGAAGACCGCCCAGGCCATGCAGGGCGACTGGCTCGACACCGGCGACACCTACGTCGTCGACGACGACGGCTACTACACCCACTGCGGCCGGAGCGACGACATGCTCAAGGTCGGCGGCCTGTGGTGCTCGCCGACCGAGATCGAATCCCGCCTGGTCGACCACCCGGCGGTGCTCGAGGCCGCGGTCGCCGGGATCCCCGACGCCAGCGGCAACATCAAGCCCGAGGCCTGGATCATCCTGCGCACCGGCCACGCGGCGTCGGACGCGCTCGCCGACGCGCTGATGCTGCACTGCAAGCAGCACCTCGCGCCCTACAAGTTCCCGCGCCGGGTCCACTTCGTCGCCAACCTGCCCAGGACCGCCACCGGCAAGATCCAGCGCTACCTGCTGCGCACCTCGGCCGGCGCGTAGCTGGTACGCTGCGCACGATGGCGTGGATCAAGGTCCCTCCCGAGCACCACCCCGTGTTTCGCGCCGCGCTGCCCCGTGACCCGCGGGTCGAGACCCAGCAGATGTTCGGCGGCGTCGCGGCCAAGGTCAACGGCCACCTGTTCGCCGGCCTGTTCGGCCGCTCGGCGATCGTGTTGCTCGGCGAGGCCGAGCGCGCCGAGGCGCTGGCGCTCGACGGCGCCTCGCTGTTCGATCCGATGGGCGACGGCCGGGCGCGCAGCGACAAGGTCATGCTGCCCGAGGACGTGTTCCACGATCCCGACGAGCTGCGCCGGTGGATCGCGCGGGCGTTCGATCACTGCGCGGCGCTGCCGAGGAAGACCAAGTCCGCCGCGCGCAAGCCAGCCGCGGCCGCGAAGCCACCGGCCAGGGCCGCCACGCGCAAGCCGAGTGCCGCCGCGAAGAAGTCACCGACCAGGTCCGCGAAGTCGCCGCCCAGGCCGGTGAAGCGCACGTCACCGGCGAGCAAGCCCGCCGCGCGCCGCGCGGGTCGAGGCCGAAAGTAGTGGCCGCAGCCCGGGCCGCTCAGCGGCGCCGAGATCCATCGCGGAGGGTGTGCTGCTCGCCGCGCCGGCCAGGAGGTGCGATCGCCAGACGTCCACGCGAACCCGGGCGCCACGCACTCGCTAGCGCGGCGGCACGTACAGCTTGATCTCGACCCGGCGGTTGGCGAGCCGGCCGCGCGGCTTGCCGTTGTCGGCGACCGGCTCGTCGGCGCCCTTGCCGTCGACGATGATCCGGCGCGCCGGGATGCCGTCGGCGACCAGCGCGTTTTTGACCGCCTCGGCGCGCGCCCGCGACAGGTCGGCGGCCAGCGTGTCGAGGTCGGCGGGCTGACCGGGGTCGCCGAGCTGTTTGGCCTCGCGATCGTCGGTGTGGCCGACCAGCACGACGCGGATGTTGGGGTGGGCGATCATCGTCCTGGCGATCTTGTGGATGCTGGGGAGCGCCGCGTCGCGCACGACGGTCTCGCCCTCGGCGTAGAGCAGGCCCTCGATCGTGCCGCGCAGCGCGTCGACGTCGGGCGGCACGGTGTCGGGGCAGCCGTCCTCGTCCTCGTAGCCGTTGTAGGTCTCGGGGACGTTGGGGCACTTGTCGGCGATGTCGAGCACGCGATCCATGTCGTTGTCGATGTCGGGGCAGCCGTCGCTGTCCTCGAAGCCGTCGAAGTCCTCCGGGCGATCGGGGCAGGCGTCCTGGTCATCGGGGATGCCGTCGCCGTCGCGGTCGGGCGGCGGCGGCTGGTTGAGCTGGGCCTCGTCGGGCCCGGACGCGCGCGGCTCGCCGACGTGGAACTCGAGGCCGATGCCGAAGTCGAGCTCGGGGGTCAGCCCGAACCCGGCGCCGGGCTGCGACGGCAGGAACGCGATCCGGGCGTCGAACCGGAAGTCGAAGCCCTTGTGGGTGGCGAACCGCACGCCGCCGCCGAGGTAGCCGTCGCCGGTGATCGACGTGCCGTAGGTCTTGCTGGCGGACGACAGCGACACCGGCGAGCCACCGCCGACGAGGACGAACGGCTGGAGCCGGCGGCCCTGCCACAGCTCGAACCGCAGGTGCAGCCGCGGCTCGAACCACAGCACGCTGGCCGCGCGGGCGCCGCCGACGGCGTTGGTGCTGGTCGGCACCAGCGAGAGCTCGAGCTCGGGGACCAGCCAGGGCAGGAACGGGCGCGCGACGCGACCGCCGAACGCGATGCCGTTCTGCAGCACGGGGTGGGCCGGCGCATCGTCGAGGTAGCCGAGCCCCGAGCTCGCGGAGAACACGCGGGGACCGAACCAGCCGCCGATATCGGTGGGGTCTGCCGCGGCCGCCGACGACGCGATCGCGATCGTCGCCGGCGCGACCCACCACAGGCGATGCATCGCGCTCCAGTATACGCATCGCGGCATCGTGGTTCGACCGAGACGCTCGGCCGAGTCGCTCGATCCCGAGGCAGCGGCCGAGGTTAGTCACGTGAGGCTGGCCTTATGCAGGGCCGGCGGCCCCCCTACATGAATGCCAACACCGGTCGACTGCCTGATTTGATCCTGCCTGGCAGGGGGAACGTGATGGCCCTCCGGTTGCTGATTGCAGATGACAACCCCGACGACGCCCGCCTGATCGCGCTCGCGATGAAGCGGGGCGGGTACACCGTCGAGTGGCAGCGGGTCGAGGACGAGACCGGCTTCTCCCGCGAGCTGCCCGGCGCCGACCTCGTGATCTGCGACTACTCGATGCCGCGGTTCTCGCCGGTCCGCGCGCTCGAGATGATCCGCGACAGCGGGCGCGCGACGCCGCTGCTGCTGGTGTCGGGCAGCGTCTCGCCCGAGACCGCCGGCCGGATCGTGGCGCTCGGCGCCGCCGGAACCCTGCTGAAGGATCACCTCGACCGGCTGGCCCCGGCGGTGCGCGACGCGCTCGCCCGGACTCCGGCCCCCGAGCCGTGAGCGGCCGCAGCCCGCCGGCCGCCGGACGCCGCGCAGTGCGTCGGATATCCTGTCCGCGATGCCGCCGGATGCCGGAGCCGCGCCCGGTCGACCGGGCCCTGATCGCCAGGGACTCCGGGCCGACTGCGCCCGCTGCTTCGGGCTGTGCTGCGTCGCGCCGGCGTTCGCAGCGTCGTCGGACTTCGCGATCGACAAGCCGGCGGGTCAGGCCTGCCCGCACCTGCAGGCGAGCTTTCGCTGTGCGATTCACCCCCGGCTCCGGCAGCTCGGCTTCCCGGGCTGCACGGTCTACGACTGCTTCGGGGCCGGCCAGCATGTGTCCCAGATCACGTTCGGGGGCCAGGACTGGCGGCAGGCGCCCCACACCGCGCAGCGGATGTTCGACGTGTTCGCGGTCATGCGGCCGCTCCACGAGCTGCTCTGGTACCTGCGCGAGGCGCTCGAGCTGGCCGCGGCGGGCCCGCTCCACGCCGCGCTCGCCGACGCGCGCGAAGCCACCGCGCGGCTGACCCGGCTGTCTGCCGACGAGCTGCTCGGCCTCGATCTGGCGGCGCATCGCGGCGCCACCGGCGACCTGCTGGCGCGCGCGAGCGAGCTGGTGCGGGCCGGCGCGCGAGCGGCGCCGATCAGTCACCGCGGCGCCGATCTGATCGGCGCCGACCTGCGGCGCGCCGATCTGCGAGCCGCCAGCTTGCGCGGCGCGCTGCTCGTCGGTGCTGACCTGCGCGGCGCGGATCTGCGGCTCGCCGACCTGATCGGAGCCGACCTGCGCGGCGCCCGGCTCGCCGGAGCCGACCTGCGCGACAGCCTGTTCGTGGTGCAGTCGCAGCTCGACGCCGCGATCGGCGATCGCCGCACCCGGCTGCCGCGCGCGCTGGCCCGGCCGGCGCACTGGGCGTAGCACCGCGCTACGCGATCGCGCGGATCAGCGCGGTGATCGCGTAGATCACCCCGCCGATCACGGCGGCGAACACGGCCACCGCCCCGCCGACGGCGAGCCAGTCGCGCGCGGTCGCCTTGCCGGTCTCGTGGCGGCCGACCAGCAGCGCGAGGTTGCGCTCGTTGGCCTTGTAGGCGAAGTCGGCGATGTCGCCGAGCAGCGGGATCGCGCCGAGCACGGCGTCGAGCGCGAGGTGGAGCAGCATGCGCGCGACGATCACCGGCGACATCCGGCGCCGCACGGCGATCACGACCAGGTACAGGCCGAGCAGCGAGCCGATCAGATCGCCGGCGCCGGGCAGGATCAGCCCGAGCAGCGGATCGACCATGTAGTGGTCGAGCACGCGGGCCAGCGTGCGGGCGCGCGCGATCTCCGCGGGCATCGGCTCCGCCAGCCCCGGGTCAGCCGGCACGGCCACATCGCTCACCGTGCGCGGCTCACAGGCGCGGTGCCATGCGAAGCGTCCCGTGTCGGCCATGCACCGGGTGCAGCATGCGCCATGCCAGGACCGGCGGCCAGCAGGGCCCCCGCCGCTACAGGCGCTCCCAGACGTAGGCCAGCTCGACCACGGGAAACCCCGACACCGACGACGCCACCCGCTGGCCGGCCCGTCCGCCCATCGCCTCGTAAAACCGCCGGGCGTGGTGGTTGTTGTCGAGCACCCAGATGACCAGCGACCGGAGCCCGCGGGTGCGCAGCCAGGCCGTGACCTGCTCGAACATCTCGCGGCCCAGGCCGTGGCGCCGCGCGTGGTGCTCCAGGTACATGCGATAGACCTCGCCGATCCCGGGGTCGCGGCGGCTCGGACCGGCGTCGCACAGCCCGACGATGTCCTGGTGGGTGACGTCGTAGGCGACCAGGGTGAGCATCGAGCGATCCTGCAGCGTGCGGCGCCAGCTCGCCGCGCGCTGGTCGACATCGATCTGCGCGAGCACCGCCTCGGGCAGGATGCCGCGGTAGCTGGTACGCCAGCTCGCCGTGTGGGCGCGAGCGATGCCCTCGGCGTCGCCGAGCCTGGCCTCTCGGATCGCGAACCGCACCCGGCGAGTGTAGCCGCGCCGGCTTTGCGCGGGCCTGCATGTTCGGGCAGGTCAGAGACCGGGAGTCTCGGCGTGAACTGGGCTTGCGCGGGCATAGCCGCTAGGCTATATTCCTTGACGGAATGTCGTCGCGAGCCCCCCCCCCAGTCTGGTCAGCCGATTCCTGGTGGTACTCCGTGTCGCTGTGATGGTGCAGCGGCGGAGCCCCCGGTCTCATATAAGGAGTTTTACGGTGAATACCCTCAAGAGGCTACCGTGGTGTCCAGAAGTGAGCGTCTTCAAGAATTCCTTCGGAGACTGGAGCAGAGCCCTTCCGCCTCTACGTTCGCGCAAGCTCGACAGCTTATTGACGATACGCTGAACGCGGTCGAAGATGAGCTTTCCGGCGTGCCTTTCAATCCCGAGACATGGCTATCGGATGGTCGCATGTATCCGCCTCAGGACGACAATATCCGTGAAGTCCCTGGGCGACCCGATGTGAAGCGACTGCGAACCAAGAACCACAACATTTATATCGCAAACAATGGCGCTATCCGCATCGAACAGATCACCACGAAGCAGATCGTACTCGACAAACGAGGGGAGGATGGCTCTCCCGTTTTTTAGGGAGAATCATGCTGGCTAAAGATCGGGTGGATGCCTTTGTTCGCTTGCTTCGCAAGCGTATCCCCAAGCTGACCTGCGAGGTCGATGCACCGTCGAGGGCACAGGGCGACTGGTTCATTGATCTCAAGCAAGGGGATCGATCGGTCGTCGTTGAATTTCGGCCCGATCTGGGCTTCGGCTTGTCCTCCACTCCCAGCGAGGGTATTGGAGAAGGACCGGACGAGTTCTTTGAAGATGAGCATGATGCCATCGAACGCGTGGTGGAACTGCTTCGCACGGGCATCAGAACCGAGCCACAGCGTGTGCGTTTGCTTCAACAGCTGCGCGAGCGACGAGAGCTTTCACAGGTCGTTCTGGCAAGCAAGCTTGGCATCCGGCAGCCGACGCTCTCGAAGATGGAACGCCGAGAGGATGTGAACCTGAGTACCTTGCGGCGCTACGTTCAGGCGCTCGGCGGCGAGTTGCATGTCACGGCTCGCTTCCCCGATGAAGCGGTGGAGATCGGCCCACCGGCCAAGGGTGGCAAGCGCCAGACGTCTAGGTAGACCGGCAATGCCAACTTGCAGATCGCGACAGATAGATACTCCGAACAGAACTCATCTATCCAGCCGGGGGGGTGAAGATCGTCAATGACGAAGATGCGACCTGAGTATAGTCGTAAGACTTCGCGCTCCGGGGCCAGCCTCCGATTCGCGCCACGCACGTCATCCATAGCGCAAGCCTATTCCTTGGAGTTCACTAGGTTCCGGTGCAGCCTGAAACGCTGGCACATTTAGCAGCTCATCAATCGAGCACTGAAATCTGCCAATGCCTGTATCGCTGAAAAGTTTGCGGTCTCCAATGGGCTCGCCCGAAATCTTGGAATCCTCAACCAGACGATCGAGGCGGGCGGCTTTGGTAGTATCGATGTCAATGTTCCAAATGGACGACGCTGATGCCGATTCCTCGGAAGAAATCGGTACTCCTCGGTAGTACTTGACACCATTCACTTCAACCATGGGCCACATTACACGGAATCCCTCTCGCTGGAGACATATGCCGATTGATAGTCCGCCCCCGATCCCACGCATTGATTCGGATTGGGATGAAATTAAGTACCAAAAGGCACTCGCCACATATTCGTGGAAATCCATCTCTCTTCTTGCTGCTTCTAGATATGCTGCATAGACGATGTCTTTGGCAGAATAATCGCCAATGACAGTGCACGCGAGTTCTGCGCCGGGATATGGCCTTCTAAAGGTAACTGAATTCTCGTGTTTTGTCATTATTATGGTGGCTATACCGGGAGTTTCATCTTCGTAAAACCCTCCAATGGCGAACTCATTGTCTGCCACTTCAGGTCCGTCGCGATCCTCATGAGCACAAAAGAGTTCCTTTCTCACCATGCGCGCAAAATGCGTAAATACTCTGACGCTAGCCCAAAGTCCAGGGAATATCTTGGCGTGCTCGTATGTCTGAGCGAGAATCGATCTGGTGAGTTCCGCTGCGGTAATGCCGACGATGCCGAGGCCGGCGGAAATCGCTAAAGTTCGACGATCTAGCTCATGCGTCTTTACTGCAGTATCTGCATAAGCGCCACTGCGCCATGATAATCTGGAGTCTGCCATAACGCCAATAGCACCATCCTGTTTATTGGCAAAGTGCGCATATAATGTGGCGATAGTCATTTGGATCGCACCCTATAGAACGCTTGCGTCGTCATTCCAAGCGTCCTCTCCAAAGGAAGAGAACCCTTCGCTCGGGATGCACACATCGGTGAATATTATTCCGTATGCTGTTAGCAAGACGTCTTGTGGCTCTATGTCGCGATTGCCAGATATATATCTTTGCTGAGATCTGTAGCCAATTAAGCCGAGATTCTCAAGATGATCCAAATAGGCCCCCGCATGAAATGCGTCGGCGTTTCCGAATTTCCAATAAGGAAATTCAAGGCAAGAAATTTCGGTGCCAATCTGCGGCATATGCATTCGCATATGCTCGGTCGTCTTATACGAGCGCCCCAACTTGCGGTGCACCTGACGCGAGGAGATCCAAAACAACAGCCGGGCTTCGTCAGGGCTGAGAAGTCCGATCAATCTGGCAAATGCAGGGTTTGCTGTATAATGCGTCTCTTGGTCGCAAGACCTCATAAGTAATTGTTCGAACATCTCGAACAAGGGGTCATGCTCATCGAGCCAACGCACTCCTTCGAGAATCGGCCCTCCAACAGCAGGAGAGGCAGTTCGGAGGCGGCTGGACGGGACGCAAGAAGTGACTCGCCGAGCGATCTTATAAGCAATCGCCATCCCATCGATTGGGAATCCAAGCTCTGTACGGCGCCGTTCTCCTTCCTTGGCGGCGAGCAACTGGCCGAACACACACTGCACTACCTTTTCTGTATCAGCTTCTGACACGGCGCACCATCATACACCTGGGGGCTTGCAACTTGAAATTCGATCGAAACACGCCAGCTGCGCAGCAGCGATCCTGGGCTCAGCCGTCTGGTCACCGTGGCTTGCGGTGGGGGCGGTCAGCGGAAGCCGTCCTTCCAGCTGCGGAGCGCGGCGAACACGCTGACCGGATCGCCGGCCGCGCCGCGGGCCCTGGCGGCCGCGATCACCGCGGGCTCGACGGCGCGCAGGAACGGGTTGGTCGCGCGCTCGTCGGCGATCGTCGACGGGGTCGATGGCTGGGCCAGCGCCTTGGCCCGGGCGGCGACCGCCGCGTTGTCGGGCTCGACCGCGGCCGCGAACCGCAGGTTGGTCGCGGTGTACTCGTGGCCGAAGTAGACCCGGGTGTCGGGGGGCAGGGCGGCGAGCCGCATCAGCGAGGCGTGCATCATCGCCGCGTCGCCCTCGAACAGCTTGCCGCACCCGGCGGCGAACAGGGTGTCGCCGGTGAACGCGCAGCCGTCGACCACGTAGGTGATCGCGCCGAGCGTGTGGCCGGGGTTGTGGATGCAGCGCGCGCGCAACGAGCCGAGCGCGATCTCGTCGCCATCGTCGAGCCGGTGGGTGACGTGCGGGGTCCGGGCCGCGTCCTTGACGCCGATCACGACCTCGACGCCGGCCCGCCGGGCGACGAGCTCGCCGATGCCGCCGACGTGGTCGGGGTGATGGTGGGTCGCCCACACCGCGGCGAGCCGGGCGTGCTCGCGCGCGAGCGCCGCCTCGACCGGCGCGGCCTCCCCGGGGTCGACCACGGCGCACCGGCCGTCGTCGTCGATCACGAGGTACGCGAAGTTGTCCTTGAGGCACGGCACCGAGACGATCCGCATGGCGGCGTTCTACCGCGGATCGGCTCGATGCGCGTCCGGCGCGGCCGTTTCCGGCCCTTTCCGATCCGGGAGCGCGGCGCTACCGTGGCCGGCATGACGATGACAGCGATGGTGCTCCGCGAGCACGGCGGCCCCGACGTCCTCCACCTCGAGGCGCTGCCGGTGCCCGAGCCCGGCCCCGGCGAGGTCCGGGTCCGGATCCGCGCGGTGGCGCTCAACCACCTCGACATCTGGACCCGGCGCGGCGGGCCGGCGTTCCGGCTGACGTTCCCGCACCTGCTCGGCGCCGACATCGCCGGCGTGGTCGACGCGCTCGGCCCGGGCGCGACCGTCGCGGTCGGGACCAAGGTCGTGCTGCAGCCCGGGCTGTCGTGCGGGCGGTGCGCAGCGTGCCTCGGCGGCCACGACAACCTGTGCCGGCACTACTCGATCCTCGGCGAGCACAAGCCGGGCGGCTACGCCGAGTACATCGTCGTGCCCGAGGCCAACCTGGCGCCGTACCCCGAGCGGCTCGACTTCGCCCACGCGGCGTCGTCGATCCTGCCGTTCTTGACCGCGTGGCAGATGGTCGTCCACAAGGCGCGGGTCGCGCCGGGCGACACCGTGCTGGTCCACGGCGCCGGCTCGGGCATCGGGGTTGCCGCGATCCAGATCGCCCGGCTGTACGGGGCGCGCGTGATCGCGACCGCCGGCAGCGACGACAAGGTCGCGCGCGCCAGGGCGCTCGGCGCCGACGTCGCGATCAACTACACGACCGCGGACTTCGCCGCCGAGTGCCGCGCGCTGACCGGCAAGCGCGGGGTCGACACGGTGATCGAGCACGTCGGCGGCGACGTGTTCGCCGCGAGCATCAAGGCGGTCCGCAACGGCGGCCGGATCGTGACCTGCGGCGCGACGGCAGGCTTCCACCCGGCGATCGACCTGCGCCACATCTTCTTCCGCCAGGTCGAGGTGCTGGGCTCGACGATGGGCAGCAAGGCCGACCTGCTCGCGGTGCTGGGGCACGTCGCCGCCGGCCGGCTGCAGCCGGTGGTCCACGGCGTGATGCCGCTGGCCGAGGCCGCCGCGGCGCACCGGCTGCTGGAGAACCGCGCCGCGTTCGGCAAGGTGGTGCTCGAGCCCTAGCCACGCCGGGGCGAGCACACGCGGCTGGCGAGGTGTGCGCGCCGGATCACCGGCCGAGCGCGTGGCTCGCGACCCTGCGCAGGTCGGCGTTGGGATCGCGACTGGCCACGGCGTCGAGCACCTTGGCGAGCGCAGGCAGGTCGGGAAGCCACTGCGCAAGGATGTTCACTGCCCTGGCGCGCACCTGGTACTGCGACTCGATGATCACGAGCCGCGACAGCGCGTCGGCGAGCATGGCAGAGCTCTCGCGTTCGCCGATCGCATCGACCGCGCTGAACCGGACGTCCGGCGATCGATCCATGCACAGCGCGGCGAGGATCTGGTCGACCTCCGCGCCCGCGATCCGGCGTACTGCCTGCGCGGCCGCGGCGCGCACACTCGCCGCGTCGCTCGCGAGATACGGACGGATCGCATCGAGGGTCGCCGGGTCGCCAGCGTTGCCGAGCGCGGTCAGCACGGCGGCCTGCGCCCCCGGCGCGCTGGCGTCGGCCAGCTGATGGACGAGCGCTTCGCGCGCCTCGTCCGCCAGGGTCGGGTCCTGTGTCATCAGGCGGTGAAGCGCGGAGCCCAGGCCATAGGTCGCCTGCGTACCCACGTCCGGATCGCTGCGCAGCGATGCGAGCGCCGCGACCGTGTCGGCCGTTGGCGTCGGCACCCGGCTGAGCGAGCGCGCTGCCTCCAGACGTTGCTCGGGATCCAGCGGCGCGCCGGACCGCGTCATCTCGGCGAGCAGCGACTGGGTCTCGGGGGTCGAAGCGTCGCGCAGCGCGGCAAGCAGGCTGTTGGTGAGCGGGCCGCCGGTCGCGAGGTTGGCCCGCACCGCGACGAGCGCGCTCGGATCCTGCCGCAGTAGCGCGGTCAGCGCCACGAACGCCCGGCTCGCGCGCAGCTGGTCGTCGTGGTCCAGGGATGGACGCTCGAACAGGCGCAGGCGCGACAGCGCCTCCGCCACGTCGAGGCCGCCGATCCGCGCACGATCTCGCACGCCTGGGTCGTCCTCGTGAGCGGCCTGACGCAGGGCGACCGTGTGCGAGCGCGCCTCGATCGCCGTGACCAGCGAGCCGCGGGCGTCGTCGGCCCGCGTCCGCCGCAGCGCCAGCGACGTCGTCGCCTCGAACCCGGGAAACGGACCGGCTCCCAGGTTCGCCCGGGTCGTCTCGCGCAGCGACAGCGAGATCAGGCCGCCATCGCCGTCGATCTCGAACTCCGCCGCCGACGACACCACGTCGTAGCTGGTCAGCATCTTGGCCGTCACGAGCTCGTAGCGCAGCTTGCTCTTCGCGAGCCGGTCGCCGCGCTGCTCATAGCGCGCGACATATGCGCCCGAGGCATCGGCCTCGCGGACTTGCCATGTCCGATTCGCCCCCGCCCGGCGGACCTGCAGGTACTCGCCGAGCGCGCTCCACATCCGCCCCACCAGGGCCGGCATACCCGGCGCGCCGCGGGCGCCCTGAAAGCTGCCATCGGCGCCGAACTGCAGCACGAACGGCTGCCGGGCCGCGGCAGTGAGGCTGGTGTCATCGGTCACGCCGGCGCTGCCGGTGCCCGGCTGCCCGGCCTGCGTCGACAGCGTGCCGGCCAGCTCGCCGCGCACCACGACCTCCGGCGAGCCGTGCAGGCCGATCAGCGTGAGTGTGCCGTCGACCGCGAAGCTCGTCATCGGTTGATCGGCGGTGGTCGCGACCCTCGTCGCGAACTCGATCCGGAATACCTGCGCTACGCCCGGCGGAAACAGCGGGGACGCGCGGGTCTGTAGCGAGCTTGCCGCGTCCACCGCGCCGGTGCGCCACCACGCAGCGCTCCCGAGCCCCGCCGCCGCGATTACCGCGACGACAATCGTCGTCCTTCGCGGCCATCGCCGCGTTGCCCTCCACGTGCCACGCATCTGTCGCCTCCTGGATTACTTGACGACGACGACCGGCTGACAAGCGAAGTCCGGCCCGCCGAGCTGGAGATTGGGTGGATTGTCGGTGATCGCCGGTACCGGGCTCGTGTAGGCCACGTCGTCGGCCTGCTGGCCATAGTCTCCGCTGAATGCTAGCGTGTCTCCGGTCCCGCCGCCGATGAGCACCAGATTCTGGGTGGCGAGGGCCGGCCAGGAGAACAGCTTCTGCTTGAACGTGTGCTTGAAGAACAGGAAGTGGACGCGCACCGCGAGGTCGACCTCGCCACTGAGCTCGGACAGCGTGAGGTTGGAGTGCCAGTTGTAGCCGGTCACCCATTGGTAATCGACAGCCTCCATCCCCGCGATCGGCGTGCCTGGTAGTCGGTGCCCGCGAGCGAGCGCGGATCGGGCTCGCTGAGCCGCATCGCCGCTGCCACCACCCCGCTCGGCAGCTGGATATCGAGCAGATCGATCTGTCCCTGGATGCCGATTGACACGCCCGGGATCCCGACCCCGACGTAGAGCAGGACCCCCACCTGGACATCCGGGGCGATGCCCGGACCGCCGAACGCGCGGATGTCGCCCACGCTCGGCAGCTTGCCCTTGAGCCCGTCCTTGAGGATGTCGCTGGCGCCCTGGAAATCGCCGCTCACCCCGACTCCGAACTGGATCCCGGCCTTGATGTCCCACGACCCGAAGCCCTCGACCACGAGGTTCACCGGGATCGGACCGATCGTGAACGTCTGGTCGAGCACCGTGACGTCGTACGGGTGCGGACTGTCGAACACCGGGATCGTTCCAGACGTCTGGATGGCCTGGCGCGCGGTGCCGAGGTCCTGGGCGAAATTG
Source organism: Kofleriaceae bacterium (assembly GCA_036265355.1). GTDB lineage: Bacteria > Myxococcota_A > Polyangia > Haliangiales > Haliangiaceae > JABFXX01. The sequence continues at coordinate 21,712 of DATAPF010000502.1, read as the reverse complement.
ACGTACTGGCCCTGTTCTCGTACATCTCGATCAACTGGCGCGGCCGGCCGCTGCGGACCTACGAGACGATCATCAACCTGATCAGCAACACGACCAACCGCGGCGGCCTCGTCGTGCGCGCACGGCTCGATCGTCGACGCTATCCGACCGGCAAGAAGATCTCCGCCAAGGACTTCAACGCGCTGCAGATCGAGAGGGACGCATTTCATGGTGACTGGAACTACGTCGTCAGGCCGCGCGCCAAGGAACGTTGACCGGTCGACTTCCGCATTCGCGGGCCCTTACGGCGTGTATGTGCTTTGCCAGATCCTTTCGTCGTCGCCCATTGCCATGACGCTGATGAGGGTCGGGGCTGCGGACGGGCGAGAATAAGCAGCCGGCTCCGACATGAAAGTGGCGTTCGGAATTACTTGAAAGCCGTTCCAAGCAGTGCCACCCGAGTCTGCACTCGTAAAGTACATTTGGTTATCAAACCCGACGCCGAATACGTCCACGTGCCCGCCCCTCGTCGACGAAATGGCAGGAGGCCCCTGGAACGTGCCACCTGGTATCTGGGTCCAGGGCAGCCAGGAACCGCCGCTTAACTTCGTGGTCCAACCGGCCTGGTCCCTACCTTCCGCGACTACCCTGAAGGATGCCCCGTCGTAAGCCACCGACGGCTCATTCAACACCGTTCCGCCCGGTATCGGCGCGAACCCTGTCCAATTGGTGACGCTGTAACCAAAAGTCACATCATTGCTCGCGCAGTACACCATTTGGTCGCTCTTTTGAGCACACACAAGAAGCGAATGACCACCGAATGCGATCGCCGGAGCGGAGGTGACCTGGTCGTCAGAGATTGCGGTCCATCCCGGAAATACCGCAGCTCCACTGCCGGGATTCACATAAATCCGAAAGTCCTGTCCAATGGCTGCTACCCACACCGTCCTCGCTGTCGGCTGCGGATTCCCCTGCGAAGGCACCGTCATATCCGACGTGGCGCTTGGCCTACCCAGAAACGTGCCGCCTGAGATCGGTACCCAACCGGTCGGTCGGTTGTTTGACGCGATCTTGTTCCCGTAGACTTGGGCGTCCATTCCCCTACTGAAAACTATGGTACCTCCATTATAGCTCGTGATCACGGGCGCAGAGCTGAAGGTGCCATTGGGAATTGCCGTGAATGCCGAGAAGTGACTGACAGTGAGAAGCTCGGCCGTTGACTGCACATCTTCCGTTGGGCCTCCCGTGGCTCCGCATGCTGAAGTCAGCAACGCCGTAGCCGCCAGACAAACGCAGCCCGAGTTTGTAATCCGCTTCCTAATTTTCATATTGCTTTCCTCCAGATCTGGTCCATTTCCGAGCCCGACTCGATCGACAAGGCCATTCGCGGCCCTTACGTCACGCTCGCCCTGCACAATCCCAAGTTCTATGATTCAGAAAATCGTCTTCTCGTCGAGCAATCTCGATCACTTGGTGAGATCCGTAATGAATCCTGGCGCTCTCGGGCGATCGTCGCGACCGCCTTGCCGCCCCAGACACCGCTGACGACCTCCTGCTCCGAGTCGGTCAGCCTGGTATCGCGCAGCACCACCGGCGTCAGTCGCGCGACCGCGAGCGTTGGCTCCGTGCTCGGATCGTCGAGTGGCTCGAACCACGCGGTTCGCACGCCGGCCAGCGCGGCGAAACTCGGCGCGCCGATCGACATCCGGAACTGTTGCGTTCGTTGCGGCGTCCCCGACGGGCATGGACACCCGGACAGCACGCTGCGTGCCACGTGGCGACCCCGCGCAGGCGCGCGGCGACGAGGCTTTGCCGCACGGGATGGGCAGCCTGCACGCCAGCCTGCACGCCACCAGGCAGCCTGCACGAGGGCGACGGCCGTGCGCAGAGGGCGTTGCCGTCGCCGGGCCTGCCGAGCACGCAGCGTCGCGGGGGGATCAGTTCGGGGGCCGCTGCCGCCGGGGTGTCAGCGGGCGCGCGAGGCCATAGCGCTCGATCTTCGCGATCAGCGTGTTGCGTGGCATGCCGAGCAGCTTGGCGGCGCGGCTCTGGTTACCGCCGCACCGGGCGAGCGCGTCGAGGATCTGCTGCCGCTCGACCACGGCGTGGTGTTCGCGGCTGGAGGGACCGGGTACGGCCGGCGGCATGGCGCTGGCGGCGCCGCGCGGACCCAGACCGCCGTGCGCGTCGCCGTCCCCGGGACTCGCAGCGATCGCCGCGGGCAGGTGTTCCAGGTCGATCGCCGCACCGCGCGCCAGCACCAGCGCAGCGCCGAGGCACTTCTCGAGCTCGCGTACGTTGAGCGGCCAGTGGTAGCGGTACAGTGCGCGCATAGCCTCCGGCGCGAACAGGACGTCGCCGTCCGTCGCGTCCCGGCGCAGGATCGCCGCGGTGAGCAAGCCGAGGTCCTCGCGTCGCTCGCGAAGCGGAGGCAGGACGAAGCGGTGGCCGACGAGGCGCGCGTACAGGTCGGTGCGGAACTCCCCGCGCGCCACGAGCGCATCGAGGTCATGGTGCGTCGCACACACCACGCGCAGATCGACCTTGACCGGACGGGTCGCCCCGAGCGGCGTCACCTCGTGCTCCTGCAGCACCCGCAGCAGCGCCGCCTGTGACGCCGGCGGCAGGTCACCGATCTCGTCGAGAAACAGCGTCCCGCCGTCGGCGGCGCGCACCAGTCCGGGGCGATCCTCGAGCGCGTTGGAGAACGAGCCTCTGCGGTAGCCGAACAGCTCGCTCTCGAGCAGCGTCGCGGGCAGAGCGCCGCAGTTGACCGCGATCAGCTCGCCACGCCGCCCGGACACGCGGTGCACGGCGCGCGCCACCACCTCCTTGCCGGTGCCGGTCTCGCCTTGCAGCACGACGGACACCGAGGAGCGCGCGATGTCTTCGAGGTCGCGCACTTGGTCCTCGAGGCTCGGCAGCGTCGTCGGCAGTACCGCGACGTCAGATCGCGCACCGCGCCGCTGCCTGGGCGGCGGCAGCGCGCCGTGGCGATAGCGCAGCACCGTGTGACCGACCTCGATCCAGTCACCGTCGACGAGCAGCGCCTCCTCGTTGGCACGGCCATTGACCCGCAGGCCGTTCTTGGACCGATCGTCGACCAGCCAGAACGCACCGACGCGGCGCTCGATGCGCGCGTGGCGGATCGACATCCATTGATCGGGGAAGCCGAGGTGGAGGCAGCGGCGGTCGCCATCGACCTGCGTCACCGCAGCCCGCGGTCCGCGGCCGAGGACGACCAGGTCAACGTCGTCGAGCGGATACGCCGCGGCGTCCCCGGTCATCGGGGTCTCGCACGACACCACGTGAACCAGCCAGGCATGCGACCGCGGCAGCGGTTCGTGGCGGCAGCGCTTCACCTCGGAACGCGTGCGGTGGTCCTCATCGCTCACGGTGTGGATGATAGGCTCGATGTCGTCGTCGCGGCGCAGGATGACGTGAAAACTCGCACTGTCCTGTGCCACTCCCGCGACTGGTCAGGTGGTCAAGCCAGTGGATTCACGCAACCGGAATGCCGGGTACAAATCCTACGCTCGATGAGCGCCGCATTTTGCTGCCCTGTCGGCTCACCGGCCGGGCTGGCGTCCGGCGCGAGCCTCGTACCCGAATCTATGACTGTGCGTCAATCGAGTCCTAATGGAGGTGGAGGCTCTCTCTACGCATGTCGAGGCTGCATTTTGCTACCTTGTCGACTCGCCGGCTGGGGCGGGCCGTCCGGCACAATCCTCGTGCCCTTGCATCAATGACTGCGGACCAATGGAGTCCACGTGCAGGTAGAAGCTCTCTCTACGCCCGCGGAGGCCAGAACGGCGCTGGCCCACTCGCTGCTCGGCACTCGTATCGGCCAGTACGAGATCATGCGCCTGCTCGGGCGCGGCGGCATGGGAGAGGTGTATCTCGCGCGCGATCTACACCTGGGCCGCCTGGTCGCGGTCAAGCGGTTGACCGGGCAGCAACTCGACCTCGCCGAGCGCTTCTTGATCGAGGCGCGAGCCACGGCGCGCTGCCATCACGAGAACATCGTGGTGATCCACGAGGTCGGCGAGCATGGCGGTGGCCCCTACATGGTGCTCGAGTACCTCGAAGGTCAGACGCTGCGTCACTGGCTGCGCGATCAGGCGGACGCCGCCGGCGCACCGGTGCGAGTGCCGCCGGCGCGCGCGGTGGAGCTCGTGCTGCCGGTGGTCCGCGCGCTGGTCTGCGCGCACGACCAGGGTATCGTGCACCGCGACCTCAAGCCCGAGAACGTCATGCTCACCCGCACCGGGATCATCAAGGTGCTGGACTTCGGAATCGCGAAGCTCGTGGCATCGCACCCCGACCCGGCGGACGCCGGTGTGATGCTGGGCGCCGACAGCAGCTCTCTGGCCGGGACGCTGCCGTACATGTCGCCCGAGCAGGCGGCGCTCGCGGTGATCGACCAGCGCAGCGACGTCTGGGCCGTGGGCGTCATGCTGTTCGAGCTGGTCACCGGAGCGCGTCCGGTCCGGGATGGTCGGCGATCAGCGAGTATCGACGATCGCGGCGCGCCGATGCCGAGCGCGGCCGAGCACGTGCCGGAGATCGGCCCGCTCGCGCAGGTCATCGATCGCTGCCTGCTGCTCGATCCGGACCACCGTACCGCGAGCGCGCGCGTGCTGCTCGATGAGCTCGAGGCGCTGGCGCCACGCCGCCGCCCGGTGCTGCTCACCGACGGCAACCCGTTCGCCGGGCTGGCCGCGTTCCAGGAGGCCGACGCCGCGCGGTTCTTCGGCCGCGGCCGCGACATCGAGCACGTGGTGGCGGAGCTGCGCGCTCGTCCGCTGGTCGCCCTGGTCGGCCCGTCGGGTGCCGGCAAGTCGTCGCTCGCGCGTGCGGGAGTGATCCCGGCGCTCCGGCGGTCGGGCGAGGGCTGGGACGCCCCGATCGTGCGGCCGGGGCGCGATCCGCTGGCGGCGCTCGCCCGCGTCGTCGCGCAGCTCGATACCGGGCCGCGTGCGTTCGGTGCCGCGGCCGGTGACGGCGCAGACCACGCCGTGGTCGATCACCTGCGCGCGGAGCCAGGCTACCTCGGCGCGTGGCTCCGCTCACACGCCGCGAGCAAGCGCCGGCGTGTCGTGCTCGTCATCGACCAGCTCGAGGAGCTCTACACGCTCGGTCCGGCCACCGACCGCGCCGCGTTCCTCGCGAGCCTGGCCGCGGTCGCCGACGACGCGGCGTCCCCACTGCGCGTGCTGCTGTGCATGCGCGCGGATTTCCTCGACCGCCTGACCGAGGATCGCCGGCTCGGCGCCGAGCTCACGCGCGGGCTGGTCGTGCTGCCGCCGATGGACCGCGACGGAATGCGCGAGGCGCTGCTGCGGCCGGTCGAGGACAGCGAGCACCGGTTCGAGCCCGCGCTGGTCAACCGCATGATCGATGCCATCGCGGCCACCCCGGGAGCGCTGCCACTCCTGCAGTTCACCGCCGCGCGGCTGTGGGAGCACCGCGACCGCGATCGGCGGGTGTTGACCGACGCCAGCTACGAGCAGCTCGGCGGGGTCGCCGGAGCGCTGGCGACGCATGCCGACACCGTGGTCGCGAGGCTGTCCGCGTCCGATCAGGCGCTGGCGCGGTCGGTGCTCGAGCGTCTGGTCACACCAGAGCGGACGCGGGCCGTGGTGAGCGTGACCGAGCTCCGCGTGCTGCGGCGCGATCCCGATGAGGTCGACCGCTTGCTCCAGCACCTGGCGGAGAGGCGGCTGGTGGTCGTCGAGCGCGCCGCCGACGGCGCCGACGCGACGGTGGAGCTGGTGCACGAGTCGCTGATCGATCGCTGGCGGACCCTGGCGCGCTGGCTCGACGATCACACGGATGACCCCGCGATGCTCGCCCGGCTGCGCGTCGCGGCACTCGACTGGGAGCGCAGCGGCCGCGCCGCCGGGCTACTGTGGACCGGCGAGGTCGCGCGGCAGGCCAGCCAGTGGCGGCAGCGCCATGGGGAGGAGCTGCCCGCCGTCGAGCAGCGCTATCTCGCGGCCGTGCTCGCCGCATTCGAGCGCGCGCGCCGCCTGCGTCGGCGAGTGCTCGGCACGACGCTGTCGGCCGCGGTGGCGATCGCGCTGGTGATGGCCTGGCTGGCCTGGAACCAGACCCAGGCGGGCCGGCGCGCCGCGGTGGAGGCGATGCATGCCCGCGACGCGACCCGGATCGCCGCGATGCGCGCGCTGTCGGCAGACCCGACGACGCAGCTCGCCCTGCTGCGCGAGATCGAGGACGTCGCCGCGGCGCCGATCGAGGCGGCGCTCGAGGCCAAGCGGCTGCTGCACGCCGGTGTCGCGACGGTGGTCCTGGTGAGCCCGGTCGAGCTGACGATGGCGAGGTTCAGCCCGGACGGTCGGTGGATCGCCGCCGGCGGCAGTGATGGGCTGCTGCGGATATGGAGCTCGGACGGCCGCGGCGAGCCTCGGGTGCTGCGCGGCCCCAGCGGGTCGGTCCAGTCGGTTGCGTTCAGCCCCGACGGCCGGCGGATCGCGACCGCGTTGGCGGACAGCACGATCCGGATATGGAACCTCGATAGCGGCGGCCCCCCGCTGGTCCTGACCGGCCACACCGAAAGCGCGACACGGGCGGAGTTCAGCCCCGACGGTACGCGCATCGCCTCGGCGTCTCAGGACGGGACCGTGCGGGTGTGGAGCGCGGATGGCCACGGCGATCCCCTGGTCCTGCGCGGCCACACGTCGTTCGTCAACGCCGTGTCGTTCAGCCCCGACGGCCGTCGTATCGCGTCGTGTTCGCTGGACGAGACGGTGCGGGTGTGGAGCGCGGACGGCCGCGGCGATCCCCTGGTCCTGCGCGGCCACACTGGCTGGGTCAACATGGCAGAGTTCAGCCCGGATGGCCGGCGTCTGGTGTCAGCGTCCGATGACAAGACGCTGCGGGTGTGGAGCGCGGATGGTCGCGGCGAGCCCCTGGTGCTGCGCGGTCACACCGGCGGGGTCGTCGCAGCAGCGTTCAGCCCGGATGGCCAGTGGATCATATCGGTATCGGTCGACAAGACGATGCGCCTGTGGCGCGCAGACGGCAGCGGCACATCGCGGGTCTTGCCCGGTCACGACGACCGGATGGTGTCCGCGGCGTTCGACCCGGGCGGCCGGCGGCTCGTGTCCGTCGCGTTCGACCGGACCGTGCGGGTGTGGAAGCTCGACCAGCCCGCCGAACCACTGATGCTGCGCGGCCACGACGACGCGGTGTGGAGCGCCGAATTCAGCCCGGACGGCCAACGAATCGTGTCGGCGTCGAACGACAAGACAGTGCGGGTGTGGAACACCGACGGCTCCGGAGAACCGATCGTGCTGCGCCAGGACCAAGTCGCCGGTCCGGCGAGGTTCAGTCCGGACGGCCAGCGCATCGCGTCGGGGTCGTTGATGGACGGCATGGTGTGGATATGGAACGCCGACGGTACCGGGGAGCCGATCGTGCTGCGCGGTCACAGTGAGGTCCGCGATGTGCGGTTCGACCCGGATGGCCGGCGCGTCGTGACGGCGTCGAAGGACGGGACGGTGCGGGTGTGGAACGCCGATGGCAGCGGGGAGCCGATCGTGCTGCGCGGCCACGACGGGCTCGTCGACGCCGCGGCGTTCAGCCCGGACGGCAAGTGGATCATGTCCGCAGGTTGGGACAGGACGGTGCGGGTGTGGAGCGCGGACGGCCGCGGCACGCCGCTCGTGCTGCGCGGCCACGACGGCGCGATCCGAGGGGCCGCGTTCAGCCCGGATGGCCAGCGCATCGTGTCGGCGTCCGCGGATCACACCGTGCGGATCTGGAACACCGATGGCCGGGGCGATCTCGCCGCTGGCGCATGCCCACGTCATCCCGAGCGGGACGTACCACTTCGCGCGCGCAACGAGCGACGACGCGGCCCGATGTCGTCGTAGCTTGCGCGCGCGTCGCCGGTGGCGCATTCTTGCAGCGCGGCGCACTTGCGGTTATTGTGGCGCCCTGTCCTGATTTCCAGTTGAGTCGCAGAATATGAGTTATATCAACTGGTGTTTATAACATGCGGTAATACAGTCAGACTTCGTCTGCAGCGGCCAGCCGCGATGCGTGCGCGGTTGCGCGACGTCGTCGCCCGCTGGTCCGGGCCGAGCGAAGCCCGACGAGGCGCGCCGGAGGCGCGTCGCGGTGGAACAGCGCAGGGAGGAACGGACGGAAGATGATGACGGGGGGGTGGCCCTGAGAGGGACACCCCCTGGCGGGCGGTCGGTCGGCGCACCACCTCGGCGGCACACCTGGCACAGGCGGTGGCACCGGCCGCCCGCGCGTGCCGCGTGGTGCCAGCCGGTGCGGGCGTGGCACTGCGCCAGCGCCGGGGAGTCGCGCTCGGGGGGCGGGCCCGGGTCGGCACCGCGCTTGCTGGACCCGCGATGACCTGCGAGGTCGGCCCATGCTAGAGACATCCCGGCTGATGCGAGACGACCGTGCCACCATCGACGGAACGCGCGAGCACCGCGCCGGTGCCCGCAGGACGGTGCGCGAGCTGTCGGCGCTGGTGCTCGCATGGTCGAGGGAGCAGCCCGACCGCGCCGGGGAAGTCGCGCTGATCGGCGGCGAGCAGATCCTCGGCCGCGGCGGCCCGCGCCCCGAGGATGGGCTGCCGCGCGCGGCGTTCGTGCAGCAGCGGCCCGGCAGCTCCACCCTGACCGGGCCGCTCGACAGCCTGCGGGTGTCCCGGGTGCAGCTCCACCTGGCGCCGCGCGGCGAAGCCATCGCGGTCGAGTCGATCGGGCGCTGTCCGCTGCTGGTCAACGGCGAGTCGGTCCTCCGTGCCGAGGTCAAGCCGGGCGACACGGTCGAGCTCGAGGACGAGCTGGTGTTCCTCGTCGCGCGCCGGCCCGAGCACATGCCGGAGCTCGCCAGCCTGCGGCTCGATGGCGAGCTCCGGTTCGGCGCGGCCGACCGGTTCGGGCTGGTCGGCGAGACGCCCGCCGCCTGGGCGCTCCGCGACCAGCTGGCGTTTGCGGCCCGAGCCGAGGGCCACGTGCTGGTGCACGGCGAGAGCGGCACCGGCAAGGAGCTGTGCGCCGCGGCGATCCACGGCCTGTCGGTGCGCGGCGCGCGGCCGCTCGTGGCGCGCAACGCGGCGACGTTCCCGGCCGGGCTGGTCGACGCCGAGCTGTTCGGCAACGCGAAGAACTACCCCAACCCGGGCACCGCGGAGCGCGACGGTCTGATCGGCGAGGCCGACGGCACGACGCTGTTTCTCGACGAGATCGGCGAGCTGCCGGCGGCGCTGCAGGCCCACCTGCTCCGCGTCCTCGATCGCGACGGCGAGTACCAGCGGCTGGGGGACTCGCGGCTGCGCCGGGCGGATCTCCGCGTCGTGGCGGCGACCAACCGCGCGGTGAGCGAGCTCAAGCACGACTTCGCCGCGCGGTTCCTGATCCAGATCGAGGTCCCGCCGCTGTCGGTGCGCGCGGCCGACGTACCGCTGCTGGTCCGCCACCTGCTCTCGCAGATCGCGGCCGGCAACGACCCGGTGCGGCGGCGGTTCTGCGAGCCCGGCGATCCGGCCCGGCCGCGCGTCGCCCCGGCGCTGATCGATCGGCTGCTGCGCCACCGGTACCCCACCAACACGCGCGGGCTCGCGCAGATCCTGTGGCAGGCGGTCGCGGACAGCCGGGGCGACACCGTGGAGCTCACCGCGGGGGTCGCGCAGCAGCTCGCCCAGGCCGCGCCGGCCGCGCCGACCGCCGAGATCGACCGCCTGCAGATCGAGGCCGCGCTGTCCGCCGCGCAGGGCAACGTGACCCGCGCGGCGCGTGCGCTCGGCGTCAAGAACCGGTTCGCGCTGTATCGCCTGATGAAGAAGCTCGGCGTGGACCCCGGGACCGGCGGCGACGCGACCGAGTAGCCGCCGCGCGTCACTCGCCGGCGACCGCGGCGTGGATCGGCGCGGCCTCGCCCGGCAGCTCGCCGCGCGGCGCGAGCTGGATCGCGCCGCCGACCAGCGCGCGGACGGCGTCGCTCACCAGGACCTCGCCGGCCGCCGCCTGCGCGGCGATCCGCGGCGCGAGCTGCACGGCGTCGCCCTCGACGTTGGCATCGCCGTACCGGCAGGCGTCGAAGCTCACGCCGGCGGCGAGCTCGACCCCGAGCCCGCGCGCCCGGGCGAGCGTCGCGCGCGCGAACCGCATGGCGCGACCCGGGCCATCGAACATCGCAGCGGCGCGGCCGTCGTCGAGGCCACACAGCTCGACGCCGCGGAACCGCGCGATCTCGCGCTCGCATGCGATCCGGACCGCGTCGTCGATCGGCGCGCCGCCGCGCCGCGCGAACGCCACCACCGCGGCGAGCAGCCAGGTGGTGTCCGCCGGCCGCGCGGGCTGCGCGACGAAGCCGCGCACCTCCTCGGCGAGCTCGCCACCGTCGCCGACGAACGGCAGGTGGTCGCTGCCGGCGAGCGCCACGAACCGCGCACCCGGGATCTGGCCCGCCGCGGCGCGGCCGGCCGCGATCGGGACCGCCGCGTCCTGCTCGCGATGCAGCACCAGCGCCGGCACGCGGATCGCGGGAAGCACGGCGCGCACGTCGAGGGCGGCGCCGGCCCGGTGGTGCGCGAGCGCGGCGCGCGGGCCGGCCGCAGCGCGCAGGTACCCCGCCCACTGCCTGCGGAACGCCGGATCGTTCGCCATCGACGGCGCGAGCCGGTCCAGGAGCACCGGTTCGCCCCACGCCTTCCGGATGTGGGCCGCGATCTCGTCCTGCTGGGCCGGCGATGGGCCGTACCGGTGGCCGTCTCCGGCGGTCGACCGCGCACTGGCCCCGTACAGCACCAGCGCGCGCGTGCGCTCCGGGTGAGTGGCCGCGAACAGCGCCGCGGTGGCCGCGCCGTCGCCCAGCCCGATCGCCACCGCGCGCTCGGCGCCGGCCGCGTCGAGCACGGCGCGCAGGTCCGCGGTGCGGTCCTCCAGCAGCGTGTCGCCGGCGCCGGCGTCCGACATCCCGGTGCCGCGCGCGTCGAACACGATCAGCCGGCCGAGCGCGGCGAGCGAGCGCAGGAACCGCGCGAGCGGCGGCCACTGCCAGCCGGCCTCCAGGTGGGTGAGCCAGCCGGTCACGACCACCAGGTCGATCGCCCCGCGGCCGATCACCTGGTACGCGAGGCCGATGTCGCCGTTGCGGGCATAGCGGGTGGGCGCCGCATCGCCCTGCGCGTCGGCGGCACCCGGCGGCACGGTCACCCGCTCGGCGACCAGCCCGCGCTGCATCGCCTGCGCGATCCGGGCGTACGCGCGCGCCCACGCCGCCGCGCCGGCCTCCGCGAGCTGATCGTCGAAGTCGCCGATCGCGCCGAGCAGCGCCTCGCCGACCGCATCGAAGTCATCGGGCCGGACCCCGAAGGGGGCGTGGCGCCGGCCGAGGTCCTCGAGCAGCGGGATCAGCCGATCGGGCGCCTGCAGGCTGTCGACGATCGCGACCAGCGCGCCGAGCAGCTTGCGGCGCTGCGCCGCCATCTCGATGCGGAACAGCGGCCGGAGCTCGGGGTGGCGCGCGAACAGCCGGTCGTACACCCGGACGCAGAACTCGCCGGCGCGCGGTGCGATGCGCGCGAACGAGGCGGTGATCAGCGCCGCGTCGTCATCGCCGGCGAGCGGCGCCTCGGACGGGACGCCGAACGGCTGGTACAGCGACCGGATCGCCTCCAGCGCGTCGCGGACCTGCTCGGCGCTCTGGAACCGCTCGTCGCGCTGGCGCCGGATCGCGCGATCGACGACGTCGGCGAGCGCCTGGGGCGCCCCCGGGCACAGCGACCGGATCGGCGCCGGATCGCGGGTCTGCACCGCGTCCGCGAGCTCGGCGGCGCGCAGGCCGTGGTAGGGGAGCCGGCCGGCGAGCAGCTCGTAGAGCAAGAGGCCGAGCGCGTAGACGTCCGACTGCACCGTGGCCGGCTCGCCGCGCCACAGCTCGGGCGCCATGTACAGCGGGGTGCCCAGGATCGCGCCGGTCGCGGTGAGCGAGCCCTCCGCCCCCGAGCCGCGCGCGTGGGTCGCCGAGCTCGCCGACGCGGCGGACATCCCGGCGCCGTCGGGTGGGCCGCTGTGGAGGGTCGCGTCGAGCGACGCCGGCACCGGGATCGCCACGGCGCCGGCGCGGACCACGATCTCGCCGCGCCGCGCGTTCTCGTCGAGCAGCTTGGCGAGCCCGAAGTCGAGCAGCTTGACCTCGCCGGACTCGGACAGCATCACGTTGGCCGGCTTGATGTCGCGGTGGAGCACGTCGCGGCGATGCGCGGCGGACAGGCCGCGCGCGATGCCGAGCACCAGCTCCAGCGCGCGCGGCCACGGCATCGGCCTGGGCAGCTCGTCGAGGCTCTGCCCGGAGATCAGCTCGTACGCCAGGTATGGCCGGCCGGCGACCTCGCCGACCCGGTAGATGCCGACGACGTTCGGGTGCTGGAGCCGCGCGATCGCCCGGGCCTCGATCAGGAAGCGGTCGCGCGCCGGGGCGCTCGGCTCCGCTGCGGCCAGGAACTTGAGCGCCACCGGCCGGTCGAGCACGTCGTCGTGGCCGAGGTACACCGTGCCCATGCCGCCGCGCCCGAGGTGGCGGACCACGCGGAACCCGTCGAGCTCCGCGGGCGGGACCCAGTCGTGCTCCGCCTCGGGAGGCTGATCCCCGCGCATCCTTCGCACGCTATCACGCGCGCCCGGCGCATGGCGCGGTCTCACGGGCGCGGGGGCACGGCCGCCGCCGCCCGGATCATCCGTCGTCATCATCCCTCGTCATCATCGTCGTCGTCCTCTGGCCTGGCGATCGCGTCGATCGCGATCCCGTGACGCTCGACGAGCCGGCGCAGCTGGGTGCGGTGCAGCCCGAGCGCGCGTGCGGTGGCGGCGACGTTGCCGGCGTTGGTGCGCAGCGCCTCCTCGATCCGCTGCCGCCACTCGACGGCGTCGCGCGACATCCGCTTGCGGGGCGTATCGCCCGAGGGCGTGTCGCGTGAGTCCGGCGGTCCCGGGGCGGGCCGCGCCTCGGGCATCGCAGCGCCGAACAGCGTGCCGGCGGTCGCCGCGAGGTGGCGCGCCTCGACGCGCTGGCGGTCGCGCACCGCCGTCCGCGCGGCGGCCCGGATCTCGGTGAGCAGCTCGCGAACGTTGCCCGGCCACGGCCGCAGCAGGCACTGCTCGACGAGCGACACGTGCAGCGCCGGCGCCGGCGACAGCGCGGCCAGCTCCTGCGCGATCAGCGCGGGGATCTCCTCGGGGCGGTTGCGCAGCGCGGGCAGCATCACGGTCGGCTGTCCGACCCGGAAGTACAGATCCTCGCGCAGCGCACCCAGGGCGACCAGCGCGCGCAGATCCTTGTTGGTCGCCGAGCACAGGTGGAAGTCGACCTTGCGCGGCCGCGACGCGCCGAGCGGCAGCACCTCGCGCGCTTCGAGCACGCGCAGCAGCTTGGCCTGGACCTGCGGCTCGAGCTCGGCGATCTCGTCGAGGAACAGCGTGCCGCCGTCGGCCTGCTCGACGTAGCCCGCGGCGTCGGCATCGGCGCCGGAGTACGCTCCGCGCTTGGCGCCGAACAGCAGGCGCTCGGCGATCGCGTGCGGGATCGCAGCGCAGTTGACGGCGACGAACGGCCGCTCCGCCCGCGCACCGGCGCGGTGGAACGCCTCGGCGATGCCCTCCTTGCCGGTGCCGCTCTCGCCGCGGATGTGCAGCGTCGAGCTCGCGCGCGCGGCATCCCCGACCTCCGCCAGCACGGCCTGCATCGCCGGTCCGCGCACGAAGCCCTCGACGCTGTGTACCCCGAGGCGATCCAGCTGCCGCAGGTCGTCGCACGGGATGACCAGCGAGTCCCCGACCCGGATCACGCGGTCGAGGGTCGCCGGTCGGTGGGCGGTGGCGGCCACGCCATCGACGAACGTGCCGTTCTGGCTGCCGAGGTCGGTGACCCGCCAGCGCTTGCCGTCGAGCGCGACCAGCGCGTGCCGGCGCGACACCCGGCCATCGGCGAGCTCGCCGGCGGCCTCGCCGCGGCCCAGCACGACCGAGCCGGCCTCGAGCGGGATGACGCCGGCCGCCGCGGCCCCGCCCGAGAACACCACCACGACGCCGGGCCGGCGGTCCGGATCCTCATCGGGACGGTGGCTGCCGGAGCTGGGAGGTAGGGTCGCTGAGTCCACGCGGTCTCACGGAGTATACATGTGCGCAGGTATCCGCGGCTTGACCGGGAGCGCGCGGGCCTGTGCCAGGCCGGACGTGGCACCACCGTCGATGTGCCGCTCGCCGGACAGCCCGTCCTGTCGCGCGGCGCGGCCTGCGACGACGCGCGCTGGCCGGACCGCGACGCCGCGCGTGCGTCGGTTCGTCCGGTGAGCGTGCGCGGAGCGTGCGCGCACGGTTACGCTCGGTCGGCTGGATCGCCGGCCGCGCTGGCTTCGACGCGTCGACGCGGGCTCGCCGCGCGATCCAGGCGGCTCGGCGTGTAGGTGATCGGTAGAGGTCCGACCGATGACGGCAGGAACTGCACGTTGCCGGTGTTCGGCGGAGATGGTCCGCCGCTTGCTGTTCCGCATCTGCACGGAGGTAGAGAGATGATGGAGTCGATGAGCCTTGGGGATGTCGCTGCGGTCCGCCGCCGCGGAGGTCTGGGTGGGCTGCTGCTGGATGGTGACGGGACCGAGCAGGTGTGTACGGATCCGAAGGGTTGTGGGCAGCCGGGTTCCACGGCGCTGGACGCAGAGCTCGATCCAGACCCATCGGTGTGTACGGATCCGAAGGGTTGCGGGCAGCCGGGGTCGACGCCCGATTCCGTTCCGCAGTGACCGATCGGGCGCTGGATGCCACGGATCGGTCAGCGATCGCAGAGCCACCGCAGGGCGGCGTGCAGGGCCTTCAGCTCGGGCAGTCGCGGATCGAGTTTCACGGCCTGGTCGGCGTGCGACAGCGCGGTGCAGGCGATGTTGTGTGCCGGCGGAGGCGCCGCGACATGCAGGTATGCCAGGATGAGCCTGACCTCGATGATTTGCCCGTCGAGACCGGCCGCCCTTTCGGCGTGCTCGGTCGCGGCGTCCAGCCAGGTCGCGACCTGGCCGGACTTCGCGGCCCACGCGGCGTCGATCAGATCGAGCCGCGCGGTCTCCAGCAGAGAGTAAGCGGACTCGGGAAACAGATCCAGCGCGCTGGCCAGCGCCTTGCGGCCGTCGGTGACCGCGGATCGGGGGTCGGTGTCCTGCTGCAGGAGAGCCGTCGCCTGGATCCGCGCGGCGACCCCCCGTTGACTCCATAGTTCCGTATGTTGGGAATGGAGTTTCGCGTCCGCGTCAAGGTGGTCCTTCGCGCGGCGCAGAGCGCTTGCCGGATCGCGGCGGTTCTGGACCAGGTACTGGGCGAGCGCGAGAGTTCCCCGCGCAAGGTAATCAAGCACCTGGTAGTACCTGGGGTCGACCGTCAGGCAGTGTGCGCCGATGCCTTCGGCAGCCTCGACGCTGGCACCCGGATCTTGGTTGACCGCGGCATCGTGCTCTGCGATCAGTACCTCGATCTCGGTACGGTTGGAGCACGCGTTGAGGTACTGCGGGTCGATCTGGATCGCGCGCTGGTAGGCACTCCCCGCCGCGGTATATTCGAGCATCGGATCCTGTCCTGTCTTCTCGAGATCGCTACCGAGCCAGCGATGGATGGTCCCCAGGCCGTTGATCGCCCGCAGGTTCCCGGGCTGGATCGCCAGGGCAGCTTCGAACTCCGTGCCGGCGATCCTGAACCAAGGCGTGGTTGGCTCGCTGTGATACGCCGCGAAGCCGCCGCGTGTCGTGTGTGCCACGCCGAGCGAGAACCAGCCGAGCGCATCACCGCGATCGAGCTCGACGGCACGGGCAGCCGCACCGATCGCGCTGTCGAGCAACGAACGCTCGTCATCGGGCTTGGCATGCCCGTTTCGGTACCAGCTCACGAGAATATTGGATCTGGTCGCGTGGGCCGGCGCGCTATTGGAGTCAGCGCGCAATGCACGATGATCAATCAGATCGAGTGCACGAGCGAAAGCGTCGCTACTCGACCGGTCTTGCGCGGAATCGAGCTCGGCGCGCTGCAGCCACGCTGCCGCCGCCGAGCGATAGATGGAAGGGTCGCTACGCGCAATCTCGCTGGCCTCGGCATACGCCGCGACCGAGCGGTCGAGCGCCGTGCGCGCAACGTCGTACTTCCCATGGCCGGATGCCTCGGCCGCAGCGCGGTAGGCCGCGTCGGCGGCGAGCGTGTGCGCCTCGGCCAGCGCGGGCTCATTGCGCGCGATCTGCTTCGCCTGGTCCTCGGCGGCGGCGAACTCGCCGCGGTAGAGCGCGAGCTGAGCGTCGAGCAACGCGGTGTCCTGGCCCGGCGTGCGGCTATGCTCGAGCTCGGCCCGAGCCGGAGCGAGTAGCTGCGCCGCGAGCTCCTGCTGGCGGCGAGCGAGCCGCGCCTGATCGCCCGAGCGGTGCGCTTCGTCGAGCGCGTCCTCCAGCGCGCGGCGGTACAGCTCGCCGAGCGCGCGGCCGCGCGCGGCGTGGAGCTCGGGGGTCTGGGGTGCGGCGGCCGTGGCGGCGAGGTCGTCCGCCGCCTCGCGCCACTCGTGGAGCGCGAGGTGGCCGCGGCCGAGCGCATCGTGGACGAGCGCATCGCCGAACGCGCCGAGGTCGTGGCGAGTCTCGGCGATCGCACGCATCCGCTCGCGCACGCGTTCGCGGTCGGACCGCGTGTCGTGCATCGGTTCCAGGTACGCGATGCGCAGCTTGTTCTCGATCTCGGTGGCTTCGCGGCCGAGCTGCTCGGCGAGCCGCGCCCGATCACCAGCGAGCAGGCGCTCGCGAATGCCCAGCGTCGCGACCGCGAGGATCGCTGCCAGCGACGCGGCGCCGAGCGTGACCAGCGCGCGGTGGCGACGGGCGCGCCGCCGCAGCCGCTGCCACCACGGCTCGCGCCGGCCGAGGATCGGCTCGCCGTCGAGGTAGCGCCCGAGATCGTCGGCGAGCGCGCGCGCCGACGGGTAGCGCTGCGCCGGATCCTTGGCCAGGCACTTGAGCGTGATGGTCTCGAGGTCGATCGGCAGGCTGGGCACGTGGCTGCGAGGCGGCGGCGGGTCGTCGTGGATCGCCCGCTGGAACGCCTCGGCGACCGAGCTGGTCGGGAACGGGATCTGGCCGGTCAACAGCTCGTAGAGCGTGGCACCGAGGCTGTAGACGTCAGAGCGCCGGTCGATCGCGTGGATGTCGCCGCGCGCCTGCTCGGGCGACATGTACGCCGGGGTGCCGAGCGGGACACCGGATTCGGTGATCCCGACCTCGACGGTGGCCTCGCGCGCCAGGCCGAAGTCCATGACGATCGGGACCCAGTGCCCGTCGTCGCGGCGCTCGACCAGCACGTTGCCGGGCTTGAGGTCGCGGTGCACGATGCCCAGCTTGTGCGCCTCCTGGACCGCGACCGCGACGTCGCGCACCGCGGCGACCTTCTCGTCGAGCGACATCCGCGCGGTCGCCCGGTGCAGCGGCACGCCGGCGATGTACTGCAGGGCGATGTACGCGCGGCCGTCGACCTCGTCGGCCTCGTACACGCGGCACACGTTCGGATGGTCGATGCGGGCCTGGGCGCGCGCCTCTTGCAGGAACCGCATGGTCAGGTTCGGGTTGGCGCCCTGGAGGAACTTGATCGCAACGGTGCGGCCGAGGCGGCGATCGCGCGCCTTGTACACCGTGCCCATGCCGCCCTTGCCCAGCAACTCCTGCAGCTCGTAGCGATCCCACCGGGTGACCGGGGGGCGATCGGCAGGGCGCGCGCCCGGATCGTCCGCCATCTGCTTCGCCGACTCGCCCTGGTTCGCCGCTTCGTCCTCGATCGCCGGATCGTCGCTGTCCGCCGTCTCGTCCTCCTCCGGCGGCAGTGTGTCCGCGATTTCCACCTCGCGCTTGGACGACATGGCGTGGCGATGGTAGCAGGTCAGTGACGCTGCCAGCCGGCGAGGCCATGCGCTCTCCCGCAGGCGGCGCCGCAGATCGCTGCAGCGGAACCGGCTCGCGATCAGTGCGCCGCGTCGTCGGCGGGCGGGCGGCGCGACAGCGGGACGCGGCCCCAGCTGCGCGAGCGGACCCGGCCGCTGATCGCCACGCCGCCGCCGTCGCGCAGCGCGAGCGGGCCGACGTGGACCTGGTCGACCATCAGCGGCGGCGGCTGATCGGTGTGGCCGGCGTTGCCGAGCGGGAGCGCCTCGCTGATCACCGCCCCGGCGAGGATGCCGACCCCGGCCATGGCGAGATCCTGGCGCGATAGCGCGTACGGCGCGCCCCGGGCGTGGAGCGCCGGCACCGCGTATCCGACCGCGCTGCCGATCAGGCCGCCGAGGATCACGTCGGAGTAGAAGTGCAGCCCGGCGCGCACGCGCAGGTTCGAGGTCGCGGTCGCCACCGCGAACCCGGTGGCCCACGCCGCGGAGCGCGCGTAGGGGCTGGCGTTCGACGTCGACAGCAGGTACGCCCCGGCGACCGCCGCGCCGAAGCTCATCGCGGCGTGGCTGGAGTAGAACGAGCGCCAGCCGTCGTCGCCGGCCGCCGCCGCGTACTGCACCGCCTCGCCGCCGTGGTTGTAGAGGTACGGGCGGGGCCGGTGCACCACGTACTTGGCGACCTGGGCCAGCGCGAGGTCGACCGCGAGCGCCTCGCCGTAGATCACGAGCAGGTCGCCGTCGGCGTCGTCGATCGTCGCGCCGGTGAGGTAGGCGGCGGGCGCGGCGATCGCGGCGATCAGCGTCAGGTCCGACAGCTCGGCCGCGGAGCGCGAGAACTGGTTGCACACCGCGCCGTCGAGCCCGCCGAGCAGCTGGGTGTCCCACATCGGGCGAGCGCGCAGCGGCAGCGCCATCGGCGCCAGCGACGCGGCGACCGCGCCGAGGAGGATCGCGCCATCGACCCGATCGGCGCGGCGATCGCCGGTCGCGTCGTCGGCGAGCGCGGGGGTGGTGAGGAACAGCAGCGCGAGCGAGGCGGCGGCGAGGCGGCGCATCGCGCAACCGTAGCGAGCGCGCGGCGGCACCGTCCGGCGGTCACGCGAAGATCACGAACCGTACCAGCGGTTGCCCGGTGCCGCGCGCGAGATCACGCGTGGCCGGCGGCCCGCCGACTCCGCGATCGCGGTCGTCGAGGCGCATTCGCGCGGGGGAGCAGGGCCAGCCGCTCGCTAGCACAGCCTCACACATCCAAGTACACGAACGACCAAAAACGTTGGCTTGACTGGAATGCGTTCTGACGAGCAAAGTTTACTCATGCTTCGATTTCCTGCCTTTGGGGGCGGGGGACGGTCGAGCGTGGGGGTACGGCAGCTTCGGGTCGCATCGACGGCGAGCGACCCGGTGGTCTGCCTCGATGGAGCTCGGTGAATGCCGAGTGAGGCATGGCGATCGCAGCCGACCGTGCCTCGCCTCATGCTCGGCAACTACGAGATCGTTCGTAAGCTCGCCACGGGCGGAATGGGTGAGGTGTTTCTCGCCCACCAGACCGGGCCGGTCGACTTCCGCCGCCAGGTCGTGTTGAAGCGGCTGCATACGCGGTTCACCACCAATCCGCAGTTCGTCGCCATGTTCCTCAACGAGGCGCAGATCGCCGCGAACCTTGCCCACCCCAACATCGTCCACATCTACGAGCTGTTCAAGGAAGGTAGCGGCTATGTCATCGCGATGGAGTACGTCCGCGGCGGGACGGTACTCTCGCTGCTCCGTGGCTTCGAGGCCCGGGGCGTTCGTGGGCTGCCCTGTGGCCCGGTCGTGCGCATCGCCACGTCGGTGTGTGACGCGCTGTACTACGCGTACAACGAACCGGACGCCGACGGTGTGCCGCGTCAGGTGATCCACCGCGACGTCAGCCCGTCGAACGTCCTGGTCGGCTACGACGGCCAGGTCAAGCTCGCGGACTTCGGCATCGCAAAGGCGCTGGCGGACGAGCGAGCGACGCAGGCCACGACGATCAAGGGCAAGTACGGTTATCTGACGCCGGAGCAGATCCGGTGCCAGCCGCTCGACCAGCGCAACGACGTGTTCTCGCTCGGTATCATGCTGTGGGAGATGTCCGTGGGCCGGACGCTGTTCCAGCGCGAGAGCGAGATGCAGATGATGTACGCGATCCTCGAGGAGCGCATCCCGCTTCCGTCCGAGCACGTCGAGGACTATCCACCGGACCTCGAGCGCGTGGTCATGACCGCGCTGGCGCGGAGCCGTGACGAGCGATACCCCGACGCGCACGCGCTGGCCGAGGCGCTCCAGGCGGTCGCGCGCGCCCACCAGTGGGACACCGACAAGGCGGCCCTGTCAACGGTGGTCAAGGACGTCCTGCCCGATGACCAGGTCGCGTTCGGCCGGATCGGGTTTGAACCGCCAACGCCGGGCGAAGAGTCGTCGCGCCGGCGCACGGTCACCGGCAGCTGGGTCGACGACGAATCGTTCGCGTCGGTGCAAGTCCAGATGGTCGGCGCCCGCGGGTCGGCCAAGGCGGCTCTCCGCCACTGGTTGCTGACCCGGGGGAGCCTCGTGACGATCGCGATCCTGCTCGCCGCCAGCGCGGTGTTCTGGATCTGGATCGTACCCCTGATCGATCCATGACCGGGGCCGTGCCATGACCGGGTCCGTGCCATGACCGGGTCCGTGATCGAGACCATGACCTCGGCCGCGCGCGGCCGTGTCGTCGGTCTGCCGCGGCGCCAGCGTTCAGAACGCGCCGCCGTAGACCAGCGAGGCGCCGTCGCGGCCTGGCACGATCGCGAGCTCGCGCTCGCTGCGGCCGGCCCAGTCGGTGAACACCGCGAGCACGCCCGTGGCGACGCCGCTCGCGATCGTCACGCCGAGCAGTACATTGGTCCGGGTCTGCTGATCGCGGCCGCTGTCGTACAGCGCCTGCGCGCTGGCGTTGTTGCCCGCGGCCACCGCGTCCCGGATCTGGTCGCGGGTCGACAGCGTCGACAGACCCGAGAGCGTGGTCGCCACGCCGAGGCCGAGCGTGACCGCGCCACCGCCGACCACCCACCACCGCGACAGGCCGTGGGACGCTCCGGAGGCCCGACGCGTGATATGGGCCTCGCTGTTGCCGGGGCGCGATGCCTCGGCGGCGGCAGCGGCGGGCCTGGCAGCGGGCCTGGCGGCGACCGGTGTGGGCTCCAGCCGCATCGTGGTGATGTGGTTGGCAAGCGCGGTGACCTGGTTCGTCGTCTTGCGGCCGTCCTCGAACACCGCGGTGAGCGAGCGCCCACCGGGCTGGCCGAACACCGAATGCTGCTCGCTCGCGACCGAGGCCACCACCTTGCCATCGATCAGCAGCGTGCAGGGCGTGCTGCAGGTCACGTCGAGCTGCGCCAGCTGCGGGGCGAGCTTGGCGAGGATCGCATCGGCGATCTCTCGCGATTCCTTGTCGCTCGGATATCGCCGGAGCAGCCTGGCGGCATTGGTCGCCGCCATCGCGAGGTGACCCGCGGCGTAGCGCGCCCGGGTCGCGTTGCGCAGCGCGGGGGCCGAGGGCGACAGCTCGTCCGCGAGCTCGTAGAGGTCGGCCGCCCGGCCGATGTCGCCGCTCAGCATGGCCTCCTGGGCCTGGCTGAACGCCTTCGCAGCGCCGTTCACGTCATCGGCTCTCGTATGTGGAATACATACCAGGGACGCGACGGTCACGGAAATTACGATAAATATCGTCTTCATCGGGACCTCGACTCTGCGACGTCTACTATTCGAGTGAATCTGCACAGTCGTCAAGCTGTGCAAAACA
>DATAPF010000501.1:0-40840 GCA_036265355.1 Kofleriaceae bacterium | reverse complement strand
CGAGCCGGGCCAGCTCGCGCGCGATCCGCGCCGATCGCGCCTCGAGCTCGGCGTAGCTCAGCGCCTCGCCCGCGACCGAGATCGCCCGGGCCGCCGGGGTGCACCGCGCCTGGGCGGCGACCAGGTCGTGCACCGCGAGGTCCGGCACCGGCGCGTGGGTTGCGTTGGTCGCCGCGATCGCGGCGAGCTCGTCCTCGCCGAGCAGCGCCAGCCGGCTGACCGGCCGATCGGGGTGCGCCGCCGCCTCGCGCAGCACGGCATCGAACCGCGACACCAGCGAGGCCGCGGTCGGCTCGGCGTAGAGCTCGGCGTTGTAGTGCAGCGCGAGCGCTGCGCCGTCGCCGTCGTCGGCCGCGTACAGCAGCAGGTCGTGCTGGACCGCGCGGACGGGGAGCGGCACGGGCGACAGCGCGAGCCCACCGAGCTCGATGGTCGCGCCGGGCAGGCCGAGTGCGAACGCCGCTGCGACGCCGGGCGCCAGCCCCGGCACCTGCTGCAGCACGAACATGCACTGGAACACCGGAGACCGGCTCGGATCGCGGTCCGCGCGCGACGCCTCGACGATGGTCGAGAACGGGACCCGCGCGTCGGCCAGCGCGCGCAGGCTGGCCGCGTGGACGCGCGCCACGAGCTCGCGCCACGACGGGTCGCCCGATAGCTCGGCGGGCACCGCGATCGGGTTGACGAAGTAGCCCACCGTCGCGGCGAGGTCGGCCGCGTGCCGGCCGGCGGTCGGAACCCCGACGAAGAACGCCGGCTGGCCGGTGTGGCGGTGCAGGATCGCCTGCAGCGCCGCAAGCAGCTGGGTGTGCAGCGTCGCCGCCGGGTGCACGCCGGCGAGCGCGTCGAGCGTGCGCCGCGCGATCCGGGACGTCACCGCCGCGCCGCGATAGGTCTGGGCCGGCGGCCGCGGTCGAACGGTCGCGAGCGCCAGGGCCGGCGCGTCCTGCACCGCCGCGGCGCCGCGGCGCACCGCCTCGCGCGCCTCCGGCCGATCGAGCCATGCGCGCTCGCGCTCGACGTGGGTCGCGAACGCCGCGCCCGCAGGGTCGAGCGCTGGCCGCCGCCCGGCGAGCGCGGCGTCGTATCGCTCGCCGACCTCGCGCGCGATCCGCGCCAGCGACCACAGATCGCAGACGCTGTGGTGCGCCGAGACCACGAGGTGAGGCCCCGCGGCGGATCGGAGCACGAGCGCGCGAAACAGCGGCCCGGTCGCGAGATCGAACGGCCGGTCGGCTGCATCTGCCATCCGCTCGGCCAGCGCCTGCTCCCCCGGCGGGGCGTCCTGCTCGGCGTAGAACGACGGATCGAGCGGCTGCGGCTGGACCAGGACCGCACCGTCGATCTCGCGGAACGCGAACCGCAGCGCCGCGTGACGGCCGACCACACCGGCGAGCGCCTGGCGGAGCGCGGGGATCGACGCGTCGCTCGCCAGCCGGAACGCCGCGCGCAGGTGGTAGGCCGTGCTGTCGGGCGCCAGCCGGGCGAGGAACCACAGCGCGGCCTGCGCCGGAGACGCGGCGAACGCGTCCTCCGACGACGCCGGGCCGGCGGGCGCTGCGCCGGGGGCCGGATCCCGCCGCGCCTGGGCCGCGATCTCGGCCGCGAGCTCTCGCACGCTCGGCCCTGCGAGCAGGCGGACCGGCGCCAGCGCGACGCCGAAGTCTTGCTCGATGTCGTGCTGGAGCTCGATCGCCGTCAGCGAGTCGATGCCGTACTGGCTGAGCGGTGCCGCCGCGGCCAGGCCGCCAGCGCCGAGCCCGAGGCGGCGCTCGATCCGCTCGGTGAGCCGGCGCTCGACGTCGCCGCTCGTCGTCGTGGGCGCCGGGGCAGGGGCAGGGCCGGCCTCTGCGTCGCGGCGGGCCACGAGCGGCAGCTGATCGGCGAGCGCGAGCGCCCGGCACTCGCGGCGCTGGACCTTGCCGCTCGACGTCTTGGGCACGCCGCCGGGCTGCACGAGCAGGCAGGTGTCGACCGGGATCTCGTGGGTCTCGGCGACCGCGCGGCGGATCGCAGCGACCACGGCATCGACGTCGGCGCCGGCCCGCAGGCCGGCCCGAGGATCGAGCTCCTGCGCGACGACCAGGCGCTCCTCGCCGCCGTGCTCGACGGCGAACGCCGCGCCGCACCCGGGGCGCAGGGCGGGGTGGCTGCGCTCGACGGTGAGCTCGATGTCCTGCGGATAGTGGTTGCGCCCGCGGAGGATGATCAGGTCCTTGCTCCGGCCGGTGACCACCAGCTCGCCATCGAGGATGGCGCCGAGGTCTCCGGTCCGGAGATAGCGCTGCGGATCGCCGGCGAGCCGACCGCCGAACGCGGCCTCGGTGTCCGCCGGGCGGTTCCAGTAGCCCTGCGCGACATGGTCGCCGCGCAGCCAGATCTCGCCGACCTCGCCCGGGGCGCAGCGCACGCCGCTCGCCGGATCGACGATCGCGAGCTCCTGGTCGAGCAGCGAGCCGCCGACGCCGACCACCGCGCGGCCGCGCTCGGCGGGATCCGTGGGATCCGTGGGATCCGTAGGATCGACTCGTCCGCGCTCCAGCGCGGCGGGGTCGATCGACCAGGTGCGCGGACCCGCGCCGGGGGTGCCGCCGGTGACCATGAGGGTCGCCTCGGCCAGGCCGTAGCAGGGATAGAACGCCTCGCGGCGAAACCCGGCCGGCGCGAACGCGCGCGCGAAGCGCTCGAGGGTCTCGGCGCGCACCGGCTCGGCGCCGGTGAACGCGATCCGCCAGCCGCGGAGGTCGAGCGCTGCCCGCTGCTCGTCGGTGACCTTGCGGACGCACAGGTCGTACGCGAAGTTCGGGCCGCCGCTGGTGTGGGCGCCGAACCGCGCGATCGCCTCGAGCCAGCGCACCGGGCGCTGGAGGAATGCGATCGGCGACATCAGCACGCACGAGCAGCCGACGTAGATCGGGGCGAGCACGTTCCCGATCAGGCCCATGTCGTGATAGACGGGCAGCCAGCCGACGACCACCGTGTCGGCGTCGTGGCGAAACGCGCTCTGGATCATGGCCTCGTTGGCCATGAGGTTGCGATGCGACAGCATCACGCCCTTGGGTGTCGACGTCGATCCCGAGGTGTACTGCAGCAACGCGAGCTGGTCCGGCGCGCACGGCGCGAGCCCGTCCTCGGACGCGGCGCCGGCGATCTCCTCGGTCGCGATCCAGCGCAACGCGCGGAGCTCAGGGGCCTCGACGAACGCGACGTCGGCCATCGCCCGGAGCGCGCCGGTGGTCATCGCCAGCGTGGCCTGCGAGTCCTGGACGATGGCGCGCAGCCGGGGCAGCGTGCGCGACAGCCGCGCAGGATCCGGAGGATACGCCGGCACCGCCACGACACCTGCGTAGAGGCATCCGAAGAACGCCGTGATGTAGTCGAGTCCAGGCGGATACAGCAGCAGCGCGCGCTCGCCCGGCCTTGCCGTGCCGCGAAGCACATGTGCGATGCCGAGCGCGCGCTGGCAAAGGTCGGCATAACTCAGGTGTACGGCGCTGTCCTCGCCATTCACGAGATAGCTGAACGCGCGCCGCGTCGGGTGGAACTCCGCACGGGCGCGGAGCAGACCTGCGATGTGCGGTGCGGATCGAGAACGGGAGCCGTGAAGAGGAATCGTCGACACCGGGGCCGGCACCGGGAAGCGATGATCAGATAACACGATATGTGTGCTCGGTCGAGCGCGGACTGCGCGGCCTCCCGTGTGCTTGACATCATCGTATGCGCATGGCGTACTGTTCGTTCTCGAGATCGGAATGCAGCACGCGGCGATCCCGGTGGTAAATGTCCACAACGAGTGGGACTCACTCGAAGAGATTGTGGTGGGCAGCCTCGAGGGCCTGGTGATTCCGCCCTGGGAGCCGGCGCATGCCGGGCCGATGTACGAACCGCACTTCCCGATCTTTCGAAATCGCGGCGGACAGCCGTGGCCCGCCGACGAGATCCTCGCCGCGGAGCGCGACCTCGAAGGCCTGGTCCGCGTGCTCGAGGCCGAGGGCGTCGTGGTCAGGCGGCCCGCCCCCGCCGACTACGCGTGCGGTTTTGCTACTCCCGCGTGGCAGATCAAATCCGGACTCGGCGCTGCCAACCCGCGTGACTCGCTGCTCATCGTTGGAAACGAGATCATCGAAACGCCGATGGCCTGGCGCTCTCGGTATTTCGAGACCTTCGCGTTTCGGCCGCTGATCAAGGAGTACTACCGGAAGGGTGCGGGGTGGATCGCCGCGCCCAAGCCCGAGCTCGCGGACGAACTGTACGACCACGCGTTCGTGCAGCCCCGGCCGGGCGAGCCGCCGCGGTTCGTGATCAACGACTTCGAGCCGATCTTCGACGCTGCCGACGTCATCAAGTGCGGACGGGACCTCTTCGTGGGGCTCAGCAGTACGTGCAATCGCGCAGGTGTGGAGTGGCTCACGCGTTACCTCGGCACGAAACCGGGGAATTATCGCGTACATACGCTGTTATTCAACGACCAGCATCCGATGCACATCGACGCGACGTTCTATCCGCTGGCGCCCGGCAAGCTGTTGATCCACCCCGAGCGCGTCGTCGAGGTGCCCGCGATGTTCCGCGACTGGGAGGTGCGCCGGGCGCCGCCCCCGCTGATTCCCGACAGCCACCCGCTGTACTTCTCCAGCAAGTGGATGCACCTCAACGTGCTGATGCTCGACGAGAAGCGCATGATCGTCACCGAGGGCGAGGACAACATCATCGCGCTGTTCAAGGACTGGGGGTTCGAGACCATCCCGTGCTCGTTCTGGAACTTCAATAATTTCGGTGGCTCGTTTCACTGCGCGACGCTCGATATTCGCCGGCGCGGTACGCTGCGTGACTATTTCTGATCGAGAGTGACCGTGACGTCCACGCCACCCGACCGTGCATCCGAGATCGCCCTGGTCACCGGGGCCTCGAGCGGCCTCGGGCTGCTCACCGCGATCGAGCTCGCGCGCGCGGGGTTTCGCGTCATGGCGACGATGCGCGACCTGGCGCGCCGCGGTGCCGTGGAAGACGCGGCGCGGCGTGCGGGCGTCGCCGTGTACGTCTGTGAGCTCGACGTGACCGATCCGGGCTCGATCGAGCGCGCCGTCGCGGCAGCGCGCTCGATCGGCCCTCGGTTCTCCGTGCTGGTCAACAACGCGGGGTTCACGATGGACGGGTTCTTCGAGGACCTGTCGGACGAGGATCTGCAATTGCAGTTCGATACCAACGTGTTCGGGCTGGCCGCCGTGACCCGCGCGTTCTTGCCCGCGATGCGGGAGCACCGCGCCGGGCGCGTGATCAACATCTCCTCGATCTCGGGCCGGTTCGCCGGGCCCGGCTACGCGGCCTACTGCGCCTCCAAGTGGGCGGTCGAGGGCCTGAGCGAGGCCCTGAGGTTCGAGCTGTTGCCATTTGGCATCCACGTGGTGTTGATCGAGCCCAGCGGGTTCTACGGAACCGACATCCTGACCCGGAATCGCCGGCTGGCGACGCGCGCCCTCGATCCGGCCTCGCCATACTTCGCGGCCACGCAGCGGATGAACGCGCAGACCGCGGCGATGTCGACCCAGATGTTCGGCGATCCGGCGCAGGTCGCGCGCGCGATCGTCGAGGCCGCGACCTCGCCACGCCCGGCCCTGCGCCGGCGGATCGGCCGCCAGGCGCTCTGGAAGGCGCTGCGGCGCCGCCTCTTGCCGGCGCGCTGGAACGAGCGGCGGGAAATCCGGGCGGTGTTCGGCGATACCGCCCTTGCAGACGACAAGTCGCAATGAAAGCTCACCCAGGGCTGCGCCCCGCCGCGCGGGCGGCCCCCCAGCCGGCGAACACGACCGACGACGCTGCCACGCCGAGCCCGACGACCCGCAGCGCCTGCGCTCCGCTGACGACCTCGAGCAGCGCACCCCCGCCCACCGCCGCCAGCGGCGCGGCGATCGAGAAGATCAGCGACGCCAGTGAGCTGACCCTGCCGACGTGGTCCGCCGGGGTCAGCAGCGTGCGCAGCGCGCTCGACGTGCTCTGGCTGGCCGCGCTCAGCGCTCCCGCGACGCCGGACAGCAGCAGCAGCATCGGGACGCGGGTCGCGCCCGCGAGCGCGACGAGGCCGAGGCCGGCGCCGGCGTTCGCGGCAAGGCAGGTCAGCATCATCGCCCGCCGCGGCACCCACCCGGTCGCGACCAGCCCCACGACGCCGCCTCCGGCGAACGCCGCGATGGTCAGTCCGACGACGTCGGAGGTGTGGCCGAGGTCGCGGACCACGAAGAAGGTCGCGATCGGGATCAGCGGCTCGGTCGTGAGGCTGACGATCGACGCCACGATCAGCGTGGCGCGTAGCTGCGGGCGCTCGGAGACCGTCCGCCACGCCTCGGAGAAGCCGCCGCGCAGCGAGCGCGCAGGCACTGCGACCCGCGTGCTGTCGCGGATCCAGAACACGCACACCGCCGAGGCGAGGAAGGTCACACCCTCCAGGCCGAACACCCCGGCGGCGCCGGCCGCGTCGAGCACGAAGCCGGCCGCGACCGGGCCCACCATCTGGCCGATCCAGGTCACGGCGATCCGCGCCGCGTTCGCCGCGCCGTAGAGCTCGGCCGGGACCGCGGCGGCCAGCGTGGTCGAGCGCGACACGCCCTGCATGGTCGTGAGCGCCCCGACCGGCACCATCACCACCAGCAAGGTCGCGACCAGCCACGCCTGCTCGAGCGCCGCGACCACGAGCAACCCGAACAGCGCGGCGCGGCCGAGATCGCACCACACCAGGAGGCGGCGGCGGTCGCGTCCATCGGCGAACTTGCCGCTCGTCGTGCTGAGCAGCACGCCTGGGGCGTCTTGCAGCGCCCAGCCCAGCCCGGCGAGCAGGCCGCTGCCGCCGGCGCGGGCGATGACCAGCGGGACCGCCGCGACCAGCAACCCGATCCCGAACGACGAGATCAGGTTTGCCACGAGCAGCGCGCGGACCTCCACCGAGCGCAGGATCCTCGCGTAAGCGCTCATGACTGCCGGGCGGCGGCTGCGAAGAACGCTTTCAACCGGGGCAGCGCCATCTCGAGCTCGGCGCGCGAGCGCGCGTAGTTGATGCGGATGAACCCGGGATCCCGATCGGCGAAGTCCGATCCGGGAAACACGGCGACGCCGAGCTCGTCGACGAGCCGGCGCGCGATCTCCAGCGATCCGCCGGCGATCGGCGCGTCCGGCACCAGGTTGCAATAGAATCCGCCCTCCGGCACGTTGCGCATCCGGAGTCCCTCGCGATTGCACCAGTTCACCGTGTAATCCCGATTACGCTGGACGTGCTCACGGTGGGCGGCAATGATCGGATCGCCCGCGGCGATCAGCCGCTGTGCGATGAGCTGCGCGGGAACGCTCGTGCACACGTTCAGCGTGGCCTTGATCGCAATCGCCGACTCGAGCCACCGCGGGGGAACGATCAGATAGCCGATCCGCAGCGCCGGCACGCCGAACGCCTTGGAAAGACTACCGATGATGAAGTGGTCGTCGGCGTACGGCGCCGCGCTCGGCGCGTCACCGTCGAACCCGAAATCGACATAGACCTCGTCGGAGATCACCGGGATGCCCAGGGAACACAGGCCCTCGAGCCGAGCGCGGGACACCAGCGTCCCGAGCGGGTTGCTCGGAGAATTGACCACGATGGCGCGCGTCCGTTGCGTCACCGCCGCCCGCACCGCGGCGAGGTCGTAGTCGGTCGAGACCGTCACCATGCGCGCACCGATCACAGCGATAAAGTCGCGAAATGCCGGAAATGCGATCTCGGGCACGATCACGTCGTCCCCCGGCGCGGCGAGCAGCAAGAATGCGATGTGCAGCGCACCCAGCGCGCCGTCGGTCACGAGGATTCGGTCCGGATTGATTGCCACGCTTTGCCGCCGTAGATAGTGCTCGGAGATCGCCGCGCGCAGCGGCGCGGCTCCGCGAGGATCCACGTACGCTGACAGGTTCAGCTCCGAATCGTCGAGTGCGAGCGTCACCTGCGACCGCACGTCGAACGCCGACGACCCCATGCACAGATTCACGGGCGCGAGCCCCGTGCCTCGGTCATGATAGCCACTGAACCGATTCAGGATGTCGTCCATGCCGAGCGGAGGCGGAATGCGACTCATGACATGGCAACTGTATCATGGCTGTTTTGATCTGCGACCCAATCGGATAAGCTGACAGTGGCTCCGGGCCTACGCGACATGCGCAGAACGCTTCTGGTTGACAATTACGATTCCTTCACTTTCAACCTCTACCAGTTGATCGGGGAGGTCACGGGCCGGGAGCCGATCGTGATCCGGAATGACGAGCTCTGCTGGGACGAGATTGCCGAGCTGGAGCTCGGCAGCCTGGTGCTGTCGCCCGGGCCCGGCCGCCCCGAGCGTCGCGACGACTTCGGCGTGTGCGGAGACGCGATCCGGCGCCTCGACGTCCCGATCCTCGGGGTCTGCCTGGGCCACCAGGGGATCGGCCACACCTTCGGCGGAGCGGTGCGTCACGCGCGCGAGCCGATGCACGGGCGGCTGAGCAAGGTGCGCCACGCCCAGGATGGCCTGTTCGCCGGGATCCCGAGCCCGTTCGAGGTCGTCCGCTATCACAGCCTCGTGCTGACCGAGCCGCTGCCGGCCGAGCTGATCGCGACCGCGCACACCGACGACGATGTCCTGATGGCGGTCCAGCACAGGTCGCGACCGATCTACGGCGTACAGTTCCATCCGGAATCGATCGCCACCGAGTTCGGGCACAGGCTGCTCGCGAACTTCCAGCGCGTCGTGAACGAGTGGTGGGCATCGCGGCCGGTTCGGCCGGGTCGCGCGCGCGCTTCGACCCTCGTGCCGCACGCCCGGCGCCCCGCGCAGCGCGGCGCGGTCCGCGTCCTCCATCGCAAGCTCGAGGGCTTGGCGGACGCGGAGCCGCTGTTCACGGCGCTCTACGGCCAGGCGCGATACGCGTTCTGGCTGGATAGCAGCCTGGTCGAACGTGGGCTCTCGCGGTTCTCGTACATGGGCGCAGCGGATGGCCCGCGCAGCCGTGTCCTGCATTACGACGTCCGGCACCGGCGGCTGTCGATCGAGGAGGCCGGACATCACACGATCCGCGAAGAGAGTATTTACGCCTACCTGGAGCGCGAGCTGTCCGCGATGAGCCACGCGTCACCCGAGCTGCCGTTCGGTTTCAACGGCGGCTTCGTCGGGTATCTCGGATACGAGCTCAAGGCCGAGTCATCCGGCGATGACGCGCACCGCTCGCCATACCCCGACGCCGCGCTGATCTTCGCCGACCGGCTGGTCGTCCTCGATCACGAACAGCGCGCGACCTGGCTGGTCGCGGTGATCGGCGCCGACGAGCCGGACGACGATGCTCGCGCCTGGTTCGACCGCCAGGAGGCGGCGATCGCCGAGCTCCACCGCGCCGGACCCCGGATCCGCTCGACGGACCCGCTCGATGGACCCGCCGAGTCGCCGTCGATCGCGCTGCGGCGCGACGAGGCGACGTACCTGCGCGACATCGATCACTGCCTCGACGAGATCCGCAACGGCGAGACCTACGAGGTCTGCCTCACCAACCGGATGGTCGCCGGCGTCCAGGTCGATGCGCTGTCGCTCCACCGCATCCTGCGGCGCATCAACCCCGCGCCGTACGCGGCGCTGCTCCGGCTCGACGATCTGTCGGTGGTGTGCTCGTCGCCCGAGTGCTTCCTCCGGATCGACGGCGAGCGCCTGGCGACCTCGAAGCCGATCAAGGGCACGGTGCGGCGCGGCGCGGACCCGCACGAGGACGCCAGGCTGTGCGAGCAGCTCCGCACCAGCGAGAAGGAGCGCTCCGAGAACCTCATGATCGTGGACCTGGTGCGCAACGACCTCGGCGTGGTCTGCGAGATCGGCACGGTGACCGTGCCGAAGCTGATGCAGGTCGAGAGCTACGCCACGGTCCACCAGCTGGTCAGCACGATCCAGGGCCGGCTGCGCGACGACGTCAGCGTCGTCGACTGCGTGCGCGCGATGTTCCCCGGCGGATCGATGACCGGCGCGCCGAAGGTGCGGACGATGAAGATCATCGACCTGCTCGAGGGCGAGGCGCGGGGCGTCTACTCCGGGAGCATCGGCTTCTTCGCCGTGGGCGGCGCGGTCGACCTCAATATCGTGATCCGGACCATCGTCGTCACCCCGGACCAGCTCAGCTACGGCGTGGGCGGCGCGATCGTCGCGCTGTCCGATCCGAAGGCCGAGTTCGAGGAGATCCTGCTCAAGGGCTGGGCGCTGTCGCGGGCGATCTGCCAGGCGGTCCGCGCGGTGCGCCCCACCACGGCGTGCGGGTAGGTCAGGCGCCGATGATCGCGTCCTCCCGACGACACGCCTCCGCGATGATCAACGCGTACAGCTGCTCGACGAACGGCTCGCTCAGCCCGAGCTCGGCGCCGCGCGCGATCGCGCGCCACTTGACCTGCTCGACGCGCCCGGGCTGCATCATCGGGATCCCGTTCCGGCGCTTGAGCGCCGCGACCTGGTCGCAGATCTGCAGCCGGCGCGCCACGAGCGCGACCAGCTCGGCGTCGAGCTCGTCGAGCTGGCTCCGGAATGCGTCGAGTTCTTCCACGGTGGCCTCCTCACGACCGCTGCAGCGCGGCGTACGCTGCGAGGGCGGCTTCGAGCCGGCTGGCCGCGGCCGCGGCGATCGCGGCGGGTGCGCCGAGCGGGAATCGAATGAACGGGCCGTCGAGGCCCTCGTACTGGCTGCGCGTCGCCAGGGCGAGGCCGAAGCGGTCCAGCGCAAAGTCACCGAACTGCTCGACGTCGTCGACCGCGAGCCGGACGCAGAGCTGCGTCCCGCCGCGGGGCGGCACGAAGCTGGCGCCCGAGATCTCGGCGATCCGCGCGATCGCGATCTCGCGGCCGGCCCGCACCGCCGCGACCAGCGGCTGGTTGCCGTCGGCGAGCAGCTGCGCCGCCACGGCCTGCGACGGCCCGCTGATTGCGACGCACTCGCGCTCGAGCAGCCCGGCGATCGCCTTCGCATTGTCGGCGGCGGTGATCACCCATCCGATCCGCAGCCCGGGGGCCCCGTAGTTCTTCGACATCGAGTTCACGACGTAGAGCCAGCGCCAGTCATCGGTCGCTGCCAGCGCGGCGGTCCGGGCGGTGTCCTGGAACAGGAAGTCGTCGTAGACCGCGTCGACCACCAGCGGAATGTGGGCCCGCGCACAACGGTGTGCGAGCCGGCGCACGGCGGGCTGCGAGACCACCTCGCCGCTGGGGTTGTTCGGCGAGTTGAGGTACACACAGCCGACGTCGTCGCGCACCAGCTCGTCGGCGCCGGCGTCGGACTCGACGCTCGCCGCGGAGAACAGCCGGATCGGGCAGCCGCGCGCGGCGAACATCTCGCAGATGCTGCGAAACATCGGCGCGAGGCAGGCCACCCGCCGCCCGGGCTCGACCGCGGTGCGCAGCACCAGCGAGATCGCGTGGAGCGCGCCGCTGGTGACGACGATCTGGTCGTCGGCGACCGGCCGGCCGGCGACGCTGCGCTCGCGGCGCTGGATCGCAGCGACCAGGCGCGGATCGCCCCAGCACGATCCGTAGGTGTCCGCCTCCAGCGGCGCGGGCGGCCGCATCACCGGGAACATCGGCCAGACTGGCACGTTCTCGACGACGTTCACCCAGTCGCGGTCGGGATACCGGCTCATGTACAGCAGCCGTTGCTGGAGCGCCGTGAACGGGACATCGTCTCGTACGATGCGCGGGAACGTCATTGTCTGCAGTATTCCACAGGACCGCGCACAAGAGAAGACGGAGCACGCAATACATCATGAATTCGCCCAATACCTTCGAGCACCGATTGGTCGAGGCCTTGCAGCCAGTGCGCATGTTTGCGACCGCGGCGGCGCTGACTCATCTCTTCGACTCCGGACTGTATGACGAGCTCGCGCAGCCGCAGGACGTCGCGCGCCTGGTGGCGAATGGCCGCGACGCGATCCGGGTCATCACGCTGCTGCGCTTCCTGGTCAACGAGGGCTACCTGCGCGAGGACGGCGAGCGGTTCGGTCTGACCGACAAGGGCCGATCGCTCGCCGAGTTCCGCGGCTGGTACACGATGCTGGTCGGAGGCTACGGCACGACCTTCCTCCAGCTCGGCGACGCGCTGCGCGCCGGTTCAGCGCCGGTGACGCGCGATGCCCAGAAGGTGGGAATCGGCAGCTGCGCGATCAGCCACTACGACGCGATCCCGCTGACCCGGCGGCTGATGGCGCGCACCTCCGCCCCGTGCCGGCGGCTGCTCGACCTCGGCTGCGGCAACGCGCTCTACCTCGTCGAGTTCTGTCGCGAATGTCCCGAGATCGTCGCGGCGTGGGGGGTGGAGCCGGACGAGCGCGGCCACGCGGCGGCGGTCGAGCACGTGCGCGCCAGCGGCCTGGCTCACCGCATCGAGCTCCGGTGCGCCGGAGCGCTCGAGTTCCTCGACTCGGCGTTCGATGGCACTCCCGATCTCACCGTGCTCGGCTTCGTGCTTCACGAGATCCTCGGCCAGTCGGGCGAGGACGCGGTGGTGGCGTTCCTCCACCGCCTGATCACGCGGTTCCCCGATCTGCACATCATCGTCATCGAGGTCGATGATCAGCTGACGAATCCGCACGTCATGGCCGAAGGACTCGGGCTGGCGTACTACAACGCGTACTACCTGCTCCACCCGTTCACCCGCCAGCGCCTCGCGTCGCCCGCGTTCTGGGAGGACGTGTTCGCGCGTGCGGGGCTCGACATCGTTGCCCGCGACACCACCGCACCGGAGGTCGATTCGACCGGCCTGGAGATCGGGTATCTGCTGCGCCGCCACCAGCCGTCAACCGGCCGATTCTGATCGGTCAGGAAGGAAATGGCCATGACTCCCGAGTTACTGGAGCGTCTGTGCTGCCCGGTCGGCAAGACACCGCTGAGCTTCGCGTCCGTGGCCGGCGACAGCCTGGTCAGCACGCAGCGCGGGACCGCGTACCCCGTGATCGGCGGTGTCCCCGTGCTGGTGCCCGAGCCCCCGAGCTACCTGTGCCGCACGGGTCTCGAGCTCGAGGCGCACAACCAGCGCCGCACCCAGCACCTCCGCGCCGTGGACGCGTTCCTGTCGCAGGACAGCTTCCGCACGCCGATGCTGCGCTCGCTGCGCGCGGCGCTGCAGAGGAACGTCGCGCTCACCGTCGCCCAGCGCGACGCGGTCGCAGCCCGGCTCGATGCCCGGACGGTGCTGGCGCACGTCGCCGCACAGGGGGGCAAGCTCGCCGATCCGCGGCAGACGCTGGCGTCCTACGGCCCGGACATGCTCGGGTTCGTGCGCGCGGACTGGAGCGACGAGCCGCAGGCCGCCGAGCAGCGCGCGGGGGTGATGAACCGGCTGCGCGACAACATCAAGGCGTGCTGCCGAGGCCGCGATTCGGCGCTCGTGGTCGGCGGCGGCGCCGGCCGCTACGCCCACGAACTGGCCGCGAGCTTCGACCACGTGTTCGGCTCCGATCTCAACTTCACCTACGTCGACATCTATCACCGGCTGCGCCGCGGGCCGCTCGAGCTGGCCGACATCTTCTACCCGATGATCGCCAGCGACGTGGTTGCCGACGACTTCGTCGCCGCGCTCCCCCCGGGCCAGGCTCCCGGCAACGTGGCGTACTTCGTCGCCGACGCCCTGCAGCTGCCGGTCGCCGACGGCTCGCAGGACGCCGTGGTGTCGGTCTACTTCTCTGACTGCGTGCCGATCATGCGCCTGCTCGGCGAGGTCCGCCGCGTGCTCAAGCCCGGCGGCGTGTTCGTCAGCCTGGGCCCACTGTTCTATCACTCGGTCGAGGAGACCGCCTGGTTCACGCCCTCGGAGACGATCGAGATCGCCCGCCAGCTGGGGTTCACGCCCGAGCACGACGAGTGGACCCAGCTCCGGTACTGGAGCTCCCCCCACCGCTCGATGGAGACCACCCACCGGATCTGGAACTACGTGCTGCGGCGCGCCGCGTAGCCACGCAATCGCTCAGAAAAAACCATGACGGCGTTCGATGTCTGCATCATTGGCAATGGCGTGCTCGGCCTGTCGACGGCGCGCGCGCTCACGCTCGAGAACCCCGGCCTGCGGATCGCCGTGGTCGGCCCGGCGGGACGGCTGCGCGGCGCCAGCCCGGCGGCGGGCGCCATGCTCGGCTGCTTCGGCGAGATCACGCAGAAGCTCGCGCGCTCGTCGCTCGGGCGAGTGAAGATCGACCTTGCGGTCAAGTCGAGCGCGATGTGGCCGGGCTGGCTCGAGTCGATCAACGCCGAGCTGCCCGCGGAGCTGCACCTGCAGCCCACCATGGGTACCTTCATCGTCAACAACAACAAGTCCGGCGCGATCGAGGACGCCAACTACGCGGCGATCCTGCAGGTCCTCGACGAGTACGAGGCCAGGTGGGAGACCGTCGACCCGGCCGCGATCCCCGGGCTCGACGCCGCGGACGACGGGCGATCGCTGCGCGGCATCTTCGTCCCGGGCGAGGGCGCGATCGATTCGGGCCGGCTGCTCGCCGCGCTCACCGAGGTCAACCAGCGCCGCGCGACGATCACGATGTACGACGACACCGTCGCCCGGCTGGAGCTCGACGAGCACCGGGTCCACGGCGTCGTGCTCGAGTCGAGCGCCACGCGGATCGACGCGGGCGTCGTCATCCTGGCCGCCGGCATCGCCACGCAGCAGCTGCTCGACCAGCACCCCTGGTTGGCGCGCCGCATCCCGCGGGTGTTCGCCGGCGGCGGTACCTCGCTGGTGATCGACACCGACCAGCCGATCTGCCCGCACACCGTGCGCACGCCCAACCGGGCGTTTGCCTGCGGCCTGCACCAGGTGCCGCGCGGCGTGCAGCGCGCCTACATCGGCGCCACCAACCACCTGACCCTGCGGCCGTTCGAGCGCGCCAACGTCAGCGACATGTACTTCCTGCTCGAATGCGCGATGGAGCAGATCAACCAGAGCTATCAGTCGGCTCGGCTGGTGTCCTGGCAGTCCGGCAACCGCCCGGTGCCGGTCGACGGCTGCCCGATCATCGGCAAGAGCTCGGTGGCTGGCCTGTGGTTGCTCACCGGCACGTACCGCGACGGCCTGCACCTGTCGCCGCTGCTGAGCCGGAGCCTCGCGCACGAGCTCCACACCGGCCTGCCGCAGTTCCAGCACCCGTTCACGCCGGAGCGCAAGCCGCTGCCGCTGTACAGCCGCGACGAGGCGATCGACGCCACGATCGCGCACTACTCGGCGGTGGGCTACGAGCACAAGATGGACATCCCCAAGGTCGGCTGGCACGTGCTGTTCAAGCGCATGTACCGCGCGACCGCCACCCAGATCTACGACGCGATCGGGGGCGACCACGTGGTGCCGCCCGAGTTCATCCCGATGATCGACAGCGATCGCGACAACAACGTTCGATTCTTCCGCGAGTACTTCCAGGAGGTCGAGCACGCCTGGCAGGGCAGCGGAGCCGTGCAGGAAGCGCGATGACCAGGACATGCTGCTCGGCCTCCGCACCAGGTCGGCTTGATCGTGTAGCGGCCGGAGCTGAACAGGCCGAAGCCCCAGGCCGAGATCGCGCCCGACCAGCTGTTGCGCTGGTCGGACTCGCCGGGACCGGCGAGGGCGCGTCGCCATCGACGATCCGCGATCACGGCGCGGCGCAGCGCATCGCGCGACGCCAGCTCGAACGGGTGCTCGCCGGTGAGCGCGCGCCACAGCGCGACGCAGAAGCTGAACTGATCGCTCGCGACGCCGGCGCGCTCACCGCGCCACTGCTCGGGGCTCATGTACGCCGGCGTGCCGGCGATGCCTTCGTGATCGGCGTCGGGGCCGTCGGCGTCGCGCGACGCCCGCGCCAGTCCGAAGTCGAGCACGCAGACCCGGCCATCGTCGCCGACCATCACGTTCTCGGGCTTGAAGTCGCGATGGACCAGCCCGGCGGCGTGCGCGGCCGACAGCCCCCGGCCGGCGGCGGCGAACACCCGGAGGATCTCGTGCGGCGCGCGCGGGGTCTCGAGCCAGGCCGCGAGCGTCGTGCCGGCGATGCGCTCCATCGCGATGTAGATCAGCCCGTCGGTCTCGCGGCCGACCTCGTGGACCGAGATCACGTTGGGATGCGAGATCCGCGCGAGCGCCTGGCCCTCGCGCACCAGGCGGCTCGCGCCGGGCTCGTCGCCGTCGACCCGCATGACCTTGAGCGCGACCGCGCGGTCGAGCACCGGATCGCGCGCGAGGTACACCACGGCCATCCCGCCGGCGCCGAGCAGGCCCTCGATCGCGTAGCGCCCGATCCGGGTGCGCGGCCGGAGCGTCGCGATCACCCCGCCGGCGCTGGCGACGGTGAGGCGCGACGCGCTGGGCAAGGTATGACAGGCGGCCATCGCTGCTCCGCTGGTGACCCATTCCTCGCCTCCCCGTCGATCGCTCATCCTGGCTGGATGAGTGATCGATCCGACCCCGGTCGCAGCGGATCTGGCTCCTCGATGGCCGGGCCAGCGCGATCGGCCGCGAATCCGGCCACCTACCCGACGACGAAGGCAGCGCGCGGCAAACCTGGCCCGCCTGAATGGCCTGCAGCGGGCGGTGGGATGGCGCGCCGCGCTACGGCGACGGCACCAGGTGGCGCGGGCGGATCACGCCGCTCAGCGTCCCGCCGGCGCCGTCGGTGGCAGTCGCGTCGAGCGTGAACGGCAGCGAGAAGTCGAGGAAGAACCCGTCGGCCGGGAAGCCGCCGGCGTCGAGCGGCGGCGGGGCCAGATCGATCGCGTGGGGGAACCGGCTCTGTGGAGGAGTTCTAGCATCGAATACTGCTGGTGGATGGAGCTCGCCTGCCGTGTGTCGTCACGTAGCAGTCACCGTCACGCGCCCGGCGCAATCGCGGCGGCTCGGCCGTGGTCCCACGGCGTGACGCAGATGGCGCAGTCCGCGCGCGCGGTCGTGATCGATCCGCACGCCCGCGGCGTCGGTTGGCCAACCAGCGCTGTCAGCGATCCCGTCAGGTGCCGGTTTTGTTTCAACCTATGACGTTCGATGTCCGCGAATTGCAGCCCGTGTACGCTGGCGCGCGGATTGCTGGTCCATCCCCCCATCGCTCGCGCGCGGTGCCCGGGCGAGCGCCGTCCCTGCCGGAGCACGGGGGACGGCTCGCCAGCGTGCTCCGAGGAAAGCGCCCGTGCCATGAACGCAAGGCTCCTGATGTTCATCGCCGCGGCGGGCGCGATCGCATCCGCCGGCGACGCGTCCGCGGATCCCGAGTCGCTCAACCCCGACGCGTTCGATCTCAGCGGCGCGATCGACCGGCCGGTGCCGGCGACCCGCGGCCCGTTCGAGATCGGGGTCGCCGGAGGCTACACGCAGGGTGCCGGCGGCGCCGGGCTGATCGGCAACATCGAGGACGTCGCAGGGCCGGGGGGCACCGTCGAGCTGCAGCTCAGCTACCGGGCCAGCCCGCGGTTCAGCGCCGGGGTGTACAGCGCGGTCGCGCGGTTCCGCCACGGCGACGCGATCGGCGACGGCAGCCGGGCGTACGGCGCCACCGCCGGGGCCCAGGCGGTGTGGCACACCAGCGAGTCGCGCTCGATCGATCCGTGGGTCAGCGTGGGCGCCGGCTGGCGCGGGCTGTGGATCAACCGGATCGGGGCCCCGGCGTCGTCGATGCAGGGGATCGAGCTGCTGCGCCTCCAGCTCGGCATCGACTACCGCGTGTCGCCGGGGCTCGCGGTCGCGCCGGTGATCTCGGCCAGCCTGTCGATGTTCCTGGTCGAGAACGCGGTGATGCCGGACGACTTCACGCTGGTCCAGGACAAGCGGCTCAACCTGTACGGCTTCGCCGGCGTGCTCGGCCGGTTCGATCTCGGCGGCTAGCCGGTCACCGCGGCGGGCTGATGTGGAGGCCGCCGTCGATGAAGATCGCCTCGCCGGTGGTCTGGCGGGCGCCCTCGATCAACCAGACGATCGCGTCGGCGACGTCGGCGGGCCGCGCGAAGTCGCCGCTCGGCACGATCGAGGCGTAGTGCGTCGCGATCTGGTTGGCGCGCTCGCTGCCGTGCGCGTTGTGGTGCCACGGCGTGTCGACGTAGCCCGGGCACACCGCGTTGACCCGGATCTCGGGGCCGAGCGCGCGGGCGAGCGAGCGCGTCATCATGTTGAGCGCCGCCTTGGACGCCCCGTACGCGATCGACGAGCCGACCGGGACCTCGGACGCGACCGACGACACGTTGACGATCGCGCCGCGGCCGGTGCGCAGCGCGGGCGCGCACGCCCGGGTCATCTGGAACGCGCCCACCACGTTGGTGCGGTAGATCGCGAGGAAGTCGTCGGCGGTGAGGCCGTCGAGGTTCTTGTGATCGACGAACTTGGTCGTGCCGGCGTTGTTGACCAGCGCGTCGATCCGGCCCCACTTGTCGAGCGCGGCCTGGGCCAGCGCGCGGCACTGCGCGTCGTCGGCGACGTCGGCGCGGATCACGAGGGCGTCGGGGCAACGCTCGGCGACGGCCTTGGCGTTGTCCTCGCTGCGCGAGTAGTTGATGACGACCGACCAGCCGCGCTGGGCGAGCTCGAAGGCGGTGGCCGCGCCGATACCCGACGACGCTCCGGTGATGATGGCGACCTTGGTCATGGCGCGCGAGCCTACCGCGCCGGCGGCGCGTCCGGGAGCCCGCGCGGCGGCCGAGTCGCCTGGGTCCGGGCTCAGGCCAGCAGCTGCTGGTGGGCGTCGCGCAGCGCGGCGAGCTCGGCCTGGCCGCGCGCGCGGGCGTCGGCGAGCGGCTCGCCGGGCCGGACCTCGATCCGGACCTCGTAGTAGTTCTTGAGCTTGGGCTCGGTGCCGCTCGGCCGCATGATCACGCGGCGGCCGCCGGCGAGCCGGAACACCAGCACGTCGGACGGCGGCAGGCCGCCGGTGCCGCGCGCCAGATCGACGGTGGTCTCGACCGCGTGGCCGGCGAGCGCGGCGGGTGGCGCGGTGCGGAACCGGGTCATGGCGTCCCGGATCTGGGCCAGGCCGTCGCTGCCGGGCCGGGTCAGCGAGACCTGCTCGGTGACGAACAGGCCGACCCGGCGGTAGACCTCGTCGAGCTGGTCGAGCACCGAGCGGCCGCGCGCCCGGTTCCACGCCGCCAGCTCGGCGAACACCACCGCGGCCGACACGCCGTCCTTGTCGCGGACCAGCGGGCCGACCGAGAACCCGATCGCCTCCTCGTAGCCCATCACGAACCGGCCGCCGTGCTCGCGCTCGTAGTCGATCGCCGCGTTGGCGATCCACTTGAAGCCGGTCAGGGTCTCGCGGTAGTCGGCGCCGGC
Source organism: Kofleriaceae bacterium (assembly GCA_036265355.1). GTDB lineage: Bacteria > Myxococcota_A > Polyangia > Haliangiales > Haliangiaceae > JABFXX01. Next base: position 21,571 of record DATAPF010000501.1, on the reverse strand, counting down.
CTGGCCGGCGAGGAAGCCGAGCAGCTGCGACGACACGATCGTGGTCGCGACCATGCGGTGGTCGCGGGGGCCGACCTCCAGCAGGTAGTCGGCGAGCACCGCGCCGGTCTGGTCGCCGCTCAGCACGCGGTAGCCGCTGCCGTCGGGGACCGCGACGCACAGCCGGTCGGCGTCGGGGTCGTTGGCGAGCACCAGGTCGGCCGACACCCGGGCGGCGAGCGCGAGCACGCGGTCCATCGCGCCCTTCTCCTCGGGGTTGGGGAACGCGACGGTCGGGAAGTCCGGATCGGGCTCGCGCTGCGACGGCTCGGTGTGGACGGCGGGAAACCCGGCGCGCCGGAGCGCGGGCTCGACCGAGCGCGCGCCGACGCCGTGCAGCGGCGTGTAGGCGATCACCAGGTCGCGGCCGTCGATGCCGGGGCTGGCGCGCAGCGCGACGACCCGGGCGAGGTAGTCGTCGTGCACCGCCTCGGTCAGGTCGACCACCGTGCCGGCGGCGCGCAGCTCGTCGAGCCCCGGCATCGCGATGCCTGTGATCGAGCCGACCCGAGCGATCTCGGCGGCGATCCCGGTGTCGTGCGGCGGGATGATCTGTGCGCCGTTGCCCCAGTAGACCTTGTAGCCGTTGTACGCCGGGGGGTTGTGCGACGCGGTGACCATGACACCGGCGCACGCCTGCTGCGCGGTCACCGCCCAGGCGGTCATCGGCGTCGGCCACGGCCGGTGCGCGAGGTAGCTCCGGATGCCGGCGCCGCCGAGCACGCGGGCGGTGTCCTCGGACAGCTCGCGCGACAGGTGGCGCGCGTCGTGCCCGATCACCACGCCGCGCCGGCGCGCGTCGGGCACCGTGGCGAGCAGGTAGGCGGCGAGCCCGGCGCTGACCTTGCGGACCAGCAGGCGGTTCATCCGCTGCGGGCCGGCGCCGAGCAGGCCGCGCAGCCCGGCGGTGCCGAACTCGAGCGCCCCGGTGAACCGCTCGGCGAGATCCTTGTGCGCCGCGGCGTCGCCGGCGTCGCACCGCGACAGCAGCGCGCGCAGCTCCGCGGCGGTCTGAGGGTCGGGATCCTCGGCGAGCCACGCCTCGGCGAGCTCGCGGTGCGAAGCCATCTGCGCCATGGCTCGCAGCCTACAACGCGCGCCGGTCAGGAGCCGCTCGCGGCCTGCTTCTTCTTCATCTTCGCGATCAGGCCGTCGAACCCGTCCTTGTCGATGATCTTGTCGAACTGGGTGCGGTAGTTGTCGACCAGCCCGACGCCGTCGGTCTTGACGTCCCAGGCGCGCAGCTTGTCGCCGTCCTTGACCAGCACGTAGTCGACCTCGATCGCGTACGGCCGGCCGCGGCGCTTGGTGTTGATCTTGGTGGTGACCACGACGTTGCCGTCGGCGTCGGTCGACTCGCCGGTGTAGTCGACCTGGTAGTCGAGGTTGGCGCGCAGGCCGCGCACGTAGTTGTCCTCGATCAGCGCGCGGAGCACGGCGAGGAACTGGTCCTGCTGGGCCTTCGACAGCTTGCCCCAGTGGTCGACCATCGCCCGCTTGCCGAGCTGATCGATGTCGAGGAAGCTGCGCAGGCTGGTCGTGACCTTGCCGGCGAGGTCCTTCTCCTCCTTGGAGCCGGGCGCGGGCTTCTGCTTGAGCAGGCCGGCGATCGTGTCGTTGGCGGCTCGCACCGCCTGGGTGCCGGGGCCGGTCTTCGCGCCCTGGGCCGGCGTGGCCGGAGTGGCCTGACCGGCCGGCGCAGCCGCCGGGGCCTTGGGCTGGGCCACGGCCAGCGAGGGCCCGAGGGCGAGGCCTGAGGCCAGGATCAACGCCAGGATCAACGCCAGGATCAACGACGGGGGCGGCGCGAGGACGACGGCGATCGATCGGACAACCATGGGGACTCCTGAAGCTCCCGAGCCGTGCAGCTCTGGTTCTGGTTAGGGACGGCGAGGGCCGGCGTGGAATTCACCCGCCGCGCGATCGAGGCGTACCACGGCAACGTTCCATTGGAAGACCGCTTGCGCCCAGCGCGCACGCATCTGGAACCAGGCGACGTAGGCGTCCGCCAGGTCGCGGGACTCGGCGGTCCCGATCGCCTGGGCCTGCAGCACCGACGCCACCCAGGCCCGCGCGGCCTGCTCGCCCTGGCCGGCGGCCGCGACCTTGTCGTGGGCGGCGGTCGCGTCGGCCAGCGCGGTGTCGGCGTCGAACCGCGCGCCGATCGCGGCGAGATCGGACTGGACGTGGGCCTTGCGGGCATCGGCGCGGGCCTTCGCGACCCGCGCAGCGGTCGTCCACGGCTCGATCGTCCATTGCAGCCCGAGCACGGCGCCGGCACCGTAGCGGTTGTAGGGGTTGTTGAAGAACGCGTTCGACGGCGTGTCGACGCCGTGCGCGGCCGAGACCACGCCCGACCCGATGATCGCGAGGTCGGGGTAGTACTGGCTGACCGCCATGTCGGCGAGCTCGTCGGCGGCGACCGCCCCGTCGCGCGCGGCGATCACCTGCGGCCGGTGCTCGCCGGAGGCGCGGCCGGGCAGCGGGCGGTCGATCGGGGCGAGCTCGGCATCGTCGAGGTCGGCGTCGGGCGCGCCGGTCAGCGCGCGCAGCCCGGCGAGCGCCTCGGCCTCGGATTGCGCCGCCTCGGCGCGCTGGACCCGGGCCTCGGCGAGCAGCACCGCGACCCGCTGGCGGTCCTGGATCGAGGCCCCGGGCTTGTCCTTGCCGCCGTGCTCGCCGAGCTCCTTGAGCGCCTTGTCGATCTCGTCGATCCCGTCGTCGAGCATCGCGCCGAGCTCGCGCGCGGCCTTGAGCCCCCAGTACGCGCGCGCGGCGTCGACCGCCAGGTCGCCGGCGGCCTCGTCGGCCAGCGCGCGCTGCGCGTCGAGCCCGGCGCGCGCGGCGCTGCGGGCGTGCGCGATCTTGCCGAACGTGTACAGCGGCTGGGTGATGTCGAGCTGCGCGCTGCCGTAGAGCCCCGAGAAGTTGAACGCGAAGATCGTGGGCTCGGTCCTCGCGCAGTCGATCGTGGTATCCGTGCCGGGGACCGGGACGTTCACGCAGCGGATCACGGGGCTGATCGTGCCGAACGCGGTCAGCTTGCCGCGCGGCAGCCACGCCGCGTCGGCCTCGTCGACCCGGGCCTGGGCGCCGGCGGTGTCGCTGTCGGCGGCCTGCGCGCGCGGGTTGGCCAGCGCCCGCTCGATCACCTGGGTGAGCGTCAGCTTGGGCCCGGCCTCGGCCGCGGAGATCAGGCCCGGGAACACCAGCAGTCCGATGACAAGCGAGCGCATGGCCCGCGTTGTACTACGCCGCACGGCGCCGGGCCGGTGTGCGTGGCCGCCCGCAGGCGGGGTCGCTGCGGTTCAAGCGGCGCGCAGGATCACCCGCGTGATCTCCAGCGGGGCGAGCAGCCGGACCGGCGGACCCCAGTAGCCGCAGCCGCGCGAGACGTAGAGCTGGGTGCCGGCGATCTGGTAGCGGCCGGCGAGCAGGCCGCCCTGCTGCATCCGCACGATGTAGTGCCACGGCCAGATCTGGCCGCCGTGGGTGTGGCCCGAGAGCTGGAGGTCGACGCCGTGCTGCGCCGCGGTGTGGACCTGGCGGGGCTGGTGGGCGAGCAGCACGAGCGCGCGCGCCGGATCGCGGCCGGCCAGCGCGGCGGGCAGGTCCTCGCCGTGGCCGGGCCAGCCCGCCGCGGAGTAGTCGTCGACCCCGGCGAGGTCGAAGCTCGCCGCACCGTCGCCGACCGCGACCCGCTGGTTGCGCAGGTAGCGCGCGCCGAGCCGGGTCAGCTCGGCGATCCAGGCGTCGGCGCCCGAGAAGTACTCGTGGTTGCCGGTCACCGCGAACACCCCGTGGCGCGCCCGCAGCCGGCCGAGCGGCTCGATCGACGGGCGCAGCTCCTCGACCCGGCCGTCGACCAGGTCGCCGGTCAGCGCGATCAGATCGGGCGCGAGCCGGTTGGCGCGGTCGACGACGCGCTCGACGAACCCGCGATCGATCGTCATGCCGGCGTGGAGATCCGAGAGCTGGACGATGGTGAACCCGTCGAGCGCACGCGGCAGCCGGGGCAGCGCGATCTCGACGTCGACGACCTCGTGGTCGCCGCGCGCCTCGGCCATGCCGCGGGCGACGCAGCCGCTGCCGATCGCGAGCGCGGTGCCGCCGGTGACCCGGGCGAGGAACTGCCGGCGCGACAGCGCGGTGACCGGCCCGACCGCCCGGGTGCGCCGCGCCTGGACCAGCCGTGCGGCCAGCCGGATCGCGTCGATCCCGATCAGCGCGAGGAAGGTCAGCCCGCCCAGCGCCATCCACGGCAGCGAGATCCAGCCCAAGGTCGCCGACAGCGCAGGCAGCGTCAGCCGGCTGGCCACCGTGACCGGGATCGACACGAACAGCGCGACCAGGCCGAGCGTCGCGGCGAGCCGCCCGCGCCGGGACAGCCGCGCCGGACGCACCAGCCGCAGCCACAGGTAGACGTGGATCCCGACGAGCAGGGAGCTGCTGAGCACGACGCGAACGATCGCCAAGAGCACCCCCGACCATAGCGCGCTGGCCGGGGCGATGCAGCGGCGGCACGCGCGGCGATTGCCGCGGACGGCGGATGGGGCAAGATGCGCCCATGGCGGGCGGCGATGTCACGAGCGCCGGACCGGCGCGCGATGCGGCCGACGGGCCGATCGTGCTGTACGACGGCGACTGCGGGTTCTGTGCGAGGTCGGTGCGCTGGATCCTCGCGCACGAGCGCGATCACGCGATCCGGTTCGCGCCGCTGCAGGGCCCGACCGCCGCGCGGCTCCGCGCGCGGTATCCCAGGATCCCGGCCGAGATCGCCAGCGTGGTCTACGTCGCAGACGGGCGGGCCCACCTGCGCAGCAAGGCGATGCTCCACGCCGCCCGGCACCTGCGCGCGCCGTGGCGCTGGGGCCACGGCCTGCTCTGGCTGCCCGGCTTCGTGCTCGATCCGGGCTACCGCTTGCTCGCGGCGCTGCGCTACCGGATCTGGGGGCACGCCGACGCGTGCCAGCTGGTCTCACCCGAGCAGCGGTCGCGGTTCTTGCCGTGACCGATCCGCGGTGACCGGCGCCGCGGTGTCAGCAGCGCTCGACGATCGCCGGCATCCCGCCGCGCGGCCGCAGCGTCACCAGCGGCTGGGCGGCCACGGTGTGCGCCAGCAGGCGGAGCCGCGCGTGCTGCACCATCGTGGCGAGCGCGAGCTGGGCCTCCATCAGCGCGAAGTGCGCGCCGATGCAGACCCGCGGGCCGGCGCCGAACGGCAGGTAGTGATGGCGCGGCCGCGCCTTCTTCGCGTCCACCAGCATGCGCTCGGGGCGGAACGCCAGCGGATCCGGATAGTAGTCGGCGCGGCGATGGATGCCGCGGATGTTGATCAGGACGATCGACCGCGCCGGCAGCCGGTGGCCGCCGAGCGCGACCTCGCGCAGCGCCTCGCGGCCGGTCGCGTACACCGGCGGGTGCAGCCGGATCGCCTCGTCGATCACCGCGGCGGTCCACGCCAGCGCCGGCAGATCGGCCGTGGTGACCGGCCGGTCGCCGAGCACCTGCCCGACCTCGGCCTCGAGCCGGGCCAGCGCCCCGGGGTGGCGGCCGAGCTCGTACCAGGTCCAGCTCAGCGCGTTGGCGGTGGTCTCGTGCCCGGCCAGCAGCAGCGTCATCACCTCGTCGCGGACCTCGCGGTCGGTGAGCTGGCTGCCGTCGTCCTCGTCGCGGGCCAGCACCAGCATCGACAGCACGTCGCCGCGATCGCTGCCGAGCGCCCGGCCGCGGCGGATCAGCCGGTACACCACGTCGTCGAGCATCGCCACCGCGCGCCGCAACCGGACGTGGCGCGGCAGCGGCCAGCGGTAGTCGAGCTGGAGCGGCGACGTCTGCCCGGCGTCGATCGCGTGGATCCCGATCTCGATCGCGCGCGCCACCGTGCGCGCGTCGCGGCGGACGTCGACGCCGAACAGCGTGCGGCCCGCGATCGCCAGCGTCATCTGCATCATCTCGGCCGCCAGGTCGATCCGATCGCCCGGGCTCCACCGCGCGATCTGGTCCCGGGTCTCGGCGACCATCACCTCGCCGTAGCTCGCGAGCCGGCGCGGCGCGAACGCCGGCGCGAGCAGCTTGCGGTGGCGGCGGTGGGGGTCGCCCTCGGCGGTGAGCAGCCCGTCGCCGAGCACCGGCCGCAGGAACTCGATCCCCGCGCTCTTCTTGAACTGCGCGGCGCTGTCGACCAGCACGTCGTGCGCCAGGTCGCCGCAGGTCACGACGTACAGCGGGATGTGGCCCATCGAGATCCGCGCGATCGGCCCCAGCCGGGCGGCCTGATCCTGCAGCGCGAGCCGATCGCGGCGAAACGCCAGCCAGTTGCCGAGCAGCGGCAGGCCGGGCACCGCGGGGACCGAGCCGACGGCGGGTGGCGCGACGAGGACACTGGACAGTGCAGCCATCGCTTCCTAAAATGCGAGCGTTTGCTCACATTGCCAACTCGCATTCCGCGCGCGCGGACGATGTGACGGCCGTCGCCCGAGAGGTCGCCCCATGCAGCGCCAAGTCCGGACCACGCCCCGAAAACGCCCGCGCCAGGCGCGCAGCCGCGCCACCGTGGACAGCGTTCCCCGAGCGGTTGCGCGATCCGCGGCTGGTCGACGAGACCTGCACGATGGCCGGCCGCTACCTCGGCGTGGCCGAGGGCTGACCGGCTATCGCGGCGCGACGTACGGCGGGCGGCCCAGCACGCTGAACGCGGCCCACGAGCTGGACGCTTCGTCCGCATCGTACTGCACGGCCAGCGCCTGCTGCACGTGTGCGAATGCGCGTGCCGGATCGGTTTCCCAGTCCGGCCGGGAGTAGAAGCGCTGCATCAGCTCGATCGAGGCGGTGTTGGTGACGCTGCGGGCGGTCGCGATGACGATGGCGGTGCCCGATCGCAGCAGGCCGGCTGCGGGCGAGTCCGATCCGCGGTCATCCATCGCCGCGGCCGTGGCGGATTCGGCCAGCACGGCGAGCCGCGGCGCGATGTGCGCGCGGACCAGCTCGGCGGCGTCGATCCGGCCGTCCGCCAGCTCCAGCGAGGGCGGGCTATCCCCACCCCTCCGGGTCGCGATGTGCAGCAACCTTGCGTTGCGGGCCTCGCGCAGTCGGTCGAGCGTCGCGGGGACTCGCGTTCCAGCGCCGGACACCCGTGCCGGGAGGCCATGCGCGGCAAGCGTCGCCGCCACCACCGCGCCTTCCACGGCCGCGAGGACGTTGACGCGAGGATCCACGATCACCACGGGTGGTCCGGATCCGATGCTCTCGAGGACGCTCGTCTGCAGCCCGAGGACGCGAACGAGCGGCCGCTGCGCGATGACCAGCGCGCCTTGCGGGTCGCGCAGCGCCGGGAGCGGCAGCTTGCTGAACGCGCCAGGCGCGAGCACGTCGAGCGTCTCGCGGGTGCGCTCCGGCGGGACGATCGCGCTGCCGAGCGCCTGCGCGGGCCTGCGGTCGCTGGCATCCTGATACAGGGCATCGGCCCATTGCCGGGCGCTGGACGTGTCGGCAACGTCCTGTCCCGTGACCAGGCCGTCGACCACGTGCAGCCGGTACACCCGCTCATCATCGGCTCCGATGGCGCGGTCCGAGGGGGCGATCAGGACCACCAGATCGCGTGGCCGCCACGCGTCGAGCAGGAGGTCGACCGAGAGCCGCGATCGATCGATCCCCTGCGACGGAGCGTCGACGGCGCGCGGCGCGCGATACACGCCGGTCGCGCGATCCTCGGGGCCGCGCGAGCGGGGGCGCGCCAGGTCGTCCCGGGTCGGGCGCAGCAGGTCGTTGAGGTCGAGCTCGAGGACCACGGCGAGCGCGTCGCGCCACTGGCCACTGCGGGCGAGCAGTGCGATCAGGTCGTCGTACACCGGGCGATGGCTCGCGACGAAGCTCGCGGATCGCGCACGCGCGGCAACGCGCGACGCCGTGATCCGTGTGGTGGCGCGCCGGTAGTGGTACTCGGCGAGCAGGTCGGCGAGCGGTCCGCCACGCAGCTCGGCGAGCTCGCCCCGGGCCTGCTCGATCTTCCATCGCAGGTCGGCTCCGGCGCGGTCCCCGTCCGAGGCCCGGTCGAGGTCGTGCTCGGCCTCCGCGAGATCGCCGCGATCCGCGGCGAGGTAGGCCCGGAGCAGCAGCGCCTCGGCGGACTCGCGGTGCGCGCCGGCGCGGTTCACGGGGATGCCCCGCGCGCCGTCGGTGGGACCGAAGCCGAGGCGTTCGCCCACGTCACTGAACGCCTGGAAGTATCGCGAACCATCGCCGGCGCCACGCGACGTGGCCGCGAGCGCGTCCAGCTTGGCCGCGGCGGCGCGGCCGTCGACCCAGCGCAGCAGCCACGCCTGGGTCAGCGCGATGGTGGACTTGAGCTCGGACACCGGGCATTCACCGGCCTCCGCGAGCGCATCGAGCTCGCGGCGGGCCGTGATGTTGTGGCCGGTGTCCATGCTGCACAGCGCGCGCGACAGCCGGAGCGCCGCCTGGCTGCACGGTCCACGCGCGACCTGGAGCGCGTCGGTCAGCGTTGCGCCTGCCTGGTCGCTGGCCCCGAGCTGGCGGAGAGCGTCCGCGCTCGCCAGGCTCGCGGCGGTGATGCTCGCCGGATCCTGGCTCCGCCGGGCCAGCGCGAGCGCTTGCTCCGCCGCGTCGCGCGCGGCCGCGAAGTCTCCGGCCTCCCAGGCGGCGCGGGACAGCACCACGGCATCGCCCGCCTGGCCGCGCACGTCGCCCGCGCGCATGTGCTCGATCCGGGCATGCATGGCGTGGCCGGTCGCCTCGGTGAGCTGCCCTCTCCGCAGCTCGACGTCGGCCGCGATCGCGAAACCATCGGCGTGGTGGGGTCCCGTGACCAGTTGCCGGGCGAGGGCGCCGGCGCGATCCAGATCGCCGAGCTGCAGGTAGCCCCGGGCCGCCCAGACCTGGTCCTGCGGATCGCCGGTGGCCAGGCAGGTCTCGACTCCGTCCGACCACTCGTCGGCGCGGATCTGCTGCTCGCAGCGCGACTCCGGGGTGCGGGTCGCCGCCCAGATCAGGCCTCCCAGGGCCACGCCACCCACCACCAGGATCGCGCGGAGCGGCGCGACGCCCTGCAGCGGCCGGAGCAGCGCTCGCAGCCGCGCCAGCGCAGCGACCGCCGAGATGCGCGTGCGGGGGGGTGGCGGTGGCAGCGGGGGTGCCGCGGTTCGCGCCGCCGCGATGTCGGACGCACCGGGGGCCGCGCTCGGCGCCGCGGCGATCGACGCCGCAACGGGCGACGCCGGATCGAGCGCCGTCAGCTGCACCTGGAATGCCGCTGCGTCGTGCACACGCTGCCCGGGATCGCGGGTCGCCAGCACCTGGTCGATGGCGTCTGCCAGCCGCCGAGGCAACTCCGGCCGGCGCTGCGCGAGCGGGACAAGGTTGTTGTCCATCGCATCGTACGGGCTCTGGCCGGCGTACTCGTCGCGCGGGAAGTCCTGCGCGAGCAGGAAGTAGTAGATCGCCGCCATCGCCCAGACGTCCGCGGCCTTGCTCGGCTTGCCGCCATCCCGGAGCTCGGGCGTGGTGAACCGCAGGGCGTCGCTGGCATGGTTCGCCGCCGGAGTGGCCCGGCGAGCCGCCAGGCCGGGGCTCGCGAGCGCGATGCTGCGATCACTGCGGACCAGCAGGTTCGCCGGCTGGATGTCGCCGTGCGCGATGTCCGCGGCGTGGAGGTGCGCGAGGACGGCCACGGCCTCGCGCACGATGCGGTGTGCCTCCGCCGGCGACAGCGGCGCGTCCTCGTCGGATACCAGGTCGAGCACGCTGCCGTCGCACAGCTCCATCTCCAGCCAGATCCCGTTGCCGTCCGGCAACCTGCCGCGCGCGGTGGCCGCGAGCAGCTGGGGATGCTCCACCGGCCTGTCGAGCTCGAGCGCCTGCAGCGCCTCTGCGCAGCGCTCGGTCCCGCCGTCGATCGGCACGAGCTTGAGCGCGACCTCGCGGTCATCGGCCTCGCGCGTCGCGCGGTACACGGTGCTGTGCGGCCCGCGGCCCAGCACGGCGTCCAGCGCGTAGCCGGGAATGCAGGGTGGTCCGAGCGCGCGCGCGCTGGCGCCCCCCGGCGTCGCCGCATCGATCGCCGCGATCGCCTGCTCGACGGTCTCGGTCGCCAGTACCAGGCTGCGCGCGATCGAGGCTGCGTCGCGCCGTGGATCGCGAGCGAGCGCGCGCTCGACCGCTGGCTCGATCCAGCGCTCATCGGAGGGCCGCGTGCTCCACACACACCACACCGTGTCGTGCAAGCCGGTCCGCGCGGCCTGCGCGAAACCGGAGTACGCGGAGAGCGTGCCCGCGAGCTCGGGCCGGGTCATCGCCGTCGTCAGGCTGGTGCGCAGCAGGGGGAGCGTCTCGGCGACCGCCGCCAGCATGCGGCTCGCCGCGGGGTCCTCGGCGCTGCCGGTGAGCTGCGCCAGGATCGCGACGTCGGGGATCTCGCGGTACGGCGTCAGGACGCCCATCGCCGCGGCGAGGCCGGCGCGGTCGCCGGTGCGCCACAGCACGTGCGCCGCGGCGATGCCGAAGCACAGGTCGTGCTCGATCGCCTCGGGCACCAGCATGCGCGCGGCGAGCGGCAGCGTGCGTTCGGGCACGCGCAGCGCCGCGAGCAGGCTCTCCATCGCGCTCCAGGTCCGGCTCGCCGGATCGAAGCCGGTGGTGCTCGGGACGAGCGCCAGGCGCAGCTCGGCCAGCTGCAGCGAGCCGGTGTCGGCGATGAACACCAGGGCGGCGCGCCCGTCCGGTACGACGATCGCGGCGTCGCGCCGGGACCGCGCGGCGCGCAGCCGGTACGTGCCCGGCTTCACCCGGCGGGAATACGCGACGTAACCCAGCTCGTCATCGACCACGGCCGTGCCGGGCGCGATCGCATCGAGCTCTTGACCCTCCGCGTCGTGGATCGTGACCGGCTCACTTGGCAGCTGCCGCGGCGACTGGTCGCGCGCCTCGCGGCGGAGGAACACGAACAGGCGGCTGGTATGGGGTCCCTCGCCGAGCGGCGTCTTCGCGGTGTCCTCCCGGCTGTAGCGCTGCGCGGCCGCGACGTAGTAGTCGTGAGATGTCCGGGCGCCGTGGAACGGGGCCGGGGATTGCAGCTCGGGGCTGGGGTACCTCAGCGCGGTGTCCTGATGATGTTCGACGATCTCGTGGTGGATGCTGCCGCCGCGCTCGAGGTGGACGCGATACAGGCCGGGGACCAGCGCCAGCCGGAGGTAGCCTTCGGCCTGCCCCAGCAGGGTCCGCGCCGAGTCGTAGACCGAGATCTGCACCATCGGTTCGGAGTCGATGGAGAACGGCCTCGGAGTCCGCGGTGGTGGCGCGCCGCGCTCGCCGGACGCCACGCCGTGTTCAGAAGACGACATGCGTCACCGCCTTGTTGTGATCGAACTTCGCGGCGTGCCCCGCGCCGTCCTCCAGCTTGTACATCCCCGGCCGGATCACCAGCTCCCAGGTCCTGGGATCCGGCGCGCCGTCCGGCGCCCTGGACACGTCGCACGTGGCGACCTCGTCGAACCAGCCGTCGAGCAGGCGGACCTTGCCACGCGCCTCGTGAAACTCGATCACGAGGTTGGGGGAAGCACCCTTGCCACCGAACCTGCTGTCAGGGAGCAGCTCGTTGACGATGTGCGGTCGCTGGCCGCGCAGCATGAGCGCGTGGTGGAGCTCGGTCTGCAGATGGCCGGCGGTGATGCCATGCGGCCAGGCGCGGAGGCTCGCCAGCCAGCACTCGGTGAACACGCCGTGCCCGCGCTCCTCGAAGGCCGGATGCCCGTCCTCGGTCGCGTAGGCGATGAACACGAGCGTCCCCGGCGGCTTGCGATGCGCTTCCAGCGCGAACGTCGGCGCGGATCCGGTCGCGCGCTCCGCCGTGTTCCGGCAGCAGTCGAGCGAGAACACGAGCTCGTCGAACAGGCCGGCACGGCGGAGCTCGTGGTCGTAGTCATCCCTGCTCAGCGCGAACTCCAGGCGGCTGCGCGACCACTTCGCGAGCATCAGGGCGACATCCTGGGACTCGGGGCTCCCCGCGCCGTGCCCGCTGAAGTGAAAGTACAGCCGGCGGCCGCCGTGGGCCGCCCGCGCCGCGGTCTCGATCCTGCGCAGCGCGCGGTCGACCTCCTTCTGCAGCGGCGCGATCGGCTTCTTCTGCGAGGCGACGAGCTCGACGTGCTGCTTGGCGAGTCCGCCGCCGTTGGCGTCGCGCAGCCAGGTACAGAACTCGTTCGCATCCTTCACGGCGCAGCGTAGCGGGGGAGCGCCGGAGTAGTGGTCGATGCCGATCACGAGGCCGAAATCGAGCTTGCGCGGTCCAGGGCCGGGGGGCGGCCCGTCCTCGATAGTTCGAACGGAGCCGCTCATGAGATACTGCGCAGGAAGTACATCGATCGCATAGGCGGCGGGACCTGCCGGTTCACGACAGCGCCGGGCCGGTGAGATGCGCCGATGGCACGGCCTGCCCGGTTGTCCAGGCGATGTCTCACGATCCGCCGGCCGGGACCTGCATCACGCTGGGAGCGCTCCCCGGCTGTCGGCCGCGCGCGAGTGTGGCAAACCTCCGGGGATGACGCGATGCATCTGGCTGGTGGTCTTCCTGGCAGGCTGTCCGATGCCGGGGGTGGGCCCGCAGCCGCCCGTGCCGCCGGGGCAGCCGGCGCCGGTCGCGTCCGGCGGCGGGGGCTGTCCGACCGCCGACAACATTCACGTCGCGTCGTACCTCGCGAGCGACGACCCGGCGCAGCCGGCGCAGCACACCGGCTGGGTCCTGCCGCTCCACGATCAGCTGGTCGACACGCTCGCCGGCGTACCGGAGTACACGGTGCTCGATCCGCGCACCGCCAGCGCGCGCGGCCTGCCAGCGCCGCCGCCTCACGTCTGGCTGACGGTGCCGGGCCAGGCGCCGTGCCGCGCGGTGATCGGCTCGTACTACGCCGCGGCGGTCGACGGTCCGACCCCGAACGTCACCTACGGCGTCGAGCTCGATGGTTGCCCGGCGCCGCCCCGCGATCAGCAGGACGACGCCGAGGCGTTCGCGCTGGTCTCCGACCAGGCGCCGGCCGAGTGCCAGCCGCTGGCGCCCCAGCCGGTCGCGGCGCGGGTCGGCGAGACCGATGCCCAGAACCACTGGCAGCGGCCGACCCGGCAGACGCCGCTGCCCCCGGCGATCGCGGCGATCGTCCCGCCGCACGACTGCCGCGCGCCGGGCTGCGAGATGCTGTGGGCATTCGGCCAGGTCGAGGTCGCCGGGCGGCCGGTGGCGTGGGCCGGCGCGGTCAACTGGCTGACCATCCCGCCGGGCGCATCGCCGGACTCGCAGTGCGACTGGAAGGCCGACACGTTCGCCGGGTTCTTCGTCGCGGCCGCCGGCGGCGGGGCGATGAAGGTCACCGAGGGCCAGGACCATCCGCTGCTGCTCACCGCGGTGCTCGCCGACAAGGGCGGCGCGAAGGCGCTGGTCGCCGAGGGCGCCGGCGAGTACACGATCTACGATCTCACCGCCGGGGCGCGGGTGGCGCGCCATTTGGTCTGGCTACGGCTGGCGCCCGAGGCCTACGCGGTCGACGAGCGGATCGGCCCGCGCTGCGGGGACGCCGCGGCCGGCGCGCCGCCCGCCGGGCCGCCCGGCCCGCCGCGCTGAGCGTGCCCGGACGCGTCACTCCATGTCGATCGACTTGAACGCGCCCTGATCGTCGAGCATCGTGCCCCACACCTTGTGGCTGGCCTGGTGCTGCGACGGGCTGAACCCGAGCGCGCTGCCGGTGCCGGGGTCGTAGTCCTGGATGTGCTCCAGCGCGTCGACCAGCTTCTCGGTGTCGAGCTCGCGGCCGGCGCGGCGCACGCCCTCGGCGAACAGCTGGCCGACGATGTAGCCCTCGAGCGAGATGAAGTCGGGCTGCTGATCGGGGTGGTACTTCTTGAGCGCCTCGCGGTACCGGATGATGCCGGTGGCGCCCGAGTCGAAGTGCGGGACGACCTGGGTCACGATCACGCCGGCGGAGCTGACGCCGAGCTCCTTGAGCTCCTCGGCCAGCGAGGTGCTGCCGACGAACGACACGTTGATCAGGATCGCGTCGATCTTGTGCTCGCGGAGCTTCTGGATGAACTTGGCGCTCGCCTTGTACGTCCCGACCATGACGATCGCCTTGACCGGGTGCCTGCGGTTGTAGTCGCTGGGCCCGACCCGGACCGTCGCGGCGTTGTACTCGACGACCTTGTTGACCGCGTCGTCGACGTCGAGCGTGTTGCGCTCGTAGCCGACCCGGAGGACCTCGTCGCTGCGGCCCTTCTTGCGCAGCATCTTGGTCGCGCCGTCGTAGCCGGCATCGCCGTAGCTGTCGTGCTGGGCGAACACGACGATCCCGCGGTCGGGGACCTTCTTGACGTCGAGCAGGTAGTTGACCATCCGGGCGGTCTCGTCCTCGTAGCTCGCCCGGTAGTTGAAGACGTAGCGGTCCGGCGGATCGCGGCGCAGGATCTTCGAGCCGGTGAACGCGCCGAAGAACACCACCTTCTTCGACAGCACGTAGGGCAGGGCCTCGACCGTGGTCGGGGTGCCGACGTCACCGATGATCGCGAACACGCTGCGATCGGTGATCAGCTCCTGGACGTTGGCCAGCGCGCGCTTGCCCTCGTAGCCGTCGTCGAGCGCGAGCAGCTTGAGCGAGCGCCCGGCGACGCCGCCGGCCTCGTTGACCGCGGCGAACGCGGTGTCCAGGCCGAGCTTCATGCGGTTGCCGAGCTCGCGCGACGCGCCGGAGAACGCGGCGCTCATGCCCAGCGTGATCGTGTCGTCGGTCACCCCGCGCACCGGCAGGGCGACGGTCCGGGCCGACGGCGCGGCGGGGACGAGGCTGGCCGCGGCGGCGGGGGCCGGAGGCCGGGAGCGGTCCGCGGCGTCGCCCTGCGTGGATCGGCCGCGGGTCAGCGCGAGCACGCCGATCAGGGCGATCGCCGCCGCGATGCCCGCGCCGGCGTACACCAGCTTGCGGCGGGGCAGCGGGGTGGCCACCGTCTGCGCCGGCGCCGGCTCGCCGCCGTAGGTCATCTGCATGGGCTGGCTGGTGCGCGGGCTCTCGCCGGTCGGCGTGCCGCCGAACGAGCCGAACGTCTCGCCGGTCTGCCGGGCGCGGACCTCGTCGAGCGCCGGCAGCGGGGTGCCGCCGGGCCGGGTGCCGCGCATCTGGGACTCGATCACCTGACGGATCTGGGCCCGCTCGTCGCGGAACAGCTCGATGACCGCGGGGCCGATCGCGTTGATCCGGGTCGGCGTCATGTGCTGGGCGAGGTACCCGTCGAGCTCGGCGCGCAGCGCCTCGGCGGTCGGGTAGCGGTCGTCGGCGTGGAACGCCATCGCCTTGGTGCAGATCTGCTGGAGCACGAACGGCGCGTCGCGCGGCGGCAGCGGGACATCGCCGGCCGACACCCGGCGCAGGATCTCGGTCTCGCTCTTGCCGAGCCAGATCTGGGTGCCGCTCAGCATCTCCCACAGCATGACGCCGACCGAGAAGATGTCGGCGCGCCGATCGATCGTGACGCCGGTGATCTGCTCCGGCGGCATGTAGCGCGCCTTGCCCTTGAGCACGCCGACCCGGGTGTGGTTGAGCGAGTCGAACACCTTGGCGATGCCGAAGTCGACGAGCTTCACCTGGCCGTCGTAGGTGACGAAGATGTTGCTCGGCGTGACGTCGCGGTGGACGATCGACAGCGCCGTGTTGTCGTAGTCGGTCAGCTCGTGGGCGTAGTGCAGGCCCGACAGCGCCTGGACCAGCATCTGGATCTGCAGGTTGAGCGGAAACAGCTTGCCGGCGTTGCGCGCCCGGCGGACGCGCTCGAACGTCTGGCCCTCCAGGTACTCCATCGCGATGTAGTAGCGGCCTTGATCCTCGCCGACGTCGTTGGTCTGGACGACGTTGGGGTGGTTGAGCCGTGCCGTCAGGCGAGCCTCCTCCAGGAACATCCGCCGGAAGTCCTCGTCCTTGGCCAGATCGCGGCGCAGCAGCTTGATCGCGACCAGCTTCTGAAACCCGCCCAGGCCACCCTGTGCGAGCGCGAGGTACACCTCCGACATCCCGCCATGCCCGATCTCCGCGATGAACCGGAACTTTCCAGACAGCTCCCCCGGGCTGCTGTTGGTGGATAGCGAGATAACGACCTCTCTCTCTCGGGTCTTCGGCGACCCCGTCTGAGTCCCCGCGCAGCGCCTCTACCGATCAGGCCTGTACGGTTGTTAACAATTCAATCATTGACTATGAGGCCACGCTGCGAGAATTCCGTCAAGCGGTAGTTATTCACGGTCCGGTCGCGCTGGGGGATGATCTGCTACCGACGGCGACTGCGTGGCGGATGTCACCTGACATGGCTGCTGCGCCGCATAAGCGGAACACGCATGTCGATGCGCACGCCGGTATCATGAGGCGAGTCCGTACCTGCCGGTCGCGCGGACACCGGGCGGGTTCGCCCGGTCGATCGCGCCCGCGCCATCAAAAAACCGCCGCAGGCGACGCGGAATCTGCTGGTGTTCCAGGGGCCTGGCCTGGCGGTGGGCGCAACGAGCCGCTCCCCCCGCGCCGAGACGGCGCACGCGCCCGCGGCCCGGCTGTGGGGCGGAGCCGTCGATCGGTCGCGGCGGCTCACGGAGCTCTTACGTCCGCTCTCCGCGCTGCGATCCGGATCCTCAGGCGCGTCGCGGACCGCCGCAGGTCATCGGATTCAGCGCAGCGCCTCCTGATAGAAGATCGAGATCGTGATGCAGTGAAACGCCGCGTCGCTCGACTGGGTGACCACGATTTCGGTCAGCTTGCGCGTGGGACCGTTTGCGATCCACGCCGTGACCCGCTCGCCGAGCTGCCCGCGGTCGGCGAACATCGTCGCCGAGAAGATCTTTACACCATTGAAAGCTGCCACGGTTCACCGTATCACGACGGGCGCAGGCCCGAAGGGCGATTTCGGGGTCATCCGGGGTCGCGCACACGCGCTCGTGGTTTGCCTGAGTCGCCGGTCACGGCGCCAGCACACCTGCGCCGGGCGGCTGCGCGAACAGCTGAGCGACCGCGGCGGCGCGGCGCTCCAGCACCCGGCGCTGGTTGGTATAGCCCTTGTCGGTGGTCTCGCCGTCGTCGAGTGACAGCGGTTCGTGGACCACCAGCGCGCGGGCGATCCGCTCGCTGGTGTGCGGATGCGCGGTGTTGTAGGCGGCGAGCGCGGCGCGCAGGCGATCGTCGATGGCGGCGGGCGAAAGCGGGCGTGCCGCGGGCGCCAGGACCATCAGCGCGCCGATCTGCTCGCGATCGTGGCCGGCGATCACCGCCTCGAGCACGAGCGGCGCGCACGCCTCGAGCAGCGCGAGCCGGACGTGCGCGACGCTGACCCAGGTGCCGGACGACAGCTTGAAGTTCTCGCCGAGCCGGCCGCCGAACACGATGCCGGCGGCCGGATTGGTCTCGTCGACCAGCCGGCCCGCATCGCCGGTCGGCAGGAAGCCGTCGCCGTCGAGCTCGACCGGCGCGATGCCGCCGCCGGGCTGCCAGGTGCCGGGCGTGATGTTGGGGCCGCGGACCCGGAGCTCCAGCCGGTCCTGCACCGGCGCGAGCTTGAGCTGGACGCCCGGGATCGGCAGGCCGAGGTTGCCGGTGGTCGGCGTGACGAAGTGCGCCGAGGTCGCCAGCGGGGAGGTCTCGGTCGAGCCCCACGCGGAGGTGAAGAACACGTCGGGCCGGCCGGCGCGCGCCGCGACCTGCTCCAGCCGCGCGCGGGTCGCCGGACCGAGCGCGGCCGCAGCGTAGAACACCACGTCGAGCCGGGCGAACACGCCGGCGGCGGCGCGCTCGTCGGCCTCGAGCAGCGCGACCGCCTGGTCGAAGCCGCGCGGCACGTTGAACCACAGGGTCGGCGACACGTCGGCCAGGTTGGCGATCGTGGTCTCGATCAGGCCTGGCACCGGCCGGCCGCGGTCGATGTACAGCGCGCCGCCGTGGCGCAGCACGAGGTGGAAGTTGTGGTTGCCGCCGAACGTGTGGCTCCACGGCAGCCAGTCGACGATCACCGGCGGTGGCCGGCCGGGGACCGACAGGAACGGCCAGCACGCGGCGAGGCCCTCCTGGTTCGAGGTCACCATCCGGTGGGTGTTGACGACGCCCTTGGGCGCGCCGGTCGAGCCCGAGGTGAACAGGACCTTGGCGATCGTCTCGGGCGCGATCTGCGAGAACGCCCGGTCGAGCGCCGGTGACCGCGGGGTCCGGGCGAGCGCCTCGGCCGCGTCGAGCAGCTCGCCGGCGTCCGGCCCGATCGCGCCGGCGTCGGTCAGCGCGCGGATCGCCGGGACGAACCGCCCCGGATCGTCGGCGAACACGAAGCCGGGCCGGAGCTGGTCGGCGACCGCGCGCAGCCGGCCGAAGCTCTGCGACTGCAGCGAGTACGCCGCCGACACCGGCGCGGCGGGCACCCCGGCGTGCATCGCGCCGAGCGCCACCAGCGCCGACGCGATGCTGTTGTCGGACAGGATCATCACCGGGCGGTCGGCGGCGCCGCCGCGATCGAGCAGGCTCGACGCGATGCCCTCGACCGCGGCGAGCGCATCGCCGTACGGAAGCCGCGTCCAGCCGCCGCGGGCGTCGCGCTCGGCGAGGAACGTCGCGTCGGGCCGATCGCGCGCCCAGCGCACCAGCCAGTCGCCGATGCAGCGCGCCGGTGCGCCGGGCCCGGAGGGGAGAACGACCGGCGACTCCAGCACCAGGCCGCCCGGCGTGCGGTGACTGCGAACCTCGGCTGCGAGCAGCTCGATCATGGCTCCACGATATCACCGCTGTCCGTGCGCCACCGCGATGGGCTGCCGCGCCGTCAGTGCGCGCCGGTCGGGGCGCCCTGCGGCGCGGGCCGCTTGAGCAGGATCACCATCACGATGCCCAGGCCGATCGCGGCCATCGTGATCCGGAAGCCGTCCTCGAACGACAGCACCATGGCCTCGCGCAGCACCCGGCCGGCGAGCATGGTCGGCGGGTCCATCCCGCCGCGCGCGATCCCGAGCCACTGGGCCTGGGCGATCGGGTTGTACGGCGAGACGTGCTCGGCGAGCCGCGCCGAGTGGGTGGTGATGCCGTCGGCGACCACCTTGCCCATCCACGCCGTGCCGAGTGAGCCGCCGAGCTCGCGGGTCAGGTTGAACAGCCCGGTCGCGTTGCCGCGCTGCGCGGGTGGCAGGTCGGACAGCGCCGCGACGCTGACCGGGATGAACACGAACGCCAGGCCGAACGACCGGATCATGTTCGGCCACACCAGGTCGACGAACGCGGCCTCGGAGGTCAGGTGCGACGCGACGAGCTGCGACAGGGTCGTGAACACGACGCCCCACACCAGCATCAGCCGCGGGTCGAGCCGGTTGGCCAGCTTGCCGATCAGCGGCATCAGGAAGATCTGCGCCGCCCCGGCGAGCAGGAACACCCGGCCGATGTCGAGCGCCTGGTAGTGCATCACCGCGCCGCAGTACAGCGAGAACAGGAAGGCCGCGCCGAACACCGCGAGCCCGAGCAGGAAGTTGAGCCCGGTGCCGGCGGAGTAGCTGCGGTTCTTGAACACCCGCAGATCGACCACCGGGTTGGGGGCCTCGAGCTCGTGGACGATGAACGTGATGATCGCGATCGCGGCGACCGCGGCGAGCACCAGGATCCGCGTGCTATCGGTCCAGCCCTCGCGGTTGCCCTCCTCGAGCACGTACTGCAGCGACGCCATGCCGATCGCGAGCAGGGCGATGCCGGGCGCGTCGATCCGCGTGGTGTCGGGCGTGAACCCGGGCTCCTGCAGCACGCGCGGGATCAGGAACGCGACGGTCAGGCCGATCGGCACGTTGACCAGGAAGATCCAGTGCCAGCTCGCCCAGTCGATCATGTAGCCGCCGATCGACGGTCCGAGCAGCGGGCCGGTGATCGCGCCGAGCCCGAACAGCGCGGCCGCCATGCCGTGCTGGGCCCGCGGATAGCGCGCGAACAAGATCGCCTGCGAGGACGGGATGATCGCGCCGCCGCCCATGCCCTGCAGCACGCGGAACAGCACCAGCGACGGCAGGTTCCACGCCAGGCCGCACAGCGCGCTCGCGATCGTGAAGATCAGGACCGAGGTCGAGAAGTAGCGCCGGAACCCGAACCGGCGCTGCAGCCAGCCGGTCATCGGGATCACCACGATGTTGGCCATCATGTAGCCGGTCGACACCCAGCCGATCTGGTCGATCGGCGTGCCGAAGCTGGCGCGGATGTCGCTCAGCGCGACGTTGACGATCGAGATGTCGATCATCGCCATCAGCGCCGCCGCCATCACGGTCGCCGTGATCGCGGCCTTGGAGCCTTGAATCGAGCCCTGCACGGCTTACCGGGTATGGATGACGACCTCGGCGCTCATGCCGGCGCGCAGCACGCGGCCGCCGCGATCGTCGAGCTTGATCTTGACCGGCACGCGCTGGGTGACCTTGATGAAGTTGCCGCTCGCGTTCTCCGGCGGCAGCAGCGAGAACCGCGAGCCGGTGCCGGCGGCGGTGCTGTCGACGTGGCCGGTCAGCGTGCCGTCGAACGCGTCGATCTCGATCTCGGCGTGCTGGCCGTCCTTGATCTCGGCGAGCTGGGTCTCCTTGAGGTTGGCGATCACCCAGGTGTCGCTGAGATCGACGATCGCCATCAGCATCCGATCGGGCGACACCAGCTGGCCGGGCTCGACCGAGCGCTTGGTGACCATCCCGGGGATCGCGGCGCGGACCTTGGTGTGCTCGAGCTCGAACGCCGCGCGGTCGATCGCCGCCTGCCGCTGATCGACCCGGGCCTTCGCGAGGTCGAGCTGGGCCCGCGCCGCCGCGACCTGCTCCTCGATGGTCTGCGCCGCGACCAGCCGGCCGCGCGCCGAGGCCTCCGTGCCGCTCGAGTTCGAGCGGTTGGCCAGCGCGCTGGCGAGCCGCGCCTGGGCCTGGGCGAGCGCCGCGTCGGCGGCGGTGTCGGCCGCGATCTTCTCGTCGATCTCGGACTGCGGCGCGGCGCCCATCTTGCGCAGCCGCTCGGCGCGCTCGCGCTCGAGCCGGGTCAGCTGCTTGCGCGACTCGGCGGCCGCGACGTCGGCCTTGGCCTGATCGATCTGCGCCGCGGTGTTGCCGGTGACCGCCGCGGCCTGCGCGATCGCGCCCTCGGCGACGGTGAGGTTGGCCCGGGAGGTCTTCTCGGTCAGCGCGAGCTGGGTCTCGGCGAGGCGGAGCTGCGCGGTGGCCTCGCCGAGGTCCGCGCGGGCGGCGGCGAGCTTGGCCTGCTGATCGCGATCGTCGAGCTCGACCAGGACCTCGCCGGCCTTGACGTCCTGGTTGTCGGCGACCGCGACCCGCTTGACCTGGCCGGCGATCTGGGCCGAGACACTGGACACGTGGGCCTCGACCTGCGCGTCGTCGGTCCGCTCCTTGCCGAGCCGCATCCAGTAGATGGTGCCGGCGACGGCCACGGCTGCGAGTACCAGGCCGCCGGCCACGAGGGGCGCTCGCCGGCGCTTCGCCGGAGGTGCAGGGGCATCTTGCCCCGCGAGC
>DATAPF010000500.1:0-5937 GCA_036265355.1 Kofleriaceae bacterium | reverse complement strand
CCGGCGCGTTCTCCCGGGCGCGTTCTCCCGGGCGCTACGCGATAGGCTAGCGCTCGCGGTCCTTGCGGGTCGCGGCGGCCTTGGTCGCGGCCGCCTTGCGCGCCGCCGCCTTGCGCAGCCCCGGCCCCTTGGTCTGCGCCGCCTTCCGGGCGCTGGCCGATCGCGCGCCGGCTCCGCGCCGGCTCGCCGCGCCGTGCGCCTGTGACGCGAGCGCGCGCGACGACGCGGCCGCGTGGGGCTCGCGGCGGAGCGCCCGCATGGTCGCGCGGCTGCGCGTCCGCGACGGCTGCTTGCCCGGCTGGCGCTGGCCCTTCTCGTAGTCGCGCTCGGCCCGGCGTTGCATGCCGCGCGAGCCGTCGCGCGGCGGACGCAGCGGCACTCCGGCGCGACGGGCCTTCGACAGGCCGATCGCGATCGCCTGCTTCGTCGAGCGCGCGCCGTGCTTGCCCTCGCGGATGTGTTCGATCTCCTCGCGCACGAACTCGCCGGCCGCGGTCGACGCGCTTCGCCCGCTGCGCAGCTTCTGCCTGGCTCGTTGCATCGTGCCTCGCTCTGGCATGATCTCCTCCGTATCGTGCGTCGGTTGCACGACGCATGCCGCGGGTCCGGAGCGCGGCCGCCCACCGCCGCCGGCTTCCGTGCCATGATGCGGAACACGTGAACATTCTGTACGTCACGTCCGAGGTCGCGCGCTACGCCAAGACGGGAGGCCTCGCAGACGTGTCGGCCGCGCTGCCCGCGTACCTCGGTCGCGCCGGCCACGACGTGCGCGTGTTCCTGCCGTACTACAGCCGGGTCGACGAGCGCGGCGCGACGCTCGACGCCGTGCTGCGCGACATCGAGATCCGGCTCGGCAATCACCACTACGAGGTCGCGATCGTGCGCGCGGTGCGGCCGGGCGACGCGCCGGTCCACCTGGTGCATTGCCCGGCGCTCTACCACCGGCCGGCGCTGTACACCGGCGATCCCGACGAGCACCTCCGGTTCCTCGTGCTGGTCCGCGCGGCGCTCGAGGCATGCGGCCGGATGCAGTTCGCCCCCGACGTGATCCACGCCAACGACTGGCAGGCCGGGCTCGCGCCGCTCACGCTGAAGGTCCGCTACTCGTGGGACCGGCTGTTCGATCGGACGCGGACGCTGCTCGCGATCCACAACCTGCACTACCAGGGCACGTTTCGCGCCGACACCCTGCCCGACACCGGCCTGGCCGACGCCGCGCACCTGTTCCACCAGGACCAGCTGCGCGAGGGCCGGATCAACTCCCTGCTCCACGGTATCCTCTACGCCGACGGCATCGTCACGGTCAGTCCGACCTACGCGCGCGAGATCCAGGGCGAGGAGCTCGGCGCCGGGCTCGATCCGTTCCTGCGCGCGCGGTCGTCGAGCGTGGTCGGCATCCTCAACGGCGTCGACTACGCCGAGTGGAGCCCCGACCGCGATCCGCTGATCCCGGCGCGCTACACCGCGGCCGACCGCTCCGGCAAGCCGCTCTGCAAGGCCGCGCTGGTCGAGCGGTTCGGGCTGCCGCACGTGCCGGACGTCCCGGTGATCGGCATCGTGTCGCGGCTCGCCGGCCAGAAGGGCTTCGCGCTGGTCGGCGAGGCGGTCCCCGCGCTGCTCCACCGCCACGGCTTCCAGCTCGTCGTGCTCGGCAGCGGCGAGCCGCGGTTCGAGCAGCTGTTCGCCCAGCTCGCGGCGACCTTTCCGCGCCAGGTCGGGTTCCACCGCGGGTTCTCCAACGAGCTCGCCCACCTGATCGAGGCCGGCGCCGACATGTTCCTGATGCCGTCGCGCTACGAGCCGTGCGGGCTCAACCAGATGTACAGCCTGCGCTACGGCACCGTGCCGATCGTCCACCGCACCGGCGGCCTCGCCGACACCGTCCGGCTGTGGGATCCGCGCGACCATACCGGCACCGGCCTGGTGTTCGACCACTTCACCGCCGAGGGCCTGAGCTGGGCGATCGAGGCCGCGCTCGCGACCTACCGCGATCCGGCGGCGTGGCGCGCGCTGACCGACAACGGCATGGCCGAGAACTTCTCGTGGGACGTCCAGGGCAGGCTATACGAGGAGCTGTACCGACGCCTAACCGCATCGAGGTGACCCGTGCACATCGTGTTCATCGAACCGCGTTTTCCGGGCAACCAGAAGCTGTTCGTCCAGGCGCTCGCCGAGATCGGCGCCACCGTGACCGCGATCGGCGAGGGCAGCAAGGAGTCGCTCGACGACGACCTCAAGCGCTGGCTGACCCACTACGAGGAGGTCCGCAACGTGACCGACGACGGTGCGGTGCTCGGCGCGCTGCGCTTCATCCAGTCGAAGCGGGACGTCGACCGGCTCGAGGCCACCGTCGAGGCCCACATCCTGCCGGTCGCCCGGGTCCGCGAGGCCGCCGGCATCCCCGGCACGTCGGTGCGCAGCGCCTTTTTGTGCCGCGACAAGCCATCGATGAAGGAGGTGCTGCGCGACGGCGGCGTGCCGTGCGCCCAGTCGACCGCCGCGTCGACCGCCGCCGAGGTCCACGCGTTCGCCGAGCGCGTCGGCTTCCCGCTGATCCTCAAGCCGCGCGACGGCGCCGGCGCGTCGGGCGCGACCCGGGTCGACTCCGCCGCCGAGATCGACGCCGCGCTCGGCTCGTTCGGCGCCGGCCGCAGCATCGCCGTCGAGGAGTTCATCGACGGCCACGAGGGGTTCTACGACACGCTGACCGTCGGCGGCGCGATCGCCCACGACTTCGCCACCCACTACTATCCCAACGTGCTCGAGGCGATGCGCACGCGGTGGATCTCGCCGCAGTTCATCTCGACCAACCGGATCGACAGCGCCCCGGCCTACACCGAGCTGCGCCAGATGGGCGCGAAGGTCGTCCAGCTGCTCGGCCTCGAGACCACGGCGACCCACATGGAATGGTTCTTCGGCTCCAGGGGCCTCAAGTTCAGCGAGATCGGCTGCCGCCCGCCGGGCGTACGCGCCTGGGACCTCTACAACGTCGGCAACGACATGAACCTCTACCGCGAGTGGGCGCTCGCGGTGTGCACCGGCCAGCCCCAGGCCACCCCGTCGCGGCGCTACGCCGCCGGCATCATCGCGCTCCGCCCCGATCGCGACGGGCAGATCTCGGGCTACGAGGGCCTCGAGGCGATGGGCAACGCGTTCGGCCAGCACCTGATCGACGTCCACCTGCCGCCCAACGGCACGCCGACCCAGCCGGTCGCCGCCGGCTACATGGCCAACGCGTGGCTGCGCATGAAGCACGAGAACTACGACGAGCTGCGCCGCATCCTCGACATCGTCGGCCAGACCGTCAAGGTCCACGCGCGCTAGGGCGATTTCGGTGCCGGCGTGATCGACATCGCGTCTGCACGGGTGATGAATTGGTGAAGGACGGGGCGAAATCACAGCCAGCGGACGCCGAGCCACAGTATGCTGTTCCCGATGATGAAGGGCTTCTGATATCGATGGCCGGGATCCTGGCCGCATGCGGATCGGTCAAGGGCACCGGGGGAACGCCGGGGATCGATGCGTCCTCGCCGGACAGCGCCGCCAACCGCGATGCCGCCGCGCCGGCCTGCGATCTGACCAAGCCGTTCGCCCCCGCGGTCGAGGTGCCCGGGCTCCACGATCCGCAGGCCACCGACGTCCACGCCACGCTCACCGACGACGAGCTCACCGTGTACTTCGGAACCAACCGGTTCGACCACGGGACGAACATGCACATCTACTCGTCGACGCGCACCACGAGCGACGCCGGGTTCCCCACGCCGATGATGGTCAACGCGCTGTACTCGGATCAGGGCGATTCGCACCCGGCGGTCTCTCCGGACGGCAACACGATCTACTTCGACTCGGGTCGCGCCCCCGCAGGGAGGAGGCCACATCTACACGTCGACGCGGTCGAACGCCGGCGTCGTGTTCCCCACGCCGACGATGATCGCGGGCGACTTCGTGGCCTCGCCGGGGATCACCGCCGATGGCCAGGCGCTCTATGTCTCGAACCTGTCGAGCGGGTTGATCACCCGCATGGCCAGGTCCGGCACCACGTTCGGAGCGCAGGAGACCGTCGCACTGGCGGTCCAGAACTCGGTGGTCTCGCCGGTGACCCGCGACGAGCTCACGCTGTACTTCTCGCTCGGCGACACCATCGGCAACGACATCTACGTCGCGAAGCGGAGCTCGACCACCGCGGCCTGGCCGACGCCGGGCGAGGTCAGCGAGCTGAAGACCGGCGCGTTCGTCGCCGAGCCGAGCTGGCTCTCCGCCGACGGCTGCCGGCTCTACCTGAACTACGCCGGGTCCGACGGCAAGTCGATCATCTACGTCGCGACGCGGCCCAGGTAGCCTCCCCGCGGCACGTCGATCAGGCCGGTCGCCACCGGCTACATGGCCCAACGCGTCGCTGCGTATTCTCCCGTACCTCCGATCAACGCGGCGTACGCGCACCTGCCAGCGCGGCACGGATCTCACCGGCGCTGGTCGCGCGCACGAGCGTACCGATCAGATCGGTCAGCGACTTCTCATCGATGACCTCGTCGATGGCCGCCTCGTCTTCGCTGGACACGGTGCCGAGCTTCGCGCGCACCAGCGCGAGCACCCCAAGACGCAGGCCATCTTCGCGCGCCTGCTGGGCCAGAAGGCGATCCACCTCGGTCCTCAATCGCTCGTACACCTGAGCTTCCATGTTCAGCGCCTTTCGGAGGGGCGGCGGAATCGCCCTCCAGATCACGTCCAAGTATAGCCGGGCTCCATCCTCCGGTAGCCCGGAAACGGCAGACATCGCCGCGATCACAACCTCGAGATCCGGGTTGGCCATCGCCGACAGGACGCCGAGCTCCGGCAGCTTCCGGACCTCTATCGGATCGACGATGCGAGGTACCTCACCGATCTCGATCACCAGCGGCGTGAGCTCGAACCCCGGGTGGCCGAGCTGGATCGGTCGGCGAGCCCAGGTCGCGACCTCCGAGCTCGGGGTCACCACGAGCAAGATGACCGGACAGCCGAGCCTGTGGTAGAGCGCGGCGACATACACCGGCCACGTGCGCTCCTTGTGGCGATCGATGCCGAGCTGAACCTCGACGATGATCGCCGCGACGATTGCGCCGTCTCGATCGCGAAGCACCACGACGGCGTCCGCGCGGTACTCGGTCGACACCACCTGCGACAGGTCGATCGACCTGTGCTCGACGCGGTCGTGATCGATCACAATGCCGATGCACGCCCGCAGCAGCGCCGGCGCCAGGTCACCGCGGTTGCGGAACAGCTCGACCAGGAACTCGTGGGAGAACGAGACCACGAGCCGCGTATTCAGCAAGGGCCGCGCCGCCGGCAAGTGTGCGGAACGACCTGACGGCCTGCCAATTTCGTCCGGCAGCCGGACGGTGTGGTCGGTTGTCCTCGGGTCATCTGTTCCCGCGATCCGGCCGGACACCGGACAAGCACCCGAGAGAGAACCCTTTGTCGGCAACGCTTTGCAGCTCTCTCGCGTACTTGGAGCCGGACCAGATCCCGCCGGAGTCGGTCCTGTCCCGCTGGATCCCGTGGCGTCTGGCGAAGAAATGGCGAAAAGATCCGAGTCCGCGGGCCGACGCTGGATGATTTGCCAGAGAGTTATCGCCGATGGCTACGCTAGCAGAGGACCACGTGTGCACGCGGCCCCCGCAAGTGACGCCCCGGTGTGCGTCGTTCGAGCGCCTGGCGGGCCCCCTGGCGCCCGGCGGCCCCGCGGGGGTGCCGCCGAGCGCTTGTCCGACCGCGAGCGCTGTTGTTGGCTACCGAACTCTTCCAGCAGAATCGCCAAGGGTGTACTGGTTCGGCGTGAACGCGACGGCGCTGGTTGAAGGTTACGGACGCAGAATAGGGGAAGCGAGTGGATCATGCCGCCGATCGCGACGGGGGGCTCGGCCGCCGTCTCGCCACGAACATTGCGCTGACCGCTCGGCC
>DATAPF010000499.1:0-20179 GCA_036265355.1 Kofleriaceae bacterium | reverse complement strand
ATCGCGCGCGCGGTCGCGGTCGAGGCGTCGCCGACGACCTACGCCGAGCTGTGCCGGACCGCGGCGCTGTGCGGCGGTCGGTTCGCGACCGAGCACCGCGCGCTGACCGCCGCGCCGGGGCCGGTCCGCTTCGAGCAGGGCGTCGCCCACGCCAGCCGGCACATCGCCGCACAGGGTGCGCCGGCGAGCCAGACCGTCACCGTCGAGGGCACCACGCTCGACGCGCTGGTCGCGAGCTACGGCCTCGATCCGGCGCTCCTGCTGGTCAAGCTCGACGTCGAGGGCGCCGAGCTCGCGAGCATCACCGGCGGGGCCGCGGCGCTGGCCGGCGGCGCGATCTTCCTCTACGAGGACCACGGCAAGGACCCGCGCTCGGAGCTGACCGGGCAGCTGCTGGCGCTCGGCGCGGACTGCTGGTTCATCGCCGACGACGGCGCGATGATCGCGGTCGACAGCGCGGCCGCCGCGTCGCGGTTCAAGCTCGACCCGCGCCGCGGCTACAACTTCGTGTGCACGTCGCGGAGCTACGCCCGCGCCCATCCGCTCGCGGCCCGGCTGGCCGGCACGCCCACGACCTCGGCGAACACGTCCTCGTAGCGCGCGGTGATCTGCGCGGCACCGAACCGCGCGGCGCAGTCGGCGCTGATCGCGGCCCGGTCGTAGCCGGCGCGCTCGCCGAGCGCCGCCCCGATCGCGGCGACCAGCTCGTCGGGGCTCGCCGCCTGCGCGAGCCGGCCGTTGAACCCCGGCCGCACCAGCTGCGCGTTGGCGCCGGGGCAGTCGGTCAGCACCACCGGCGTACCACACGCCAGCGCCTCGAGCGCCGCGTTGGGGAACGCCTCGTAGCGCGAGGGCAGCACGAACAGATCGGCGGCGCGCACGGCGGGCAGCGGCTCGGCCGAGAACCCCGGCAGCGCGACGTGGCGGGCGAGGTCGAGCCGGCGGATCAGCGCCTCGAGCCGCGGCCGCTCGCCGCCCTCGCCGATCACCGTGAGGTGGATGTCCGGGTGGCTGCTGCGCAGCCGGTCGATCGCCGGCAGCAGCAGGTCGTAGCCCTTGAGGTGGGCGAGCCGCGCGACGCTGATCAGCGCGGGCCGGCCGGGCAGGATCACCGGCGTGCGCGCGGCCGCGCGGACCGCGTCGACGTCGATCGGGTTGCCGATCACGTGGAGCGCGGCGCGGTCTCCGACCAGCGCGCGGAGGTCGGCCCGCATCGCCTCGCTCTGGCAGATCACGGCGTCGGCGCGCCGCAGCGAGGTCCGGGTGATCCAGCGCGACACCCGGTGCTTGATCCCGGCCTGCGCGATCAGCGCGGCGAAGTCGGTCGACGCCTGGATCGCCTGGCGCAGCACCAGCCGGGTGTGGCGCGGGAACGCGGGCGCGACCACGCCGAGCGTCAGGTTCATGCGCAGCGTCGCGAACACCAGATCGGGCGCGGCGCGCCGGACGAACCGCAGCGCGCGCAGCACCGGATAGCGCCGGGCCAGCGCGGTCGCGCCGCCGAGCACGCCGACCGGGATGTCGGGCGGCAGCCGCGCCAGGTAGTAGCCGCCCGGCTCGCTGACCATCAGGCTGGGCGCGAACCGCCGGCGGTCGAGCGCCCGGAGCAGCTCGTACAGCACGCGATCGGGGCCGCCGTGGTCGAGCGAGGGAATCGCGAACAGGATCCTGATCCGGGGCTCGGTCACGGCAGACTGCCTCGCCGGGTTAGTCGCCTCCGGTGCCGGCCGCGTTCACGCGCCGGTGAACCGCTTGAGCGCGTGGCCAAGGCCCGCTACGCTCGACGAGCGTTGCCGATCGCGTGCGCCGCCGGGCGCGTCGACCGGCCGGACGCAACCGTGTCGGACTCCCCAGCTACGCCGTCCTCGGACCACGTCGGTCGCCAGACCCGGCGCGGGATCTCGTGGAGCCTGGCCGGCGCGGTCGCGACCAACGGGGTGCGGCTGATCGTGCTCGGCGTGCTCGGCCGCGCGCTGACCTCGACGGACTTCGGCATCGTCGCCGCGGCGGTGTCGGTCAACGTGGTCGTCTACGGCATCCGCGACGTCGGGATCGGGCTGGCGCTGGTCCAGCGCAAGCAGCTCGAGCCGGCCCACCTGACCACCGCGTTCGCGGTCTCGGTCTACCTCGGCGTCGCGCTGTCGGCGCTGCTGTGGCTCGCCGCGCCGCTGATCGGCGCGTTCTACGGCATCCCGGAGTCGATCGACGTGATCCGCGTGCTCGCCCTGGTGTTCTTCGGCCTGCGCAGCGTGGCGACCACGTCGCGCATGCTGTGCCAGCGCGCGATGAACTTCCGGCTGATCGCCATCGTCGACGCCGCGGCGTACCTCACCGGCGCGGCCGTCAGCATCGCGTGCGCGCTCGCCGGCCTCGGCCCGTGGGCGCTGGTCGCCGGCTACCTGGTCGAGGAGCTGATCGCGACCGCGCTCTACCTGCGGCTCAGCCCGCCGCGCTACTCCCTGGCGGTCGACCGCGCCCGGCTGCGCGAGCTGCTGCGGTTCGGCGCCGGCCAGTCGGCGATCCAGAGCACCAACGTGGTCGCCACCTACGGCGACAACTTCGTCGTCGGCCACGTGCTCGGCGCGAGCCACCTCGGCTACTACGCGCGGGCCTACGACCTGATCAAGTTCCCGTCGATGGTGTTCGACGCGATCGTCGGCAACGTGCTGTTCCCGGCGTTCTCCCGGCTGCAGGACGACCGCCGCGCCCTGGCGAGCCACTTCCGGCGGACCGCGTTCGTCAACGCGCTCGTGCTGCTGCCGGCAAGCGCGGCGATCATCGTGGTCGCGCCGGAGGCGATCCGGCTGCTGATGGGCCCGGGCTGGGGCGACATGGTGCTGGCGTTCCGCATCCTCGCGGTCACGATCCTGCTGCGCACCAACCTCAAGCTCGGCGGCATCCTGGCCCAGGCCGCGGGCGCGGTGAACGCGGTCGCCGCCGCCTATGTCGTGTACATGATCGTGGTCGTCGGCGGCGCGGTGATCACCGTGCGCTGGGGCATCGCCGGGGTCGCGGTGTCGACCGCGCTGGCGATCACGACCGTCAGCCTGCACTGCTGCCTGCTCGCGATGCGGTGCTCGGAGCTCCCGCTCGGGAGCTTCCTGGCGGCGCACGCCCCGGGCGCCGTGCTCGCCGCCGGCGTGACCCTCGCCGCCTGGCCGCTCGCCCAGGCGATGCGCGCAGCGGACCTGCCGTTCGCGCTCGTGCTCGGCGGGGTCGTCGCGGTGGCCGCCGCGGTGAGCGTCGCGGTGTGCGCGGTGTGGCTGCGCCGCGGCCGCGGCGACTTCGGCTGGCTCGCCGGCGAGCTCGGCCACCTGCTCCGCCGGCGCACATCGCGGTAGATCCGGGCGGTGGATCCGGCGGTAGATCCCGGCGACCTCCGGCGATCCACCGCGGGGTCCCTCGCAAACCGGCCCGCGCTACGCCATCATGGACAGGGTGGTGCGGCTCGCGCTGGTCCTCGCATGCGTGCTGGCGGCGGTCGCCGCGCTCGATCCGGGGCTCGCCGGCGCCCGGCCGCGCTGGGAGACCCTCCCGCTGCCCCCCGCGCTGCCCGAGCCGGCCGATCGCGGCAGCGTCGACGTCGACGGCGCGCGGATCGCCTACGCGATCTACGGCAAGGGTGAGCCGGTGCTGCTGCTGCACGGCGGCCTCGGCAACTCGGGCCACTTCGGGTTCCAGCTCCCCGCGCTGGTCGACCGCTTCCAGGTGATCGCGATCGACAGCCGCGGCCAGGGCCGGAGCACGCGGACCGCCGCGACGATCACCTACGACCTGATGGCGACCGACGTCATCGCGGTGCTCGATCACCTCCACATCGCGCGAGCTTCGGTCGTCGGCTGGAGCGACGGCGGCGAGGTCGCGCTCAAGCTCGGCATCCGGTTCCCCGATCGCATCAACCGCCTGTTCATCTTCGGCGCCAACTACGACGCCAGCGGCAGCAAGGCGCGGGGCAGCCGGGCCGCCACGTTCACCGCCTACATGCAGAAGTGCCGGACGGACTACCAGCACGCGTTCCGGACCACCAGGGGCTTCGACGAGCTGACCGCGGCCCTGCTGCCGCTGTGGCGCACGCCGAGCGGGATCACCAAGGACCAGCTGCGCGCGATCCAGGCGCCGGTCGCCGTCGCCGACGGCGATCACGACGAGATCATCCTGATCGAGCAGATCGAGGAGATGGCCCGGCTGATCCCGCACGGCAAGCTCGTGATCTTCGCCGACGCCAGCCACTTCGCGCTGTGGCAGGACCCCGCGGGGTTCAACCAGGCGATGCTCGACTTCCTGACCGAGCCCGCCCCGGCCGCCGCCGCCGCCTCGCCCTGACGGCGACATCAGCGGCTACGGAGCGTGCCGGCCGGGGCCGTGATCGGTGATCTCGGCGTGGGTCATCCAGTGCGGCCCAGCGCGCCCGCGGTCGTCGAACCAGGTCACGAACACGGCGCCTTCGCCGCGGCCGTAAGCGGACGATAGCGTGCAGCCCCCCGACGACGACGATCTGGCCGCTGGGCCGCACGGCCAGCGCGACCGGTCGGTGATCATCGGAGGCCCACCAGGCCGCCGGCTCCGCGTGGTCCGTCGCCGCGACCCCGTCACCCTCCGGCGCGGCCGTGGGCGGATCGCCGTCGCGCTTCACGAAGGCGGCGGACGGATTGACATGGGTGTTCTGCTCGGCGCGATCGATGGTGATCAGCCCGCCGTCGCCGAAGCTCGGATCCGCGGTTCCGTCCGGTAGCCGGCGCACGACGACCGCGCTGAATTGATGTGACGCGTTGCGAAACTGACCGGCGGCGGCGATCCGGCCGCGGCCGTCGATCACGAGATCGTCCAGCGTGACGTCGTCCACCGGACGTCCGGCGGCACGAGCACCGACGTGCGCGATGCCGTTGCCGCTGAACGCATAGTCCAGCCGACCGCTGCTGGTGATGCGCAGCATGCTCGCGTCGTTGCCGGTCAAGAAGTTAAAGTGATTGCCGGCGGTGATCAGCGAGCCATCGTCGAGCGCACGCACGCGCAGCAGCTCGCCCACCCTGCCCGCGCTCGAGATCACGAGGCGACCGTCGTTGAAGATGCTCGGATCGATCGCCAGCGGCCCGGCGATCGCGGCGCGCTGCACCGTCCTCGCCGGCGGTGAGGGTCGCGCGTTGCCGGTGGTGTCCGGCGCGCCGTCCGTCCCCTTGCCGGCTCCGCTGCCGGTCCCAGCGGCTGGGGCTGGCAGGGGCGCGGCCCGGGGTCTGCCGCCAGCCGGCTCGCCGATCCGCCGCCCGCCACCGCGGAGGGCGGGGCGAGCGACCCGGCGCTCTCGCGCGCATCAGCGTGTGCCGGTGCGATCGGCTGCGATGGCTCCGAGGCGGCGCCTGGTGTGTGCACCGTCGAGGTCGACGGCGCGACGCACCTGAGGCGCGGGCCGAGCGTGGCGGTGGCGAGCCCGCCGGCGACGACGACCGCCCCGAGCGCGCTCCACGTGCCCCGCGCGAGCGGGCGGCGCCGGGCCGCTGGCCGCGACGCCCGCTCGTCGGGGTCCGGCGGAACCGGATCTTCGACCAGCGACACGAACAGCTGGCCGCGGTCGTCGAGCTCGAGCGCGCCGAAATCAGGGGTCTGCTGCGACCCCGGATACGCGGACACCCGCCGCTGCACGTAGTGTCCGATCTCGCGTCAGGAGTACTGGGCCGGGCGGTCTTGGGCGGGGCGGTCTTGGTTGCAGCCCCCACGTGGGGGGACGTCTGGAAGCTACAGCGTCTGCCAGAGCGGGGACTGCTACCCCCGAGCGCCCGCCGGAGCTTGAGAAGGTCGTGAGTAGCGCAGATCAGCAGCCAATTCACGCTCGAGAAGGCCGCCAAATGACGCCTGGCGGATCCGAGCTGGCCCGATCGGGATCGAGGCGCCGGCGCGCGACGTCAACGCTCGGCGGGCCGTGGGCGACCGCGAGCAGGATGGGGTCGGACGCCGCGACCGTGACCAGGATTGGCAGGTGTTGCCCCCGCAGATACCTCGCGCCGTTCGCGCATGCGGCGGTGGTGATTCGGCGGGCGCGGCTCCGACGCCCATCCGCGCAGCAGCCCACGGCGCGCCGAGCGTGCACGCGTTCTCCCGGCCGGCTCAGTCCGGAACCAGCTGCAGCGCGATCTCGAAGCTCGCGTCGGTGGCCTCGCCGTCCTTGTCCTTGGGGATCGGGAACCGCCAGGTGGACATCAAGTTCGTGATGCACTCGTCGACCTCGGAGGCGAAGCCGTGGGCGGCGCCCTTGACGGTGCGGCCGGTCTCGTTGACGGTGAGCGACAGCCCGACCTTGCCGCGCGCGCTGGCGTCCTTCTTCAGGTACTCGCGGTAGCAGCGCTTGAGACCGGCCATGTAGGCCGACTGGATCTTCGAGAGCACGGCCTCGGGAGACAGGCTCGAGGCGTCGCCGGTCGGCCGGTCGGCGACCGAGATCCGGCCGCTCGGCGCCTTCTCGGCGAGCTTGCCGCCGCCCGCGCTCTCGGGGCCGCCCGGGCCGTTGATCGCCGGGCCGTGGCCGGTGCCGACCCGGACCTCGCCGTCGCCGCGCGACGTCCGGCCGGCACCGCCGCCGATCTTGACGGTCTGGTTGCCCTCGTTGATCTCGTTGAGCTGCGCGCCGAGATCGGCGCCCGGCCGGCGCCGGCTCATGTCGCCCTCGGTCGTGCCGTTGGGACCCTCGCCGGTGAGCAGGTCGGCAAACCGGGCGGCCTCCTGCTCCTGCAGCGCGATCTGCTGCTCGCGGTTGCGCCCGGCGTCGCCGCCGCCGCGCTCGGGGGCCTTGGGCCGCTCGGGCGGCTTGTCCGGCTTCTTCTCGGCCGCGCTGCCCGGGCCGGCCTCGAGCTTGGGCTGGGTCAGATCGATCGCGAAGGTGTCCGGCTTGAACACCAGGTTGTAGGCGCGCTCGGCGATGCCGTTGTCGACCGGGACATCGCTGAACAGCGCCCACAGCGCGATCCCCAGGTGCAGGACGATCGACGCGCCGAGGATCAGCGACAGCTGGGGGTCGAAGCGGTCGGCGAGCGTGCCGCGCACCGACGCCGGCAGCATCGGCTTGGGCTGGCGCGGCGGCTCGGTGACGAACTGGAACAGGATGGTCAGGTCGCCGAGCGACAGCTTGCCGCGCGCGCTCTCGGTCAGCGCGATCTCGTGATAGCTGCCGTGGTTGGCCGCGCCGCGGGCGCGCAGCGCCTCGAGCGTGTGGACCTGGCCGCCGGTGTCGCTGAGCCGGCCGTCCATCCGGGGCAGGAAGCGCAGCGAGTAGCGGCCGTCGTCGAGCGCGAACAGCGTGAACTCGAGCGGCAGGCCCTCGACCGGGATCGAGAACGTGTTGCGCATCGACTGGCCGATCGTCACCGGGGTGCGCTCGCGGATCAGCCGCTCCTCGATGATCTTGCCGCCGAGCAGGATGCCGACCCGCAGGATCCGCCCCCGCGGCCCCGTGCCCTGGGCTTGCTGCGCGCGCGCCGCCGCCATCAGAACGGCGCCTTCTTGACCGACGCGAGGATCAGCGGCAGGAAGTCCTGCTTGAGGCTCTCCCACTCGTAGTCGATGTTCTTCGCGGTCAGCACGTACACCACGCTGGGCCGCGGGACCTTGCCGCACACCGAGACGACGGTGTCGATCACGGTCACCGGCTTGCCGTTGACGTACTCGATGTGGAACTTGCCCTGCTTCTTCTCGCCCTGCTCGGCGCTGTCGTCCGGGCAGCCCTCGGCGTGCGCCGGGCGGACGCGCCCCGGCCCGGCCACCACGGCGGCGGCGATCCCGAGCGCGAACAGCTGCGATGCGAGCTTGGTCATGGCCGGTGACTCCTTACCGCTGTCAACTATGGATTGCTCCCCCGCTTGCCGCCAGCCTTGGCCTTGGCGGGCGTGGCGGCGGGCACGGGCGCGGAGTCCCTGGACTTCTTCTGCTGCTTCTCGGCGCGCTTGATCGCCTTGGTCACGTCCTTCATGCGTTCGTCGTACAGCTTCATGTCGACGCCCGGCATGTTCTTGTACTGGTCGAAGTAGCCCTTCGACGTGTTGAGCCGCAGCAGGTTGTCGCGCAGCCCGGGGAACGGCTCGTTGTCGAGGTAGAGCAGGCCGAGGTTGTAGTAGGCAGGGCCGTAGCTCGGGCTGGCCTGCAGCGCGCGCTTGTAGGCGGCCTCGGCGCGGCGGACGTTGTCGTCGTGATCGGGGCTGGCCTGGGGGTAGTCGGCGGCGTGGCCGCGGTAGGCCGAGCCGAGCGAGGTCAGGGTCACGACGTCGCTGCGGCCGAACTGGTTGACCAGCCGCTCGAACGTCGCGAGCGCCTCGGCGTACCGGGTGTTCTGCAGCTGATGGACGCCGAGGTTGACCAGCGCGCTGGCGTGGTTGGGGTTGATGTCGAGCGCCTTCTTGTAGGACAGCACCGCCTGATCGGGCCGGTTGGTGTGGTCGTAGACCAGGCCGTAGACGTAGTAGACGTTGGCGTTCTGCTTGGCGGCGTCGCGCTTGAACAGGTCGTCGAGCACGAGCTCGGCGGTGTCGTACAGCCTCTTGTGGTAGTAGGCGAACGCGACCATCGCCGCGGCCTCGACGCTGGCGGCGTCGATGTCGAGCGCGAGCCGGGCCTCGCGCAGCGCGGTGTCGGGGTCCGGGGTCGCGCCCGCCAGCGCCTGCCGCGCGACCTGCAGGTGCTGGTCGACCTGGGCCCGGGCCTGCGCCGGATCCGGGTCGTAGTTGGGCATCGTGACCTGCGGCGTGACCGCGAGCTCGGGGCCGCCGGCGCGGTTGCGATCGGCGTACGGATCCCCGGTCGACTCGGGCGAGCCGTCCGGCGCGCCCGAGCCCGACGACCGCGGCGGCTGCGAGCCGGCAGGCGAGGATCCCGGTGGCCGCGAGCTGGTGTCGTTGGCGTTGACGGCGCCGGACGGATCGCCGAAGTCGTTCATCGACTGGGCGTCGCCGGCGGGCTTGGCCTGGGCGGGCGTGGCCGCGGGCTTCTGCGCGCCGCCGCACGCGCCCAGGCCGAGCGGCCCGAGCGCCCACAGCGCCGCGCCGAGCGCGGGGGCGAGGATCAGCGTCCGGTTCCGGAGGGTCATCATGGCGCGTCCGTCCCTTGTACGATCTCCTGGCGCAGCGGGGTGTACTCGCCGGGGAACTCGCGGCCGAGGTTCTCGAGCGCCCTGCGGCTCCACCGGTTGGACACCCCGCTCTGCCGGGCGAGGTCATAGACCTCGACCCACTGCAGCTTCGCCTCGTCGAGCTTCTTCTTGAGGTTGGCGTCGCGCTGGGTCTCGTAGCTCGCGATCACGTCCTCGTTGCCGCTCCGGGCGACCGGCACCGGGATCGGAGCGTCGGCGATCTTCTGGGCCTCGCCGTACTGGATGTCGCCGAACCGGACCTTGGCCGCCATCGTGTACTCGACCACGCCGTAGGCGTCGAGCGCGAGGTAGCGGTCCTCGGCCTGGGTCTTGAGCTTGCCGAGCTGCGCCGCCTGGGCCTTGGCCTCGCCGGCGGTGCGCGCCGCGGTCTTGAGCTGGTAGGGCTCCCAGGTCGCGTTGTAGTAGTCCTCGGCGAGCTGGACCGCCCACTCGCCGGCGAGCTTGGCGCCGCGGCTGTTCTTGATCGAGCCGCGCGCCTTCCACGCGGCGATCGTGGCCTCGCCGGACGTCTTGGCCGCCGCCGCGCGGCCCTTCTTCTTGTTGGCCGCAGCGATGTCGTAGTACGACTCGACGTAGTCGTCCTCGTTGCCGGGGTCCTTGCCGTAGCGCGCGCGCCAGCGGTCGAGCGACTCGGTCATCAGGTTGATGTCGCCCTGCTGGCGGTAGATCCCGGCGATCGACCACATCGCGCGATCCTTCTTGCGGCGATCGGGCTCGATCGCGCCGTACTGGGTGTAGAGCTCGATCGCCTTCTTGAAGTCGCGGCCGAGCTCGGCGGCGAGCGCGGCGTTGTACATCGCGTCGAGGCCGATCTGGTCGAGCGTCTGCGGCTTCTCGCCGGGCAGCGGCTCGGGCGGCTTGATGCCGAGCCGCTTGGCCTTGTGCGTGGTGTCGTACAGCGCGAGGTAGGTCTTGACCGCGTCGTCGTAGTCGAACGCGGCCTGGTAGCTCGCGGCCTGGAGCGCCATCGCCTTCAAGTAGAACGGGCTGTCGGTGAACGCCTTCGACCGCTTCTCGGTGAACTCCTTGAACAGCGCGATCGCGGTCTTGGGCTTGTCGGCGAGCTTGTAGCTGACCGCGGCGTTGAACAGCGCGACCGGCAGGTCCGGATCGGCGTCGGCCGCGGTCCTGTAGAACCGGTAGAACGCCTCGGCGGCGGCCGCGTACTCGCCCTTCTTGTAGCGCTCGTCGGCGCGCGAGAAGTTGAGCGAGCGGTTCTGCGACATCGCGAGCTGGATCGCCTTCTCGTCGCCGCACTTCGCCGAGATGAACCGCTTGTTGGTCGACTCGATCGCGTCGAAGTTGGCCTGGGCCTCGTAGATCGCCAGGATGCCGTCCTTGGCGGTCGCGGCCTCGGCCGAGCCGCAGAACTTGTCCATCACCTTGCCGAACCGAGCGATCGCGTCGTCGGTGTGGAAGTAGGCCAGGCTGATCAGCGCGGCGTTGATGCCCTGCTGCGGCGCGGCCTTCGGATCGGCGACGATGTTCTGGTAGCTGTCGTACTCGGCCTGGAGCTCGAGGTAGACCGCCGGGATCGGCTGGGGCTGCCACGGCTGCTGCAGCGCCTTGAGCTCGGCGACGGTGGGCACCTTGAGCGGCTGGAGCCGGCCGGCGTCGACCTCGCGCTGGGCCTCGGCCTCGTACGACTGGACCACGCTGCGCGCGGCCTCGATGTAGTACTTGGTGCCGAGGTCGCGGTGATCGCGGACCCACTTGTACTGCGCGATCGCCTCGGGGTAGCGCTCGCTCCAGTACAGCGCCTCGCCCTCGAGGAAGCTGAACTCGTAGATGTAGTCCGACTCGGCGTAGGTCGCGATGAACGTGCGGTACAGCTCGACCGCCTTGGCGTACATCGCGAGGTACTCCTGCTTGGCCGCCGGATCCTTCTTGCCCGACGCCTCGTACTCCTTGCGCAGCGTGGTCGCGGCCGAGTGGGTGTTGCGGGTCGCCGCGTACAGCGCGCGCTCGGCGATCCGGCGCTGGTTCTCCATCGCCTCGCGGTCCTTCTCGTTGGCCTGGTACCACGGCGTGCCCGGCGCGTAGCGGGTCGCGAGCTCGGCGGCGGCGGCGTCGGCCGCGAGCTTGTCGCCCTTGGCCTCGAACACGTTGACGATCTCCTGGTGGACCACCGGGTTGGCCGGGTTGAGCTCCCACGGCGGGCCGATCGCGATCCGGTAGCTGTCGACCGCCTGGTCCCAGGCCTGGAGCTCGGTGAACGCCTTGCCCATCGCGACCCAGACGTCGCGGACGTGGGGCTCGTTCTCGCGGCCCTGGTAGAACGCCTTGGCGCGGTCGAAGGCCCGGCCCGGGTTGCTCTCGGTCTCGCCCTCCCACGGGTCGGTGAACGCGACCGAGATGTACTGGATCGACTCGTCGCGAAGCTCGAGCGGCGGCGTGTTGCCGGCGGCGACGATCGCGTCGTACAGCTTGACGCTCTCGTCGAACCGGCGGATCGAGTCGATCAGCCGGTCGCGCTTGTAGTAGCTCCACGCCAGCTTGTACAGCGACTCGGCGTACAGCTTGGACTCGTTGCCGCCGTTGGCGACCTTGAGGTACGCGGCGATCGCCTCGTCGAGCTCGCCCGGGATCGTGAAGTGGTAATCGGCGACGCCGCGGACCCAGGCATGGCGCACCAGCTCGGTGTCGGAGCCGGGGTACGGCGTGCAGTCGCCGTACGGATCGCGCAGGTCCTTGCGCTCGATCCGCTTGAGCGCCTCGGCGCGGGTCGGCGGCTTGCTCGGCGGATCGTTCCACTTGTACTTGTTGGCGCACGCCAGCGCGAGGAACACCTGGAGCGACCGCCGCTCGTCCTTGGCCTTGCCGTAGTACGCCAGCAGGTACAGCGTCGACGGCGTCTGCCGGTAGCTCGGGAACCGGGTCAGGATGTCCTGCCACAGCTGGACCGACGGCGTGTAGTCCGCGGTCAGCGCGGCGGCATCGGGTGCCGCCCCCTCGGGCGGCGCCCCGGCGCTCTCCTGCGCGGCGATCTGGGCCTCGACCTCGGTGTCGGCCTTGTCGATGTACAGGTCGGCGAGCCGGAACATCGCGTCGGGCGTGAACTGCTCGTGGGCCGGGTGGTCCTTGAGGAACTTCTCGAGCAGCGCGATCGTGTCGGTGTGGCGCCGGCCGCGGTCGGCCTCGGCGCGCGCGATCCGCTCGGCGTAGCGCTTCTGGAGCTCGGCCGAGCGCGCGTCGTACTCGCGGCGGGCGATCGCGCGCAGCCGCGCGTCGTGCTCGTTGGCGGCGGCGACGAACCGATCGTGCTCGGCCTCGACGTCCTTGAGCTCGTCCTTGTCCCGCGGCGACAGCTGGATCGGGCGGGTGCTGATCGGCGGGCGCACCGGGCGTCCGACCCCCGGACCGCTGGGCGGCGCGACCGGGACGCCGGCCGGGCCGGGCTCCGAAGTCGTCCCCGGAGCGCCCGGCACCGGCTCGCCGGCGGGCTGCGGCTGCGGATCGGTCGCGCCGGGCTGGGCGTGGGCGGCGGGCCCGATCGCCAGCGCCGCCAGCAGCGCCGCCAGCGCTGCAAGGCGACCGCGGGCGCGAGGGGCGTCCGGAGCCGGCGGCATCGGGAGCGCGCGCAACGGGTGGGACTGCGCCACGCGGCGCGGCTCGCCGGGCGCTCGGCTTCGGCTCAACATCCGGCGGCCGATCATGGCGCGCCTCCCTTGCCGGCCTGTGCCCCCTTCGGGGCGGGCGGCCTGGCGGCGGGCTTAGCGGCGGGCGACTTGCTCGCCGGCGGCCTGGCGGCCGACGGCTTGGCCGGCTTGGCGTCGGGCTTGACCGTCGGCGCGACCGCGCTGTCGGCCTTGTCGGGGCTGGGGCCGGGCGGCGGGGGCTCGGCCGCCGCGGGAGGCTTCGGCGCCGACGGATTCTGCGTGCCGGCGTCGAGCACGTCCTTGAACTCGTCCTTGAGCTGCTTGAGCTCGCGCTGGCGCGACAGGTTGAGCCGCTTGAGGTCGTCGTCGATGTCTTCCTTCTGCGACCACGCGACGTCGACGTTGCCGACGTCGGTCCGGATCACGATGTCGTAGAACCGGGCCTTGACCGACTGGAAGCTCGCGGCCAGCGCGGCGCCGCCGATCGTCCGCGACTCCGCCTCGTGCCCGGCGAGCTCGGCCTGGTAGGCCGCCAGCGTCGCGCGGGCCTCGGCGAGTGTGCCGCGGACCTCCTGCAGCCCCTGGTCGACCACGCCGTCGATCTCGCGCTCGGTGGCGAGCAGCCGATCGGCGAGCCGGGCCGCGCGATCGCCGCGCGCGATCAGCTCGCGGGCGTCGCCGCCGGCGGACCGGGCCGCGAGCACCGCGAGCAGCTTGTGCTCGGCGTCCTCGGCGGCGCGCGCCTGGCTGCGCAGCGTCGCGGCGGTCGCCCGCGCGGTGTCGCCGATCCCGGCGAGATCGCGGCCGATCTGGAGCTCGCGGTGGACGGCGACCAGCTCGTTCTCGATGTCCTCGGCGGCGCGCGCCGCATCGTCGAGATCGGTGGTGAGCGTGCGGCGCTGGTCGGCGGGCAGGTCCGGCCGGTCGACGCTGTACTTGCGCAGCGCGACCGCGATCGCCTGGGTCGCGCCGATCGTCTGGTCGACCTCGGCCGCGGAGTCCTCGATCGCGTCGTAGCGGGCCTGGTTCTCCAGCCGGTGGGTCTCGGCCGTGCGCTCGGGGTCGGGCAGCTGGGCCAGCGCGGCGACCCGCTGCCGGCGGTTCGCGGTCAGCCCGGCGAGATCGCCGGCGCTCGGCGAGCCCGCGATCAGGCGCAGCTCCTGGTCGGCGAGATCGCTGCGCAGCTTGATCAGCGCGGCCTCGATCTGGCCGATCCGGGCGCGCCGGCTGGCGAGGTCGGGGTAGACCGCGGTGCGATCGCCGGCGGCGAGCACGCCCTCGAGCCGCGCGATCGTCGCCTGGGTCTCGGCGAGGTCGGAGTGGATCTCCTCGATGTCGGACTCGACCGCGACGACGCGCTGGACCGCCGGCTCGTCGCGCAGATACTGGACCGCGGCCTCGGGCAGCGGCGCCGCGGCCTGGAACACGTGCTCGGAGCGGCCGGCGATCTGGCTCAGGAAGCGCTCCGGCGGCGCCCCGGCATCGACGATCTGGACCAGCGCCGCGTACGACGGTGCGAACTGGTCGTGGGTCTCGGTGAACACCTGGACCGCGCGGTCGTACTCGGTCGCCGGGTCGTCCGTGTCCTTGGGATCGGTGGTGCCGAGGATCTGCGCGCCGCGGACCATCTGCGCCTTGCGGACCCGCAGGTTGCCCTCGAGGATCCGCACGGTCGGCGTCTTGGTCGACTGCGGATCGCTGGCCGCGAGCAGCTCGAGCGTGCGCAGCGCCTTGTCGTACTGCCTGGACTTGACGTAGACCCACGCGACCTCGTACAGCGCGTCGGGGAACAGGTCGCTGTGGCGGTCGACCAGCAGGTAGGCGTCGATCGACTTCGACGCCTGATCGCGCTCGTAGTACAGCCGGCCGAGCGCGAGCTGGGACAGCTCCACCATCCGCCGGTCGTTGCCGGTCCTCGGCTTGCGGTTGATCAGGTCGGCGAAGATCCCGATCGCGCGGTCGAGGTCGCGCCTGGCGACGTACGTCGTGCCCAGGTAGTACAGCGCCTGCAGCTCGTAGTCCGAGCCCTTGGGGACGTCCTGGAAGAACCCGATCGCCTCGTCGTACTTGCCCTGCGCGTAGGCCAGCTTGCCGCGGACGTACGGCACCGACGGCAGCCGCAGGCCGGGGCTGATCCGGTCGAGCTCGACCACGTGCTCGGCGAGCCTGGGATCGTCCTGCTGCGCGATCGCGATCTCGACCAGGCGGACCAGCGCCGGCTGGTAGTACTTGCTGGCGACGCTCTGCCCGGCGATCACCTGCTCGTAGTAGCCGGCCGCCGTGCCGCGATCGCCTTTCTCGAACAGCGCCTCGGCGAGGTAGAACCGCGCCTGCTGCTGCTCGGGACCCGGCCGGTTCGCAAGGTCGAACAGCACCAGCGCGGCGCCGTCGTAGTCGCCGAGCGCGTAGGCGAGCTGGCCGTCGACCAGCCGGCGCTGCTCGCCCGCGCCGGAGATCTGGTTGGGCCGCGGCAGGTCGGTGCCGAGCTGGCGGACCTCGGCCTCGAACCGGGCGAGCCGCGCGTCGACCTCGTCGTCGGCGCGCGCTGCCCCGGGAGCGACGGCCGCGGCCGCGATGACGAGCGCGGCGAGCCAGCGCACCCGGCCGGATCGCCCGGGCGATCGCGAGTGCCATCGCCCGGGCGATGGCCCGAGCGTCGAGTCGATGGAGGCGCCGGGACAGGCGATCATCGCTACTTCCCCGGCTGGCCCGGCGGGCTCGAGGGAGCGGCCGGTCTGGCCCCCGGCGGTGGTGCGCTCGCCGGAGCCGCCGCGGCGGGTGGCCCCGGCGGCGGCGACGCTGCGGGCGGAGTGGTTCCCCCGGGCGCACCCGCGGGGGCCGCCGGCGAGCCCGCGGGCCCAGGCGTCCCAGGACGGCCCGCCGCATCGGGCTTGTCGCCCTTGTCCGCCGGCTTGTCCGGTTGCACCTGCGTCACCTTGCACTCGACCGCCGCGCGCTTCTCGAGCGGCATCGTCGGCCCGCCCTTCTCGAACCCATGGCAGTCGACCTTGGAGATCTTCCCGGCGCCGGCGATGAACGCCTGGTTGCCCCGGGCGGTGAACGTGTACTTCGAGAGGTACTCGAACACGCCGTAGCCGTGACCGCGGTACGTCGCGACCGCGGAGATCGTGTGGTTGCCGGGCGAGATCGGGCCGGCGAACACGTCGAACGACCGGGCCTTGTACAGGCTCTCGGCGGTGTCGTCGGTGCGCGCGAACACCTGCGTGCCGTCGAGCGCATAGACCAGCTTGATCAGGCGGAACGACGCCCCCATCTCGTTGCTGTGGGCGATCACGGCCTGGGCGCCGACTCCGCCGCCGATCATCTGCTCCTTGAGCATCTGGACGCGCGCCTTGAGCTGCCACGCGCGCTCCTTGAGCGCCTGGGTCTTCTGCTCGAGCCGCCGCATCCGGACCGCGGTCGGCATGTCCTCGGGCCGGACCGTCGACAGATCCGGCTCTGCGGCGGGTGGCGCCGCGCTGCCCGCACCGCTCGGCCCGGCCGGTCCGCCGGTACCTGCGCCTGGGCCCCCTGGGCCCCCTGGGCTCCCCGGGCTCTGTGTGGCGTCCGCGCTCGCCGCTTTCCCCGCCGGCGCTGCCGACGGCGCAGCGCTCGCGCCAGGCCGGGCTCCGGCCTTCGCGGCGGACGTCTTGTCGGTGGGCTTGTCGTTGGGACCGGGGCCCGCGGCTACGCTCGCTGCGGCCAGCAGCGTGGATAGCGCGACGACCTTCGAGGCAGCTCGCATGCGTGTTCTCCAGCCGGCCCTTGCCGGTGACCTCGCCCGCCGAATCCAGACCGGACGCGCCGTGCGTGATCCGGCGCTTTATCCAGTGGATTGAAACAGTTGTAGCATCGCACCTCGGGGCCCTCAAGCCGGCGAGGCA
Organism: Kofleriaceae bacterium; assembly: GCA_036265355.1. Taxonomy (GTDB): domain Bacteria; phylum Myxococcota_A; class Polyangia; order Haliangiales; family Haliangiaceae; genus JABFXX01. Next base: position 3,569 of record DATAPF010000499.1, on the reverse strand, counting down.
GGCCTCGCGGCAGATCTGGCGAAGCAGCCAGCAGGTAGATCGATGGGTAGATCGATGGGCGGCTCACGCGTCCCTCGGGCTCGGGTGGAGATGAGACCACAAGCGCTCTAGCACGGCGTCGATTCCTGCGCCGGTCGCCGCGGACATTGTGAGCAACTCGACACCACGGGCTGCGAACGCACGTCGATGCATGCTGACCTCGTCAGATGCCATGGCGTCGATCTTGTTCAACACGACCACCTGGGGCCGGGTCGCGAGGTCCTGCGAGTAGCCCGCAAGCTCGCTATTGATCACATCGAAATCGTGAAGCGGTGTGCGGCCGGGCCCGGTCGTGAACGTCGCCTCGACCATGTGAAGTAGGACACGGCAGCGCTCGACGTGCCGCAGGAACTGGTGTCCCAATCCTGCACCCTGCGAGGCGCCCTCGATGAGGCCGGGGATGTCGGCGATGACAAACTGGCGCTCATCGCTCATCTGCACCACGCCCAGGTTCGGGACCAGCGTGGTGAAGGGGTAGTCCGCCACCTTGGGGCGCGCGCGCGACACGCGGCGGATGAATGTCGACTTGCCGGCGTTGGGGTAGCCGAGCAGGCCGACGTCCGCCAGCAGCTTCAGCTCCAGCCGCACCGTGCGCTCCTCGCCCGGCGTGCCAGGTTCTGCCGTCCGAGGTGCCTGATTCCACGGCGTCTTGAAGTGGATGTTCCCCCGGCCGCCGGTGCCGCCCTGCGCGATCACGCAGCGCGCTCCCGGCTCGGACAGGTCCGCCAGCGGGCCGCCCTCGTTCTCGCCCTCGCCCTCGCCCTTGTTCTCGAAGATCACCGTGCCCACGGGCACACGCAGCACCAGGTCCTCGGCCGACGCGCCGTACTGGTCCTTGTTGCGACCGTCCTCGCCGCGGTCCGCGCTGTAGTGCCGGCGGAACTTGTAATCGAGCAGCGACGCGAGCTGCGGATCCGCCACCACGATCACGCTGCCGCCGTTGCCGCCGTCGCCGCCCGACGGACCACCGCGTGGTACACCGTCCTCGCGCCGGAACGCGGCCGAGCCGTTGCCGCCGTCGCCGGCCTTCACGTGGATGACGGCCTCGTCGATGAACTGCATGGCGGTCCGATGACAGATATGGCCCCGTCCGCGGGCGCGCGGCAACCCGCCGGACCCACGAACCGCCCGATGCGGTGGATCACCACATGGACCCGCGCCGTCGTCGTCCCGGCCTCGCGGCGGGCCGACGGCGCCACGCTCGGCGCAGCCATCATCGCCGCGGTCGTGTTCGGCCCGACGGCGATGCGGCCGAGCGATCTCACCGGCCTTGCGCTCCACAACCCCGCCATCGGCGCCGTGCTCGCGGTGACCTGGCTGCTCGTCTTCGTCCCCACCGCGCGCATGATCGTCCGCCCCCCGGTCGGCTACCTCTATAGCCTGCCCGGCGATCCCCGGGCCGCCCTCGCCGTCGCCGCCCTCGCCCTCGTCCTCCTCCAGCTGCCCTGGGTCCTGCTCTGGATCGCCGGCGAGGGCGCGCGCGGCGCGCTGGTCGTGCTCGCCACCACCGCGCTCGCCGCCGGCATCGCCCGCCTCCCTGCGCCGCACCTGCGGGCGACCACCCCTGCCTGGCGCCGTCCCATCACCGCCCTCGCCGCGATCCACCTGCGCGCCCTCGCCCGCCGCGCCGGCGATGCGCTGGTCCGCGGCGCCGGCCTCGCCCTGCTCGCCGGGGCCGCCGCCGGCCTGGTCGTGCGCAACAACCAGCTCGCCGGCCCCGCCGCCGGCACCCTCGCCGCCGCGGCGATCGCCATCGCCGCCGTCCCGGCGCAGCTCGGCACCGCGCTGGTCACCCTCGGCGCCCACCGCGACACCGCATGGCTCGCCGCGGCCACCGGCATCTCACGCGCCACCCGGATCGCTGCGCTCGCCTGCGCCCTCGCCGCCGTCCATCTCGCCGCCGCCGCCCTCGCCGCCGCCGCTGCCATGGCCGTCGCCGGTCCGAACCCCTGGCTCCCCGCTTTCGCCCTCGCCACCGCCCTGGGCACCGCGCTCGCCCAGGCCCGCGTGCTGCTCGCCGCCGAGGCCTCGCCGACCGCCCCGACCCGCATCGTGATCGGCGCCATCGCCGTCGCCGCGGTCGCTGTGATCTGCCTCGCCACCCTCGGCGCCCTCGGCGCGGTCGCCCTGATCGCCATCGCCGCCGCCGCGCTCGTGCGGGCGCCGTGACCGCGCTCGCTCTCGCCGGCGCCGCTCCCCGCACCGGCGCCGCACGCCCCGCACCTGGCTCTGCAGACCGCACACACGCTCGCTCACCGCGCGGTCGCCCGGGAGAACACGGACACGCGACTCGCCGTGGGCTGCTGCGCGGATGGGCGTCGGAGCCGCGCCCGCCGAATCACCACCCGTCCTGCGCGAACCCCGCTAGGTATGTGCGGGACAAGACCCGGCCTATCGTGATCACGGGCGCGGCGTCCGACCCCATCCTGCTCGCGGTCGCCCACGGCGGTCGCGTTGGCGTCGCACGGTCGCTCCTCGATGCGGCTCTCATCGGCCCCTCAACCGATCAGGCCGGAGTCGGCTCGGCGAGCGGGACGACGCGCGCGCCGAGCTGGTCGAGCAGCGCGGCGTCGTGCGAGGCGAGCAGGCAGGCGCGGGCCGCCGCCGCATGGGCGCGCAGCAGGTCAACCAGCGCGTCGAGCCGGCGAGCGTCGAGGCCGTTGTCTGGCTCGTCGAGCACCAGCAGCTCGGGCGGGCCGAGGAACGCGGCGCCCAGGCAGGCGCGGCGGCGCTGGCCGAGCGACATCCGCTCGATCGGCAGGTCGCGTAGCTCGTCGAGGCCGAGCGCGTCGCGCAGCTCGGCCGGCGGCGGAGCGCACCGTCGAGTGGCCGCGACCAGCGCCCACAGCTCGCCGCCTCGCAGAAAGCCGGGCGGATCGGCGCCCTCGGGCACGTAGCCGAGCGCCTTGCGGGCGCGCAGCCGCTCGCGCCGGGTTCCCCATACCGCAGCGCCGGCGATCGTGATCCGGCCGGCCCGCGGCGCGAGCACCCCGGCGACGGCGAGCAGTAGCGTGGATTTGCCGCAGCCGTTGCGGCCGACCACGCCGACGATCTCGCCACCAGCTGCCTCCAGCGAGACATCGGCGAGCACGACCCGCCCGCCGCGCCGGACCGACAGCGACTCGATCACCAGCGTCACGGCGCTCCGATCGCGGCGGCACGTACCGTCGCAGCGAAGCCATGTGCGGTGAGCGGTTGCTCGAGCACAGCGCATGCGGCGCAGCCATCGCAGCCGCGGATCGATGGTGGGACGTCAACGCGAACGCCAGGCGCTGCGGGAGGCACTCCGAGCGGTAGCTTCCATGGCCGGTCACTGCGAGGCACTGGTGGTTGAGTATTGTCAGAGGTCCCTTCGAGGGGCCATCGCGAGACGTCAACGCGACCGCCGTGGGCGACCGCGAGCAGGATGGGGTCGGACGCCGCGCCCGTGATTACGATAGGCCGGGTCTTGTCCCGCACATACCTAGCGGGGTCCGCGCAGGACGGGTGGTGATTCGGCGGGCGCGGCTCCGACGCCCATCCGCGCAGCA
>DATAPF010000498.1:0-8252 GCA_036265355.1 Kofleriaceae bacterium | reverse complement strand
TGGCCGCGGCTGGTGACGATGGGGCTGGTGTGCGGCGGCTCGTTCCTGATCCTGATGGAGGCGCTGGCGCGGGGCGGCGCGGGGTACGTGCTGACGCTGCGCAACACGTCGGTGCTGTTCGCGATGGGGATGGCGTGGCGGATCGGCGAGCGGCCGCGGCGGGCGGAGGTGGTCGGGGCGGCGCTGGTGGCGGCGGGGGCGGTGCTGGTGGCGCCTTGACGGCAAGCGCGTGCAAGCCGGCGCCGCGGCGGCATGCGATGCTGCGGCGCGATGGCAGTGACCGCAATCGACTGGAGCCCGGCGCTGGAGCACCTGCGCGGCGTCGATGACAAGCTCGCGGGGCTGATCGAGCGCCATGGCAGCCCGACGCTGGCGCCGGCGAACCACGCGGTGCGAGCGCTGGCGCGGGCGATCGTGTCGCAGCAGCTGTCGGGCAAGGCAGCGGCGACGATCTGGGGCCGGTTCCTGGCGCTGTATCCGGCCGGGCGGTTCCCGCGGGCAGCGGCGATCGCGGCGACGCCGGATGCGGCGCTGCGCGGGGCGGGGCTGTCGGGAGCGAAGGCGGCGGCGATCAAGGACCTGGCGCGCCACGTGGTGGAGCGCAGGCTGGTGCCGGCGCGGCTTCCGGCGGCGACCGACGAGGAAGTCGCGGCGATGCTGCTGCCGGTGCGCGGCATCGGGCCGTGGTCGGTGCACATGTTCCTGATGTTCGCGCTGGCCCGGCCCGACGTGCTGCCGGTCGGGGACCTCGGGATCCGCAAGGGGATGCAGCGGCACTTCGGGCTGCGCAAGCTGCCCGACGCCGACCGAATGACGCGGCTCGCGGCACCGTGGCGGCCGTATCGCAGCGTGGCGGCGTGGTACATGTGGCGGTTGCTGGAGACCTGAGCAATAGTGCGGACTCGATGGGTCGGTCCGGAAGCTTCCAGGCGCCGCCGGGGTTTCGCGACAGCCCGATCGGAGCGCTGAACCAGGGCGACGTGGTGGCGTCGACGTACACGATCCGCGGCGAGATCGCGCGGACCGACATCGGGGTGGTGTACGAGGCGCGCGACATGATGATCGACCGGCCGGTCGCGCTGAAGCTGGCGTGGCGCGATCCGGGGACGCCGTCGCTGATCCTGGAGGCGCGGCGGTGCGCGGCGGTGCACGATCCGTGCGCCGTGGCGATCCATGGAATGGGCAACCACCAGGGCATCGAGTACGTGGTCGCCGAGCGGGTGACCGGGCGGCTGCTGGGGTACACGGTGGCGCAGCCGCTGCTGCCGTCGGAGCACCTCGCGAAGCTGCGCCAGCTGGCGGCGGCGGTGGCCCGCACGCACGAGGCGGGCATCGCGATCGGCGAGGTCTCGGGGGCGACGGTGCTGGTCGACCCCGGCGGGCGGATGGTGCTCGGCCGGCTGTCGCTGTCGCAGGTGCCGGCGCTCGGGCCGCTCGGCCGGAGCTTCGCTCCCGAGGTGCTGCGCGGCGAGGTCGAGGCGGCGGATCCGTCGGCGGCCGAGGCGATCGATCTGTACGGCCTGGGCTGCGCGGCGATCGAGATGGGATGCGGCCGGCCGCCGTTCGCCGGAGCGGATCGCGAGGCGGAGCTGCGCGGCCACGCCCGCGCGCCGGCGCCGCGGCTGTCGGACCTGCGGCCGGACCTGCCCGGCGAGCTGTCGGACCTGGTCGAGTGGCTGATGGACAAGCGGCCGGTCGCGCGGCCGCCGTCGGCCCGCGACGTGCTGGCGCAGCTCGACGCGATCATCGATCGGCTCGGCTCGGCGTCGCGTGCGCTGCGCGTGCTGGTGGTCGACGACGACGCGGGCCGCGCGCGCGCGCTGTGGAGCCTGGCGCGCCGGGGCTGCGCCGCGGCGCAGGTCGAGATCGCGAGCGAGGCGACCGACGCGGCGCACAAGCTCCACCGCGACCTGCCGGATCTGGTGCTGGTGTCGGCAGCGCTGCGCGGGGTGATGAACGCGTACGAGCTGTGCATGTACGCGCGGGGGCTGGAGACCGAGCAGCCGCCGCGGCTGGTGCTGATCGGCGAGCTGACCGAGCGCGATCGGGCGCTGTTCGCGGGGGCCGCGGTGCCGTGCATCGCCGCGGACCTCGGGCTCGGCTCGACGGTGCTGGACCTGGTGCGCGGCGCAGCGCGCGAGCCGCGCCGCCGGCGGTCGCGGTCGACGATCTCGGGGTGACGCACCCTGCCCCACATCGCCGGTCACCGGCACGGCTTAACGTTTTCTCCATGGCCGGGTCTGCCGGGCATGAAGCTCGCAGCCCTCGCATTCCTGACCACGCTGGGCCTCGGCGGCGTCGCGGCCGCCGATCCCGCGGCCCCCATCAACCCTCCGGCCGGCCCGGTCGCGCCGCGCGCCGAGCGGCCGCGTGGCGAGCGGCCGCGTGGCGAGCTCCGCCAGGTGCTGCTCGAGCGGTTCGACCGCAACCACGACGGCCGGCTCGACCCCCAGGAGCGCCGGCACGCGATCCGGGCGCTGCGCCGGCTCGCCCGCCGGATGGAGATCCAGGAACGGCGCGGGGAGCAGGGCGCCCGGCGCGAGGCGCGGATGCGCGAGCTGGTGCGGCGCTATGACCGCAACGGCGATGGCGTGGTCAGCCCCGACGAGATGCCGCCCGGGCTGGCGCGCCGGCTCCAGCGGCTCGATCGCAACGGCGACGGCTGGCTCGACGAGCGCGACCGCCCGTGATCAGGAGGCCGCGGCCTGGCCGCGTCGCCGGCGCAGCACCAGGCCGAGCACGGCGGCGGCGAGCGCCCACGCGCCGCCGGCGCCGCGCGACGCCGAGCAGCAGCCACCGAGCTCCGGCGGCTTGACCAGCTTGCACCCGGAGGTGCAGTTGTCGTCGCCGGTCGGACCGCTGTCGCACTCCTCGCCCTTGTCGACGATGCTGTCGCCACAGGTCGGGGTCTGGCAGTACGTGCGGCACGCGTTGGGCGCGTCGGCATTGTTCGGGCCGTCGTCGCAGAGCTCGTGCGGACCGACCACGCCGTCACCGCACACGCTGTCGACGTTGGCGACCACGCAGACGTCGTCGAGCGCCCAGCCGCCGAACTGCAGGCCCTCGTCGGAGGTCAGGTCCCACGCGATGTCGAGCGTGTGGCCGAGCTGGTAACCCGACAGCGGGACGTCCTGGAACCGCCACTCGCGATCGATGTGCTGGGTCGCGCTCGAGTCGCCCATGTTCGCGGTGAAGTTGACCCACGCCTGCTGGCCGCCGACCGTGATCCGCGCCTGGTCGAAGTGGCTGTCCTCGACGGCGAGCCACCGGCGATACTGGAGGTGGACGTCGCTCCACTGGCCGATCGGGATCCGCGGCATGCGGACGTAGGACGACGACTTGGGCGCGTAGTCGCCGCCCAGCACCTGGACCAGCGCATGCGTGCCGCTGAACGCCACGTGCGGATCGGTCGCCCCGCCGCTCGGCACGCCCCACACCCACGGCGACGCCGAGCTGTCGTTGGTCCCGGTGGTCCAGCCGCCGGCGAACGGATCGGTCTCGAAGTCGGTGCAGTACAAGGCGACGGTCTTGCCCTCGTAGACCTGGTAGTACGGATCGGCGAGGTTGTCGGGCAGGGTGAGCACCGAGCCGTCCTTGAACACGACCGTCGCCTGGTAGAGCACGGTGGTGTCCATCGCGAGCGGCAGATCGGCGAAGAACTCGGTCGGTGTGCTCTGCATCGCCGTGACCTTGCCGGCGGCGGGCTGGCCACCGGCGGACGGCTTCCACGCCAGGTCGGCGTGGTCGATCTCGTCGCCCATGCACCGGGTCGCCAGCGCGGACAGCTCGATCCGCACGGTGGCCGCGACGGTGGCCTGCGTCAGACGGTCCGGGGCGTCGATCGTGCCGGTGGCGGTGCGCAGGCCGTGCCGGCCCCAGGCGTTGCGGATCGCGCACTCGTGCGGCGTGCCGTTGTCGAGGTTGCCATCGTCGTCGTCGGCCTGGAGCACGTCGATCAGGCTGGTCGAGATGCCGGTCGCGGTGCGCAGCGTGCCGATGTACAGCTTCTGGGTCAGCGCGATGCCGTCGGTCTCGCCGAGCTGGGCGATCAGCGCCGTGCGGAGGTCCCAGAACGCGCCGCCGAAGATCATGCCGGTCTTGTGGATCTCCCCGATGTCCTGGGGCCAGCGCGCCTCGGAGTCCGGCGGGTCGAGGTCGCGCAGCGGCTGGTCGTTGTAGAAGAAGCCGCGCCCCATCCCGGGATCGCCGGTGATCTGGACCGCGAAGAAGTCGGCGGCGCCCTCGCTCATCGCGCCGTCGAACGCACCGACATCCATGATGATCTCGGCGGTGTGCACCGAGTGCCCGAACTCGTGGAACACGACGTCCTGGATCCGGCCGGTGTTCTCGCAGCGCGTCGAGGCGTGGAAGAAGTTGACCGTCTTGCCGTCGAAGAACGCGTTGCAGTCCTGGTTGATGTTGACGTTGGCGGTGATCGGGGTGTCGAGCGTGGGCAGCTGGGGGTCGAGCACACGCGCGAAGTCCTTGGCGCGGTTGACGTTGAGGTAGGTCTGGACCTGGGCGTCATCCTCGACGACCTGCGACGGATCCCACACCACCTGGGCGCCGGAAGCCGCCGACAGCTGCGCGCTCGCCAGCGCGCCGCTCGTGCCCTTGTTGATGACCGTGACCAGATCGCCGACCACCGCGGTGGTCACGGTGTGCGGCCCGGTGCTCAGCGTCAGCTCGCCCGCGGCCGTGGTGGTCTGGGCCACGCCGTCGACCGCGACGTGCGCGCGCGGCGCCGGCTGATCGATCCGCGGCCGCGCCGGGTAGCGATCGACGGCGTGGTACAGCAGCGTCGCCGTGTCGTACAGGTTCATCTGCTGCACGGCGAGGATCGCGCCGGTCGCGGGATCGCCGTAGGCGAGGTACCGGCCGCGCGCGCCGCCGTCGATCGTGATCGGGACCGCGGCGCGATAGCCGAGCACGCCGTCGTCGGTGACCAGCGGCAGGACGACCTCGTCGCCGGGCGGCGTCACCGGGGCATCGGCGAGATCGAGCTGGCGGCGCAGCGCGCCGGCCGCCTGGTCGCGGAACACCGCCGCGGACATCCGGGTCTGGATCTGCGGCGGCAGCGCCACGTCGGGCAGCGCCTCCGAGCCGATCACGAACAGCCGGTCGCGCTTGAACCGGAAGCTGATCTGGCCGCCGACCACGGCCCGGCTGCCGTGGGTCTGGGCAAAGCCGACCGTGCGGAGGTCGCCGTCGGAGCGGTTCGACATCAGCACGAAGTCGTCCGGCGACGCGCCGGGAGCGAGCAGCGCGATGTGATCGGCGAGCACCGCGCGCGCGACGCGTTCGGCCACCGCGGCGGACGCCACCGCGCCGGGCGCCGCGATCCCCGAGCCCCAGATCCGGGTCGGCACCCCGGTGGCGCGATCCCACGCGGCGCGCCAGGCGCCGGTCGCCGCCAGCTTGCGCCACGCCGCGCTCGGCGGCGCCGACCACCGCACGTCGCGCTGGGACCGCAGCGGCCTGGCGACCCCGGCCGCCGGCATCGCGGTCAACGCGTCGGCGCGCATGCCAGGCGTCGAGCGCGGAGCCGACGCATCAGCCGCGCCAGCCACGAGGAGGGTTGCGACCAGTGCGGTCGCACCGCGAGCTTGCATCCGGCTATTAGAGCGCACCTGGCACCGGCCGCGAAGCACGGATCGCGGCGACGACGTGATGTAACTGTCCGACAACGTGATGATGTTCACGCCATGGTCAAGCTGGCCTTGCGCGCTGGACCAGATCGAGGGCCTCCGCGCGCGCCGCGCGGACCGCCTGCCCCAGCGCGAGCTGGCCCTGCGCGCGCACCAGGTTGTGGGCGCGGCGCGACGCAAACCGCGCCGGATCCCATCCCCAGTACTCGTCGTGGAACAGGTCGACCGCGAACCGCGCGGCGAGCTCGAGGCACACGGTCTCCAGGCCGGTGACGATCGCGCGCTTCTCGTCGGCGGTGACCACCGGATCGGCGACGTCGCGGAACCCGCGGATCGCGGCGGCGAAGATCGCGAGGTCGAACTCCACGCGCCCGGCGTCCTCGCCGTGCGGGTTGCACCACGACCGCATCGCGTCGCCGAGCTCGAACGCCATGGTCGACAGCCCGATGGTGTCGAGGTCGACCAGGCAGACGCCGCGCAGCGGTGCGGTCGCGAACAAGAGGTTCGAGATCTTGAGATCGCCGTGGCAGTGCCGGCGCGGCACGGCGGGCATGTCGGGCAGCCCGCGCGCCGCGTCGAGGATCTCGCCGCCGATCGCCACCGCCGCGGGATCGCCACCGCCGTCGACGCATCCGGACAGCCGCGCCAGATGAGCGGCGGTGTCATGGACTCCGACCCGGGAAAACGCGTAGTCGTGCGACAGGTCGGCGACCGCGCGGTGAAACGCCCCGACCAGCGCGCCGCCGGCCTCGGCCCACGCCGGGTCCGGCACCGTGTGCACGGTCTCGCCATCGATCCAGCTCAGCGCCCGCCACACGCCGCCGTGGTCGTGCCAGGCGCGGCCGTCGCGCGTGCGGATCAGCCGCGGGGTGACCAGGCCGCGCGCCGCGAGGTGAGACGTGACCGCGTCGATGTCGAGGTTGACCTCGCCCCGGAAGATCGGGTGCAGCCGCTGCAGGACCGCGATCGGCGCCCCGCCGCGGCGCACCGCGTAGGTCGCGTTGATCAGGCCGCCGGCGAGCGGCGCGATCTCGGCGTCCGGCGCGGCCCAGCCCCAGGCGGCGGCCACATCGTCGGAGACCATGCGCTACTGGGCTTCCGTCTTGGCGATCTCGAGCAGCTCGATGTCGAACACCAGCATGCCCTGCGGCTTGCCGGCCTGCCCCTTGTAGGCGAGCTCCTCGGGGATCCAGAACCGCACGCGGTCACCGGGCGTCATCACCTGGAGGCCATCGGTCCAGCCGGCGATCACGCCGGTCAGCCCGAACGTCGACGGCTCGTTGCGCAGGTACGACGAGTCGAACATCTTGCCGTCGGTCGTCCAGCCGGCGTAGTGGACCGTGACGCGGTCCTTCGCGGTGGGGTGCCGCGGATCCTTGCCCGGGCCGTGGGCGAGGAAGCGATAGAACACGCCCTTGGCGGTCTTCTGGGCGTCCGCCGGCGGCTTGGCCACGTCGGGCGGCGTCGGCGGAGGCTCGCCCGCCGCCTTGGTGTTCTGGGTGATCTCGATCTCGTAGCAGAGCGTGCCGTGCTCGACGCCGCCGGGCGGTTTGTTCCCCCCGGTGGTGATCTTCTCGGCGTCGATCCAGAACCGGCCGCGCGCCCCGACGCCGAGGCTGGTCAGCATCTCTGCCATCGCGGTCGGCTGCTTCCACGGCTGCACGGTCATCGCGTGCGTGCCTCCGATCTCGTTGCTGTCGAGCATGCGGCCGGTCGAGTCCCACACCGTGAACTTGTAGCTCACGGTGTCGAAGTTCCGCACGGTCTCCTTGCCGGTGCCGGGCCGGACGAGCAGGAACTTGGTCCCCGACTTGAGCGCCGTCGCCTTGGCGGCCGGCGCGCCGACGTCGTCGGGGATCGCCGGCGCCGGCTGGACCTCGACGAGCTCGACCTCGTAGACCAGCGTGTCGGGTTTGCCGTCCGCCGGTGGCGTCTTGTAGCCGATGTCCGGCGGGATCCACAGCACGGCCTTCTCGCCGGTGTGGAGCAGCTGCATGCCCTCGACGAAGCCCGGCGCGGATTGCGACAGCTTGAGCGGCATCGGCTGGCCGCGGCCCTGGTTGGTGAAGAACGTCTCGCCGGTCGACTGGCGCCAGCCGGCGATGTAGTTGATCAGCACCGTGTCGTTGCGCCCGGGCGCGACCCCCGCGGCGTTGGTGACGAGCTTCTTGTAGACCACGCCCGACGCCGTCCTGGTCGCATCGGCGGGCGGCGTCTTCAGATCGAACGGCGGTGGGACCTGGCGCTTGCGGATCCCACCCGAGCCCGATCCGACCTGGCTCGGCTCCGGAGCGGTGTTGGTGACCGGCTTGTCGTCGCTGGCAGGATGGCATGCCAGCGACCCGAGGAAGACAAACAAGAGGACTGACCCACGCATGGCGGCCCGAACATACGGCAGCAGCCCGTCCTGCGCCAGGCGATCGATCCAGAGGGGGCTTTCCCGCCCCCTCTGTCGCGGCAAAGCCGCGACATTCACCCCTCCGCGCGTCGCGTCGCGCGGCCCTGCACCTGATCATCCTGCGCTCGCCCTGACCGCGGGCCGACGGACGAGACCGCCTCCGCAGAAGGTGCCTCGGCAAACGCGTCGCGTGGCCCTGCGCCCGT
>DATAPF010000497.1:0-10885 GCA_036265355.1 Kofleriaceae bacterium | reverse complement strand
GGCCGCGGCGACTCGCTGCGCGCCGGCTCGACGCTCGACCTGCTGGCCCAGGCGCTGCGCGGCGCGCTCGGCCTCCACGACGGCGAGCCGCTGTCCGCGCGCCGCGACAAGCTCCGTGCGCGCGTCGCCCAGCAGGTCCCGCCCGGTGACCGCGACCGGATGGCCGCGTTCCTCGGCGAGCTCGTCGGTACGCCCGTGCCGGACGACAACGGCGCCGCCGGCGACTCCGGCGCCGCGCTGCGGGCCGCGCGCCAGGACGCCCAGCTGATGAGCGAGCAGATGCGCAGAGCCTGGCTGGACTTCCTCCGCGCCGAGACCGCGGCGCACCCGGTCCTGCTGGTGCTCGAAGACCTGCACTGGGGCGACTTCGGCACCGTGCGGTTCATCGACGCCGCCCTGCGCGATCTGGGCAAGCAGCCGTGGATGGTGCTCGCGCTGGCCCGCCCCGATGTGTTCGAGATCTTCCCCCGGCTGTGGGCGGACCGCCAGAACGTCCAGGAGCTCCGCCTCAAGGAGCTCGGCCGCAGGGCCGGTGAGCGCCTGGTCCGCCAGGTGCTGGGCGACACCGTCGGTGACGACACGGTGGAGCGCCTGGTCAAGCAGTCCGACGGCAACGCGTTCTACCTCGAGGAGCTGATCCGCGCCGTGGCCCAGGGCAAGGACCAGGCGCTGCCGGAGACCGTGCTGGCCATGGTCGAGACCCGGCTGGCCCGGCTCCCGCTCGACGCCCGGCGGGTGCTGCGCGCCGCCAGCGTGTTCGGCGAGGTGTGCTGGGACGGCGGCGCAGCCATGCTGCTCGGCGAGGTCATGCCCGCGGCGGTGGTCGCCGAGTGGCTGGCGATGCTGATCGATCAGGAGCTGCTGGTGGTCCGGCCGGACAGCCGGTTCCCCGACGAGCGCGAGCTCGCGTTCCGCCACGCGCTGCTGCGCGAGGGCGCCCACGCCACGCTGACCGCCGACGACGAGCGGCTCCTGCACCGGCTCGCCGGCGAGTGGCTGGAGCGCCATGGCGAGGGCGATCCGATGGTGCTCGCCGGCCACTTCGAGCGCGGCGGCGATGGCGCGACGGCCGCCCGCCACTACCTGCGCGCCACCCAGCAGGCGTTTCACGTCCTCGACTACCAGGCCGCCATGGCCCGCGCCGCTCTCGGCCTGGCCTGCGCGCCTCCGTCCGAGCTCCGGATCGCCCTGCTCGGCTTCCGCTGCGAGGCAGCGGCCGGCGCACAGCAGGGGTCGCTGGACCAGGCCGAGGAGCTGTTGCGCCTGGCGACGCCGGGCTCCGTCCCCTGGGGGCAGGCGATGATCGCGTACAACGCGGGCATGCTGCTCGCCGGCCGGATCGAGGAGCTCCGGACCTCGATCGCGCGGCTTCACGACGTCACCCCGACCCCCGGCGGCGCCGGAGCGACGTCGCTGGCTCTCTTCCTCGGGGTGATGGTCCTCGACCTGCTGGGGCAGGTCCGGCAGGGCACCGCGCTGGTAGAATCGTTGCTCCGGATCGTCCGCGCGCGCGGGGAGCAGGAGCCGGTCGCGCGGAGGTACTGGCACACGGCCGTTGCGGAACGAGCGGCCTACGCGCACGACGACCCGTGGACCGGCCTGCAGCACACCGCGGCGCTCGACGACCTGTTCGACGCGATCGGCGGCGAGCGCGCCTTCGTGTCCGCGCAGCTCCATCGCGGGATGAACCAGTGGTACCTCGGCGCGCTCGAGCCCGCGGCGCAGGTCCTGGAAGCCATCCCGGTCGGGGACACGTCGCTGGGCATCGTGAGCTCGCTGCGGCGCCTCATGCTGTCCTGGCTGTACGCCGACCTCGGCGCGCTCGCCCGGGCGCGCACCCTGGCGACCCAGCTCGCCGAGTCCGGACGCGCGCACCACAACCCGCTGGAGGAAACGCGAGGCCGCTGGGTCCTCGCCGAAGCGCTGCGCCGCGACGGCGACCTCGATGGTGCCGACCGCGAGATCCAGATCGCGCTCGCCATGGCGATCCCCCTCGACCGTCCCGGCGTCCTCGCGACGCGGTCGGCGCTCCGCCTCGCCCAGGGCCGCGCCGAGGAGGCGCTCGCTGCCGCCCAGGACGCCATGGCGCGCAGCGAGGCCGTCGGCGGGTGCGGCCTGTTCCGCGGCGCGTTCGTGCGCCTCACCCACGCCGAGGCGCTCGACGCCAGCGGCGCGCACGATGCCGCCGCACGCGCGATCGCCGAGGCCCGCGCGCGCCTGCTCGCCATCGCCGACAAGATCACCGATCCAGACTACAGGGCGAGCTTCCTGGGGCGCGTCCCCGAGAACGCCAGGACCCTGGCCCTGGCGGACGCCTGGAACCGCGATCCGGCCGCCTCCGATCGCGATCCTGCGCCTTGACCGCGACGCCCTCGGGCGCGTCCGAGCTGCGCGACGCCGGGTCGCGCTGCAGCGCGCAGCGCCGGTGTCAGTACGACTTGGCCCACACCACGCGCTTGGCGCTCGGCTGGCCGGTGAACGGGCAGGTGCCGGGCTCGCCGGGAGCGAGCGGGATGCAGCGCACGGTGACGCCGAGCTCGTCCTTGATCTGGGCCTCGAGCCCGGGATCGCCGTTGAAGTGGGTCATCGCGAAGCCGCCGTGGATCGGCGTCGGATCGTTGGCGTTCCTGGTCGGCGGCGCCGTGAACCAGGCGGTGAACTCGTCCCGGGTGTCGATGGTGCGGGTGTGCTCGGCGCGGAACGCGACGGCGCGCTGGTAGAGCGCGTCGTGGATGCTCTGCAGCATCGCGGCGACGCTGGCGACGAACTCGCCGCGCGCCATCGACTGCTTGTCCTTGGGCTTCTTGTCGCGGCGGCCGAGGAACACCGCGTCCTTCTCGATGTCCTTGGGGCCGACCTCGAGCCGGATCGGCACGCCCTTCTTGATCCACTCCCACACCTTGCGAGCGCCTTGCAGGTCGCGCGCGTCGACGTGGACGCGCACCGGCGTGCCGGCGAACTGCTGGGCCTCGATCTCGCGCGCGAGCCGGGCGCAGTGGTCGAGCACCTGCTGGCGGACCTCCGGCTTCTGGATCACCGGGATGATCACGACCTGGTGCGGCGCGACCCGGGGCGGGCAGACCAGGCCGTCGTCGTCGCTGTGGGTCATGATCATCGCGCCGATCATGCGGGTCGAGAACCCCCATGACGTGGTCCACGCGTGGGCGAGCACGCCTTTCTCGTCCTGGAACTGGATGCCGGACGCCCTGGCGAAGTTCTGGCCGAGGAAGTGCGAGGTGCCGGCCTGCAGCGCCTTGTGGTCCTGCATCATCGCCTCGATGCAGTAGGTGCGGACCGCGCCGGGGAACCGCTCGCCCTCGGTCTTCTCGCCCTGGATCACCGGGATCGCCATCCAGTCCTCGGCCATCGCGGCGTAGACCCCGAGCATCTTCATGGTCTCCTCGACCGCCTCCGGCTCGGTGGCGTGCGCGGTGTGGCCCTCCTGCCACAGGAACTCCGCGGTGCGCAGGAACATCCGGGTGCGCATCTCCCAGCGCACGACGTTGCACCACTGGTTGATGAGCAGCGGCAGGTCGCGATAGCTCTGGACCCACCGGGCGAAGCTCTCGCCGATGATGGTCTCCGAGGTCGGCCGGACGACCAGCGGCTCCTCGAGCTCGCCGGTCGGCACCAGCTTGCCGTTCCGGGCCTCGAGCCGGTGGTGGGTGACCACGGCGCACTCCTTGGCGAAGCCCTCGACGTGCGCGGCCTCCTTCTCCAGCAGCGACACCGGGATGAACAGCGGGAAGTACGCGTTGACGTGGCCGGTGGCCTTGAACATGCCGTCGAGGCCGCGCTGGATGTGCTCCCACAGCGCGTAGCCCCACGGCTTGATCACCATGCAGCCGCGCACGGCGGACGGCTCCGCCATGTCGGCGGCCTTGATCACCTCGAGGTACCAGTCGGCGTAGTTCTCCACGCGCGTCGGCGTGATCGCGGTCTCGGCCTTGGCGTTGGTCATGGCCGCGAAGATGTACCGCAGCGCCGGGGCGGTCGCCACGGCCGGCGATCGCTCAATGCAGCGGCGGCCACGGTGACGACGGCGGCGGCGCGGCGACCCGGCGGGGCCGCCCGGCGCTCAGTGCGCGAGCCCGGCCTGCTTGGCGACCTCGGCGGCGAAGTCGTCCTTCTTCTTCTCGAGGCCCTCGCCGAGCTCGAACCGCACGAACCGGCGGACCTTGATGTTCTCGCCGATCTTGGCGATCAGCTCCTGCTGGACCTGGTCGATCGTCTTGTCGCCGTCCTTGACCCACGTCTGATCGAGCAGACAGATCTCCTTGAGCCACTTGGTGATCTGGCCGTCGACCATCTTCTGCACCACGGGCTCCGGCTTGCCGGTCTCCTTGGCCTTGGCCACCAGGACCTCGCGCTCGCGGTCGATCACGTCCTGCGAGACCTCGTCGCGGCGGACGAACTGCGGGTTCATCGCGGCGATCTGGAGCGCGACCTCGCGGGTGAACGCCTGGAAGTCCTCGTTGCGGGCGACGAAGTCGGTCTCGCAGTTGACCTCGACCAGCACGCCGATCCGGCCACCGCCGTGGATGTACGACACCACCGCGCCCTCGGTCGCCTCGCGGCCGGCCTTCTTGGCGGCCTTGGCGAGGCCCTTGGTGCGCAGGTAGTCGATCGCCTTGTCCATGTCGCCGCCGGCCTCGGTCAGCGCCTTCTTGCAATCGGCCATGCCGGCGCCGGTGCGCTCGCGCAGATCCTTGATCAACGTCGCGGTCACCTCGGCCATGACTCAGGACTCCTGATCGGGAGACGCGGACGCCTCCGGGTTGAACATGCTGCCGCCGGTCGACATCTCGACGCGCGGGCCATCGCCGCCCGACGAGACGTGGATCACGCGCTCGCCGGTCTCCTCGCGCTCCTGGCCGCGGTTGCGCGCGGTCTCCTTCCAGATCTTGGTGCCGAGGATCGCCGCGTCGGCGATCTTCGCGGCGAACAGCTTGATCGCGCGGATCGCGTCGTCGTTGCCCGGGATCACGTAGTCGATCTGGTCCGGATCGCAGTTGGTGTCGGTGATCGCGACCACCGGGATCTCGAGCTTGCGGGCCTCGTCGACCGCGATGTGCTCCTTGTGCGGATCGATCACGAACAGCATGCCGGGCAGCTTCGACATGCCCTTGATGCCGCCCAGCGACTTCATCAGCTTGTCGCGATCGCGCTTGATCATCACCTGCTCGCGCTTGGTCAGCGCGAACAGCGTGCCGTCCTCCTCCATCTTCTCGAGGCCGCGCAGCCGCTCGAGCGAGCCCTTGACGGTGCGGAAGTTGGTCAGCGTGCCGCCGAGCCAGCGCTGGGTGACGTAGTGCTGGTTCGAACGGGTCGCCTCCTCGACGATCACGTCCTGGGCCTGCTTCTTGGTGCCGACGTACAGGATGGTCTCGCCGCGCCCGGTGGTGTCGACCACCGCCTGGAACGCCTGGCGGAACAGCTTGACCGTGTGCTGGAGGTCGATGATGTGGATGCCGTTGCGCGCGCCGAAGATGTACTGCTTCATCTTCGGGTTCCACCGGCCGGTGTTGTGCCCGAAGTGCACGCCCGCTTCGAGCAAGGCCCGCATGCTGATGGGGTTCTGCCCCGTCGCTTCTGCCATCGTTTCCATTGTCAGTCCTTTCCGTTGGGTAGCCGCCGGCACCGTCGGCGATCCACGGAAACCTCCCCCCCGGGACGAAGTCCCGGAGGATGACGGTCACGGCCGTGGATCTCGGATGTCGTGAGGATTGCCCGGTCGATCCGGGCGGGCGGTTCTAGCACGCGGCCCGCGGGTTGGGGAAACCGGCGGGCGGCAAAACCCAGGGTCGGCCAACGCCGCGACTTTACAGGCTATGCCGCGACCGTATCGAGGCTGCGGGCGAGCTGGGGGACGTAGCCGCCGCCGAACAGCGCGGCGTGGCACGCGAGCGGATAGAGCTGCCACAGCCCGACGCGGTCGCGCCAGCCGTCGGCGAGCGGCCAGACCTCGCCGTAGACGGCGAGCAGCCGGTCGCTGAGCCCGCCGAACAGCGCGAGCATGGCGAGGTCGATCTCGCGGTGGCCGCCGTAGACCGCCGGATCGAACACCACCGGCTCGCCGTGCAGGTTGCCGACGTTGCCCCACCACAGGTCGCCGTGCAGCCGCGCGACCGGCTCGGGCGGGCCGAACCGGTCGGGGTGCGCGGCGAGCTGGTCGAGCCGGGCCAGCAGCGCGCGATCGCCGAGCTGTTCGATCACCGGGCGCAGCCGGCGCTCGATCCAGAACGCCGGCAGGTCCGGGGCCGGCGCGTTGTCCTGCGGCAGGGTCGCCAGGTAGTTGTGGCGGGTGTGGCCGAGCGCCGGGGCGCCGAGCCGGTGGAGCTGCGCCAGGCCGCGGCCGAACCGCTCGTCGAACGCCCGCCCGCCCGCCGAGGCGCCGCGCGCGCCGAGCTCCAGCCACTCGAGCGCGAGGAACGACTCGCCGACCGCGACCACGCCCGGCACGCGCAGCGGACCCTCGGCGAGCCAGGCCAGCCCGTCGGCCTCGGCCGCGAACAGCCCGGGCGGCGGCGACGCATGGCTCTTGACGAACACGCGCCGGCCGTCGATCAGCTCGACCTGCCAGGCCTCGTTGATGTCGCCGCCCGGGACCGGCTCGGCGTGCGCGATGATGCCCAGCGCGCGGACCAGCTCCTGGGCCCAGCGCGGCCAGCCCCGCCCCGTGAACTCGCGGGTCGTCATCGCAGCTGCTCCCGGACGTGGGCGAGCAGGCCGGCGCACGCGCGCTCGCACTGGTCGAGCACCTGCTCGAAGCCGGCGTCGCCGCCGTCCCACGGATCGGGGACCTCGGCGCCCGACGCGGCGGTCGGATCGAAGCTGCGCAGCAGCACGATCGGCGGGTCGCGGCGGTCGCCGGCGAGCTGGCGCAGCCGGTGCAGCCGGCTCAGATTGTCGCCGTCCATCGCGACCACCAGGTCGAAGCCGTCGAGGTCGGCGGCGGTGAACTGGCGCGCGCGGTGGGTCAGCTCGATCCCGCGGCGGCGCGCGGCCCCCCGCGAGCGCTCGTCGGGCAGCTCGCCGATGTGGTACGCCCCGGTCCCGGCGCTGTCGATCTCGATCGCGGCGCCCAGGCCGGCCTCGGCGACCAGCTGCGCCATCACGCCGTGCGCGGTCGGCGACCGGCAGATGTTGCCCAGGCACACGAAGCAGATCCGGATCCGCCTCGGCGCCGGCGCCGGTCGGCTGCGCTCGGTCATGCCGGCACCCCGCAGTCGAGGAGGTCGAACGCCGCCAGCTGGTCGCGGGTCGCGTTGCCGCCGCAGATCACCGTCGCGATGCGGGCGTCACCGCGCGGCGGCGGGTCGATCGCCCCGGCCAGCAGCGCCGCGAGCCCTGCGACCCCGGCCGGCTCGCCGACCAGCCCGGCGTGGGCGTGCAGCGCGCGCAGCGCGGCGACCAGCGCGGCGTCGTCGACCTCGACGAGGTCGTCGACCGTGTCGCGCATGTCCTCGACCGACGCCGCGATCGGGATCCGGACCGCGATGCCGTCGGCGATCGTCCCCGGCATCGCGGCAGGCTGCTGCGGCGGCAGCCCGGCGCGCCGCCGCCGCCAGGCCTCGGCCAGCGCCGGCGCGCCCCGGCTGCACACGCCGATCACGCGGGTCGCCGGCGCCGCCGCCTTGATCCAGCGCGCGATGCCGTTGATCAGCGCGCCGTCGCCGACCGGCACGACCACCGCGTCGAACGCGTCGCCGCCGGCGAGCAGCTCGACCGCGATCGTGCCTGCGCCCTCGGCGATGTGCGGATCGGCGCCGTCCTCGACGAACCGCGCGCCGCGCTCGGCCGCGTGCGCCCGCGCGATCTGCTTGGCGTCCTCGAGATCCGCCCCGGCGAGCCGGACCTCGGCGCCGAGCGCCCGCATCCGGTCGAGCTTGAGCGGGTTGGCGCCGGTCGCCGCGTACACGGTGATCGGCAGGCCGCGCCGGCGGCACGCGTACGCCATGCCCTGGCCGAAGTTGCCGGCGCTCGCGCACACGATCCCACGGGGGGCTTTGCCCCCCGCCCCGCCGGCCGAGCCGGCAGGGTCCCCACCCCCCCTCTCGCTGCGCTCGACCGGCGTGCGATCGCCGGGCGCGGACTCGACCAGCTTGCCGACCGCATGGTCCGCGCCGCGGCCCTTGAACGACCGGATCGGGTTGACGGTCTCGACCTTGAGCGTGAGCCTGCACCCGACGCGCTCGGCGAGCGGCTCGCACACGAACTGTGGCGAGTGCAGAAACACCGGATCGATCGTGTGCGCTGCCCGGGCGATCCGGTCGAGCGACAGGCGATGGCCGGTGCGCGCCGGGACCAGCTCGTCGCGCAGCTCGACCGGGCGCGTCGCGCCAGGGTCGATCGCGCGATCCACCATCAGCACGCCGTCGAGGTGATCGATCTCGTGCTGCAGCAGCTCGGCGAGCTCGGCCGGCAGCTCGCGCCACACCCGTGGCCGCAGCGCGTGATCGCGGAACGCCAGCGAGATCGAGCGGTGGCGGCGCACCCGGACCAGGCGATCCGGCACGCTGAAGCAGTCGTCCCACAGCTCGAACAGCTCGTCGCTGCGCCACGTGATCTCGGGGTTGATCACCGGGAACGGGCCGGCGCCGAGATCGACCATCACGATCCGGCGCGGCAGGCCGATCTGCGGCGCGGCGATCGCGCGGCCGAAGCCGAGCCGGGCCCGCGCCCCGGCCAGCGCGGCCGCCAGCTGCGCGAGCTCCGCGGCGTCGACCGCCTCGACCGCCTCGCACCGCACGCGCAGCCGCGGATCGCCGAGCACGAGGATCGGCGGAACGTCGGGAACAACCATGACCACGGGTATCATGCGCCAGGCCCGTGCCACCTGCACGCCCGGCGGTCATTCCTCGCGCGGTCGCGCACCGCGCAAGGCGCCGGTTGCCCGGCCTGCCCCCACAGCAGAGCAGGACGCGCGCTGTACGACGCCCTGCGCTACCCGGCGCTGCGCGGCGCGCCAGACGACCGGCCGCGATACGGTTTCCGACGCCGGTTGTTCTTGCAGCACCCGCTCGCAGGAGCCTCGCAGGAGATCGATGATGCGCTACCCGAAGTACGTGGTGTTCCTGGGCGCGATCGCGTGCGCCCCGACCCCGGCGGTGCCGCCGGCCGCCGCACCGGCACGTGCCGCGATCCCGCTGCGCGAAGCGCGCGATCGACTCGCCGAGGCCGCCGCGCTGTGCGCCGCCGACCACGGCCTGACCTGGGGGCGGACGCTGTGCGGCCCGATGATGGTGGTCGCCCCCGCGAGCCGCGCCGTGGTCGCCAACCAGGCCGATGCCGAGCGCCGGCTCGTCGCGCAGGGCGGCGTGTTCGCCGGCGTGCTGCCGGCCGGCGAGAACACCGCGAACACCTCGGTGACCTGGGCCGGCGTGCGCTGGATCCAGCTGCGCTGGCCGCTGCCGGCGGATCGCGCGCAGCGCGCGGTGCTCCTGATGCACGAGAGCTTTCACTGGCTCGCCCACCAGCTGCCGATCCAGCAGGCCACCCGCACCGGCAACGCGCAGCTCGACGCCCCCGATGGCAGGTACTACCTGCAGCTCGAATGGCGGGCGCTGACCGCGGCGCTGACCGCGACCACCGAGGCCGGGCGACGCGCCGCGATCGGCGATGCGCTGGCGTTCCGGCAAGCCCGCCGATCGCGGTTCCCGGGCAGCGCGGCCGAGGAGGACGGGCTGGAGCGCAACGAGGGGCTCGCCGAGTACACCGGCGTCGTCGTCGGCCTGCGCGACCCCGCCGCGCGGCTCGACGCGGCGCTGCGCGCTCTCGCGCATGGCGCCGAGGTCCGCAGCTTCGTCCGCTCGTTCGCGTACGCGACCGGACCGGCGCTCGGCCTGCTGCTCGACCGCTACGCACCGGGATGGCGCACCCGGATCGCCCAGCTGGCGTCGCTGAGCGACGCGCTGGCTGCCGCGGTCGATGCGCCGCCCGCCGACGCCGACCGCGCCGCCGCGGCGTACGGCGGCACGGCGCTGCGCGCGGCCGAGGATGTCCGCGCTGCCGAGCGCGACGCGGCGGTCCGGCGCTACCGCGAGCGGCTGGTCGACGGCCCGGTCGCGACGCTGCGGCTGGTCCACATGCACTTCGCGTTCGATCCCGACACCGTCCAGCCGATCGGCGCGCCGGGCTCGGTCTATCCCACGCTGCGCCTCGTCGACGACTGGGGCGTCCTCGAGGTCACCGGCGGTGGTGCGCTGATCAAGGCGGACGGGAGCGCGGTCGTCGTCCCGGCCCCGGCGTCCGGCGGCACGACCGCGGGCGATGGCTGGACCCTCACCCTCGCTCCCGGCTGGCGGCTCGAGCCCGACGAGCGCCCGGGCGATCTGCGGCTGTCCACCCGGTGACCGGTTCGTCGATCGCGGTCCGGTCCTCGGCTCACGGGCTCGAGGGCTTGCCCGGATCGGCCGCTGCGGCCGGTGCGCGGTCGAGCGACGGCGGCGGCGACGCGGACGGGGTCCGGTCCGGCGGCGCTGCGGGCTCGGACGGCGCCGGCGCCGGCTCGCGGTCGCGCTCCCGGGCGCGCTCGTGCAGCCGCTGCTCGAGCTCGGTGATCCGGTGGCGCGCCTCGTCGCGCTCCTTCTCGGCGCCGGACCGCGCGGCCGCGGCGGCGTCGCGCTCCTTCTCGGCCGCCGCCTGGGCCGCGCGCGCCGTGTCGCGCTCGCGCTCGGCCGCCGCCGCGAGCGACCGCGCGGCGTCGCGATCGCCCTCGGCGGCGACCGCGGCGGCCCGGGCGGCGTCGCGATCGCGGTCGGCTGCCTCGCGCGCGATCCGGGCGGCGTCGCGATCGCGCTCGGCCGCCTGCTGGGTCGCGCGCGCGGCGTCGCGATCGCGCGTGGCGGCCAGGGCCACGGCCTGGGTGGCGTCGCGGGCGCGG